>PLSX01000183.1 GCA_003165315.1 Acidobacteriota bacterium
CACTTTCGCAGTAAACTACCGCTAATGGTAGTGCCGCGGACTCTGGGGAAGGTGCTCCAGCCAATGATGCGGAGAATGCGACAAAACATCTGAAATCTTGCTGCTGATAAGCAGACCGTGTAGGATAGCTAATACTGATGATTTCGACTTGCATCCCGTATACTCAGGTTCCTCACTCCAGCGCCCTGCTGACGGATTATCTCTACCACTACGACCGTGTCAGCCGGTTCTACAACGGGGCACCTCACGACGCTCAAAGTTACCAGTCTGTTGCCTCGCAAATCAGTCATTTCGCCTTTGATCGCAAGGGAATTGCCGATGTGCTGGTACGGCAAAATCGGGCATTTGGTTGTTTGGGACCGACCTTGGAAAATATTGACCGCCTGAGGCAGTCGGGAACCTTCGCGATTGTTACGGGCCAGCAAGTGGGCCTCTTTTCCGGTCCGGCATTCACACTCTATAAGGCTCTCACCACGGTGCGGCTGGCGCAATCGCTTACCGAGCAGGGAATATCGTCAGTGCCCGTTTTTTGGTTGGCCACAGAGGACCACGATTTAGAGGAAGTATCGCAGGGTTCCACCTTGGATGAAGAGTTCAATCTTCTCCCGCTACGCGATTCCGGAAGCCGCCCCTCCCCTCGCTCGCCGGTTGGCGAGGTCAGGCACACTGAGGAAGTTACTGCGGCGCTGGCCCAATTGGAAGCAGCCTTGCCCGAAGGGGAGTCTCGGTCCCGGCTGCTCCAAGATCTGAGGGAGTGTTATGTTCCCGGCGCCACATGGGGAGAGAGCTTTGGGCGATTCCTGACTCGGCTCTTCGGCCGCTGGGGCGTAATTTTGCTGGATCCTCTCGATGAGGCAGTGCATTGGCTCAGTGCCAGAGTTTATCGGCAGGCGATCGAAAAGGCGGCAGTCCTGCGCGCCGGAGTCCTTGAAGGCTCACGTGATCTATTGCAGCAGGGCTATCATGCCCAGGTCCACGTGGCGGAGGATTCGACCCTGGTCTTTCTGACCTGGCATGGTGATCGTCTGGCTTTGCATCAACGTGATGGGAGATTTCTGATCGATGGAAGGGAGGAGATATCGCATTCCGAACTTCAATCCGTGCTTGCTGACCGACCTCTGGAATTCTCCCCCAACGTGCTGTTACGCCCGCTGGTTCAAGACACGCTCCTGCCAACCCTGGCTTATGTGGCGGGCCCTTCTGAACTGGCCTATCTTGCCCAGGCGCGGTCGATTTACCATGCCTTCGACCGTCCGCAGCCTATAGTTTTCCCTCGTGCGGGATTTACTCTTCTTGACTCGCGCACTGACCGATTGATGGAAAAGTATAAATTGAGTCTTCCTGATGTGTGGCAGGGCGAGGAAATCCTGGGCCAGAAAATCGCCGCCATCGGATTTGCCGAAGGTTGGTCGGAGCATTTTGATCAGAGCGAGCGCGACCTGGAGCATATCCTGACCCGTTTGCAGGGTGATATCGAAAAGCTCGATGCCACCCTGCTGGATACACTTCAACACACCAAAGAGAAAATGAAGTACCAGATGGAGCGGCTGCGCGGCAAATTGACCCGTGCCGCGTTGGGCCGTTCGGACCTGCTTGTCCGGCACGTCCAGGCGATTTCGCGCTTTCTCCTTCCTCACAAGGACTTGCAGGAGCGCCGCGTCGGTGGAGTTTATTTCCTGGGTCGCGGCGGATACGAGTTGCTTGAACATTTACTCGCACAGGTTCAAGTCCATTGCTCGGATCATCAGGCCTTTAAGTTCTGATCTCCGTTGCGATTTTGACAGCCGCGCCGCCGGGAGTTGATGATCAAAGTCGTCGCAGGCTAATGTTGGCACGATCATCTGATTTCCCCGCAGGAATCACATACCTGCGGCCACCACTCAAACCGCTGCTATGTCAACTCTTGGCGTCTACATCCAAGTCCCTTTTTGTGCCTCCAAATGCACCTTCTGCAATTTTAGCTCAAGCGTCGAGCGAAGCACGATTTTCGACCATTACACCCAAATGCTCCAACGGGAAGCGGAATCCTGTCGCCGGCATTTTCCGGCCCTGGGCATCCCGATGGACATCCTTTCCCAGCCAGTGGATTCCATCTACATGGGCGGTGGAACCCCTGCTTTGCTGGGATCCGAACGGTTGAGTCTTATTGTCGGCGCTTTGCGTGAAAATCTGCATTGGGGCGAAAATGTTGAGTTTACGATCGAGACTACGCCGGGCTCAGCCAGCGCCAGTCTGATTCAAGCTCTGCTGAATCTGAGTGTAAACCGCCTGAGCATTGGCGCACAGACGTTTGAGGAGCAGGAATTGCGCGCAACGGGGCGCTTGCACTCTGTTGATGAGACGGTTGACTTGGTGCTCCTGGCGCGAAAGGCGGGATTCCAGAATATCAGCCTGGATTTGATTGCTGGCCTCCCTCATCAGACGGAAGAGTCGTTTCGTCGTAGTTTGGAAGCCACGGTAACGCTACGGCCGGAGCACGTGTCGCTCTACCTTTTTGAGGTTGACGATAAAAGCCGCTTGGGAAGGGAAGTGGTCCACGGCGGGGACCGTTATCATGCCGCCATGGTGCCCAGTGACGAATTCGTGGCGGACGCATACGAAGCAGCTTGCACATTTCTTACCAGTCAGGGGTACATCCAATACGAAATTTCCAACTTCGCCCTCCCGGGATTTGAGTCCAGTCACAATCGAAAATATTGGCAACTTGCCCCCTACTTGGGACTCGGTGCCGGAGCACATTCATTTGACGGTCCGAGGCGATGGTCAAACCATGTCAGTGTGCAGAGTTACCTCGCGAGATTGGAACTGGGGGAGTCACCTATTGACAACTTGCGAACGCTGGCGTCAGAAGAACAGGTGGAAGAGTTCTTCTTCCTCGGGCTGCGCCAGGTTCAAGGCGTCGATTTGGATTTGGCCAGGGCGCGTTGGGGCTTCGAATCCGTGAAGCACTGGGACGAGAAGATCAACAGATTGAGGCGCGAGGGTTGGTTGGTTTGCCATGAAGGGCGCGTCAGCCTGGCGCCCCACGCCTTCCTGATCTCCAATGAAATTTTCCAGGAATTCGTTTCCGCATAGCATATTTGCAGACTATGATGAGCGACAGGAGCCTGAAAAATGATGCCAGCAGCTTTAGTAGATTTGCGCAGTGACACTGTGACGAAGCCCTCCGAATCGATGCGCCAAGCCATTTACAATGCCGTGGTAGGCGATGACGTCTATCGTGAAGACCCCACCATCAACCGCCTTCAGGAGCGAGCGGCAGAGATTTTTGAACGTGAGGCGGCATTGTTTGTTGTCTCTGGCACTATGGGGAACCAGACGGCCATTAAAGTCCTGACGCATCACGGACAAGAGGTTATCTGCGAAGAGCGCAGCCACATTTACAACTTCGAAATGGGCATGGTCGCAGCGTTTTCCGGGGCAGTGACTCGCACCATTCACGCTGAGGACGGAATCCTGACCTGGGATCTGATCAACTCCCATATACGCCGCCGGAATGACCACCGCGCCCGGACCTCCCTGATCGAACTCGAGAACACGTCCAACCTTGCAGGTGGTTCAGTCTATCCGTTGGCGACCTCGGACGACATCGTTGATCGCGCGCACGCCGCAGGATTACCCGTACACCTCGATGGGGCGCGAATTTTCAATGCCAGCGTGGCTTTGGGAAAAACCGTGGCCCAGCTTACGCGTAAGTTCGACTCGGTGATGTTCTGCCTCTCAAAGGGACTCGGCGCGCCGGTGGGCTCCCTGCTGGCGGGCAGCAAGGAATTTATCGAGGAGGCTCGAATCGTCAGAAAGATGCTGGGCGGAGGCATGCGCCAGGCGGGAGTGTTGGCGGCTGCAGGACTCATCGCTTTGGAGGAGGGCCCGAAGCGGCTACATCTCGATCACGCCAACGCAGCATTTCTTGCCCGGGAGTTGGCGCAAATTCCTGGAATCAGCATTGATCCCGCCAAGGTGGTCACAAACATCCTTTTCTTCGAGGTCATTGGCACGGGGCTGAGTGCTCCTGAAATCTCCAGGCGACTTGCCGCTGAAGGGGTTCTGGCAAATTCCACAGATGCGACGGTTATCCGTATGGTGACTCATTTGGATGTTGACCGCGCTGGCTGTGAACGGGCCTTGAAAGTCCTGCGCGAGATTGTTTCACCACGGAAGTCATTGGCGTCCTAACCCGCGTCCCTCCCCCTAATTTGGGCACTTGAGTCCTTATTTCCTTGCTTGCTGCCGCAGTTGGACCTTCACCAGCGCGTCAAAATAGTGTGTCCGGTAGCTGGGATCGTCCGGCTCAAGCTGCGTTGCAACACGATACTCTTTGAGTGCGGCATCGAGATCACCAAGCTTCTCTAGTGCATAGCCGAGCCCATTGTGAGCGTCTGCGTCGGTCTGATCATGCCGGATGGCTTCAATCATCTCCACCCGGGCCCGCTTCCATTCCTTCGACAGTAAAAAGGTGATTCCCATCTCGCGGTGCAGGTCGGAATTTTCCGGGTCCAGCTTCATGGCCTCCCGAAGGGCGGCAACGGCGTCATCCAAGCGCGCTTGGCCTCGGAGTTGAACCGCTTGTTGGACTAATTGCTCTAACTTGACCTTATTCGCCGCCACCGTGGTCGGGTCAGTCGCCCCTGGCGACGACTGTTCATCGTTAATTGGACCGATGCGGGCTTCGCCCCCCGGTTTGGGCGAAATGAAAAATGCCACCTCAGGCTTGTCGGGACAGCGCACATGGATGTAATGGTCACCGGGATCAACGTCGGTAAGCGCAAGATTCCCGTACGCATCCGTGCTGCCTGCGACGGCCGCGTCCAGGTCAACGCGGCAACTCGCAAGGCCGGTATGAACACTGACCTTGGCGGTCTGCAATTGATGCTCGCGCCCTTCTGCAAGACTTGTGGTCGCGGCAAGAGCCGCGCACCAGGTCAAAATTCTGAGCGACTTTACCAAAATGTTCGTCATGTCGTTTCTAGGGGTTGAACCGAATGGGGATCCCGGAGCGCGCGTTGTACACGCGCCCTCTTGACCAATTCCCGCCATTAGCTTAGCACGGTTGGGCTGCGGACGCGGGCTTACGCGGCCTTTTCTTGACGGCCTCTCTGATGTGTTATAGCCTGAATTAAGGGCAGAAATGAGCGCTCCGCCTTTGCCAGAGACGTATTTGCAGTGACGTGGGATTCCCTCAATGCTTCTGAAAGGTTGGGCCGCGGCCCTTCCGGCTAAAAGTTGCCATGCCCGAGATAGATCACGTCTTCCTGGAAAAGATTCTTGCGGGTGACCGGCGTTCAATCGCCCAAGCTATTTCTGCTGTTGAGAACCGGGACCCTGCGGCGGTTCTGCTGCTGCGCGAGTTGTTTCCAAAATCAGGGCGTGCCTGCGTCATAGGCCTTACGGGCTCTCCGGGAGCGGGCAAGAGCACGCTGGTGGAAAAGCTGGCGGAGAAGTATCGCCGCCGCGGCAAGCGAGTGGGGATTCTTGCCGTTGATCCCACCAGCCCTTATTCTGGTGGGGCTATTCTGGGTGACCGGGTGCGGATGCAAAGCCTGTCTCAGCATCCTGGTGTCTACATCCGCAGCATGGCGACGCGCGGGCAGATGGGCGGCCTTGCTCCCGCAACTCAGGATGCGGTAACTATTCTCGACGCGGCCGGTTGCGAAGTTATCCTGATTGAAACCGTCGGCGTTGGGCAGGATGAAGTGGAAGTGGCGCGCCTTGCCGACGTAACGGTTTTGCTGCTGGTACCGGGCCTGGGCGATGATATTCAAACCTTTAAGGCTGGCGTGATGGAAATCGCCGACCTGTATGTCATCAACAAGGTGGATCGCCCTGGTGCTGAGCGTGTTGAGCAGGAAGTTACGGCAATGCTTTCGCTGGCAACGTGCTCCGATGGTTGGCAGCCGCCCATCCTCAAGACCGTTGCCACTACGGGGCAGGGCCTTGAAGAACTGGTGAAGGCTCTTGACGCGTTTCACGATTTCAGCCAAAAAGGTGGCGTTTCGGGACGGCGCCGCAAGGATCATTGGCGCTCACGACTTTTGGATCTTTTGCGACAAACGCTTTTCGAAAGAGCCGTTGCCGGGCTTCTTGAAAATGGATTGCTTGACCGGCAGGTTGCTGAGTTGGTTTCGCATCATAAGGATCCACACCAGGTTGTAGACGAAATCATTGCGGCGCTAATTCCATCGGGCGAAGGTTCGTCGGTCGCATCGCCTTCGCCCACGGCCGGATTGAAGATTCATCACCTGGGCATCGCGGTGGAATCACTCGGCAGCGCTGTCCCGATCTTTCAGAAGCTAATCGGCAAGGCGCCCACTGCGGAAGAAACCGTTGTGGAACAGAAGGTGCGCGTTGCCTCTTTCCATCTTGGCGATAGCTGTCTGGAACTGCTGGAAGGCACGTCTGAGGATTCCCCCATCTCGCGATTTATCGCCAAACGCGGCCCGGGGATTCATCATCTGGCACTCACCGTTCCTGATTTAGCGGGTGCACTTTGCATGTTGGGGAGCGACGGTGTTCGCTTGATTGATCGGGAGCCACGCGTGGGCGCCGACAACCAGCGCATCGCTTTTCTCCACCCCTCGAGCATTGCCGGGGTACTGATTGAATTGATTGAGGAATCATGAAATTAGGCGCCTATACTCTGCACGCTCTTTCCGATGGACACTTCCATCTTGATGGCGGACAGATGTTCTCAGTTGTTCCCAAGGTGCTGTGGGAGAAAAGAATCCCTGCCGATGCCCGCAATCGCTTGCGGTTGGGATTGACCTGCCTGTTGATTCAGACGGGCCATGAAAACATTTTGGTGGAAACGGGTATTGGAGATAAATTCGACGCAAAATATATCGAGATTTACGGCATCGATCGGTCCCGCACACTCCTCGATGAACTCCGCGGGTTGAGCTTGGAGCCGCAGGACATCGATATTGTGATCAATACACACTTGCACTTTGACCACTGCGGATGGAATGTTCGAAGCGATGACGGCAAACTGGTGCCCACATTTCCCCGGGCGCGCTACCTGATCCAGCGTGGTGAGTGGGAAGACGCACACCATGCCACGGAGCGCAATCGCGCCAGCTACATTGAACCATTCTTCGCCGCGGCCGTGGGACAAACAGAGTTCTTGGATGGCGACACAGAAATCGTTCCGGGCGTGCGCGTGGAGGTGGGCGCAGGGCACACACGATGCATGCAATGCGTCCGGGTGGAATCTGAGGGTGGCACAGCGTATTTCCCCTCTGATCTGGTGCCCACGAACTCTCATCTGCCCTACCCGTGGATGACCAGCTTCGACCTCTATCCATTGGAAACGCTGGCCAACAAGAAGCGCATGCTGCCTGAGCTGGCTGAGGCAAATGCGGTGATTATCTTCGCCCATGACCCATCCATTCCCTGGGCGCGCGTGGTTAGAGTCGACGGTCGAATTTCCACACAGCCGGCAGAGTAGTCTTGCGAATCTCGCCCCGCGAGGGGATAGGAGGAAGTTTGGCCAAAGCACAGATTGGTGTCATCGGGGGGAGCGGTCTTTACAGCATGCCGGGCCTGCAAAAGGCCCGCGAAGTTCGTGTCACCACACCTTACGGAAAGCCCTCGGACGCTTACATTGTGGGAACTCTTGAGGGGCGGCAGGTGGCATTCCTCGCCCGCCATGGGCGCGGACATTTGATCACACCGTCGGAGTTAAATTTCCGTGCCAACATCTATGGCTTCAAAAAGTTGGGCGTGCAACGGATCATTTCTGTCAGCGCCGTGGGCTCTTTGCGTGAGGATTACCGCCCCACCGACATGGCCCTGCCGGCTCAGTTTGTAGACCACACTCGTGGCCGCATCTCCACTTTCTTTGGGGGCGGATTGGTCGCGCATGTCGGATTTGATACTCCTGTTTGCCCCACGGTTGTCAGCACGCTTTCTGAAGCGTGCGCCGGCACCGCCGTGACTGTCCACAAGGGCGGAACGTATCTTTGCATGGAAGGTCCGGCTTTTTCCACCAAGGCGGAATCGAACCTGTACCGGTCGTGGGGTATGGATATCATCGGTATGACTGCGCTTCAGGAAGCCAAATTGGCGCGTGAAGCGGAAATTTGCTACGCCGTCCTTGCCATGGTGACGGACTACGATTGCTGGCATCCTTCGCACGATGCCGTTACAGTTACTCAAGTCCTTGACTATCTCTCCCGCAACGTCGAAAATTCCCAGAAGATTGTGCGGCAAGCGGTGCGCTCTCTCCCTGAGGAGCGTAACTGCAAATGCGCTTCTGCGCTTGCCCACGCGATCCTCAGCGATCGCAAGAAGATTCCTACCGCAGCCAGGAAGAAGCTGGCTCTGCTGGTGGGCAAGTACCTGAAATAAATAGCTGGTGTTCAATCCGCTCTCCTGAGGTTAACGGAATCCCTATGTCCTTATTGGCAGTTGGTTCTATTGCATTCGATTCGATTCGTACGCCTTACGGCGATGTGCAGGAAATTCTCGGTGGGTCGGCAACATTCTTTTCCATCACGGCGAGCTGGTTCACTTCCGTTTCAGTTGTTGCCGTGGTGGGAGAAGATTTTGGTGAAGAGCAGTTTAAGGTATTTCGCCAGCGGTCCATTGATACGCGTGGCGTGGAACAGGTTCCCGGACGTACTTTCCGATGGAAGGGTGAATACGCGGGGGATATGAATCAGGCACACACGCTTGACACCCAGCTCAATGTGTTTGAAAGCTTCGTCCCCAAAATTCCCACGGCTTATCTGGATTCGAAATTCCTTTTTCTTGGCAATATCGTGCCTGTCTTGCAGTTGAATGTGCGCCAGGCACTTCCCAACCTTACTGCGAGCGCCCTTGATACCATGAACTACTGGATTCAAGGCATGCCGGATGAACTGGCTAAAGTACTCGCGACGGTGGAAATTTTGCTCATTAACGAGGGCGAAGCCCGGATGCTCTC
Source organism: Acidobacteriota bacterium (assembly GCA_003165315.1). Taxonomy (GTDB): domain Bacteria; phylum Acidobacteriota; class Terriglobia; order UBA7540; family UBA7540; genus Bog-366. The sequence continues at coordinate 8,924 of PLSX01000183.1, forward strand.
CCGGGTAAACAACTTGAAGAAAGCTGCGGCAATCATTCAAAAGCTCGGCCCCAAAATATTGGTTATTAAACGCGGTGAGCACGGCGCGACGCTTTTTAGTGGAAATTCAATTTTCACAGTTCCGGCTTTCCCGCTGGATGAGGTTTTCGATCCCACCGGCGCGGGAGATACCTTTGCCGGCGGATTCATGGGCCACATTGCTCGTAGCGGCGACTTCTCCGACGCCAACCTGCGCCGCGCTGCTGTGTATGGGTCGGTCATGGGTAGTTTTGCGGTGGAAGAATTCGGTGTGGGCCGTCTCCTGCGATTAACCCCGGGTGAAATTGAATCGCGCTACCGCGAAATCAAGAGTTTGACTCATTTTGATGCATGAGCCTTCCGTCGAATTCCGCGAATGTGATCCAGTGCCTTGGCGTATCCCTGCATTCGCTCACGGCGCCGTCGCGTTTCTCATTCTGGGAGTAACCTGCGCCAGCCTGCGCTTTTTCTATACGCGTAGCCTCTCCAATCTTTATGGCGACGGCTTGGCCCACATGGAAGGCGCCCGCCGCATCTTTGACTCCATCACCCCTGGCTACGAAGAAATTGGCAGTGTCTGGCTGCCACTTTACCACCTGATTTGCGCACCGCTGGCCATCAACGACTTCCTCTGGCGCACCGGACTGGCGGGTGGACTGGTCTCTTCCGCTGCGTTTGCGCTAACCGCCTATCTCATGTTTCGCCTGGGGGCCGAAATTAATCGCAATTTGGCGGCAGGATTGGCGGCGTTGGCTGGAATCCTCCTGTGCCCCAACCTCCTCTATCTTGCCAGCACCCCGCTCACGGAACCACTAGCGCTCTTGTGGTCGGTGCTGGTCGTTTACGCGCTCTTTCGCTATTCGCAATCGGCATCGTGGAAAGCATTGGCGGGCGCGGCAGTGGCAGCTTTGATGGGAACGCTCACTCGCTACGAGGGGTGGAACGTTCTGCCTTTTGCCGCAGGGCTGGTATTTCTCATCCACCCGTTCCCGTGGCGGCAACGACTCATTCGGGCGTCGCTCTTCGCAGCCATCGCCGGCACGGGGCCGCTGCTGTGGCTGATGCACAATGCTTATCGTTTCCAAAACCCGCTTGAGTTCTATAATGGCCGCGGCTCGGCGAGGGATATCTACGCCCATCAATTGGCCACCACCGCGTTTGCTTATCCCACAGATGGAAGCTTGCTCGTTTCCGCGCGCTATTACCTGGAGGATATGAAACTCGTGATCGGCATTTGCGCGCTGGAACTGGCCCTCCTGGGCGTGGTGGCCTGGTTTGCCAGTCTGCGCGATTCCCGGCGCGCCGTCGTTGCCGTGCTCTTTCTGGTGCCGCTGCCATTCTATATTCAAGCCATGGCGCATGCCGCAGTCCCCCTTTATGTGCCGACGCTTTTCCCCCATGCGCATTACAACCTGCGATATGGCATGGCGATGATTGCGGCGGTGGCTCTGTTTCCATCATTTGTATTTTCCCCGCGCCTGGGAAGGGGGCTGCGCATAACCTTGTTGGTGTTTTTCCTGGCGGTGCTGGGAGTGCAGTTTGCGCACTTGACGGCCGCGGGTCCGCGTGAATTGCTTGTGGTGAAGGAAGGCATCCGCAATAGCCCTTGCCGTGCCCAGCGCCAGCGGGCTATCATCGACTTCCTGCGCCGACGATACGATGGTAAGCGCGTCCTGGTGGCGTCGGGGAAGTGGCCCTGCGTAATGCCCCAGGCTGGCATCTATTTTCGCAATACTCTCAGCAATCTGAACCGAAAATATTGGGCAAGACTTCAGACGGAGCCGGAAAAGTGGGTGGAGTGGATTATTCGCGGCGACGGCGATTCCGTCGATACCCTCATGCAGGCATATCCCCAGGCATTCAAGAATTATGAAGTCGTAGACCAGGGAACATTTCAGGGCGAAGGCAGCTTCAAAATTTACCGGCTGCGAAAGATCTGACGGTGGACGAATCCCGCTTTTGCCGGTGGATCGTTGCACCGCGACCTAGCCAATTAAGGCCATTTCCAATATGACCAAACAGATTCCTTTCGTAAAATACCATGGGATGGGGAATGACTGGCTTGTCGCGTTTTCCCAAAACCTTCCATCCGCGCTTCCCGCCTTCTCACGCAAGATACTTGATCGCCACACCGGCGCGGGGGCCGATGGCCTGATCGTGGTCATGAAACCCGAGTTGCGTGGGCACGACGCGCGCATCCGCTTCTTCAATGCTGACGGTAGTGAAGCGGAGATGTCTGGCAATGGCATCCGTTGTGCCGGAGCGTTTCTGGCTGAGCGCAAGCCGCAAAAGATATCGCTTGAGATTGAAACCGTCTCCGGGGTGAAGACGCTGGAAAAAGGGAAGTCGGGTGCCGGGAAGTGGATGTTCCGCGTGCGCATGGGGGCGCCTATCCTGGAGGCTGCACAAATTCCCTTTATGCCGGCGGAAACAGAGTCTCCCATTCTGCGCTTCCCGCTCAAAACTCATCGCGGCGATTTGCCCGTCACGGTAACATCCATGGGAAATCCCCATTGCAGCGTATTTGTGGCAGATTTCGAATCGGTTGATTGGCTGCGGCTTGGCCGTGAGATCGAGCTCTGCGAGCACTTCCCCAATCGTACCAATGTGGAGTTTGTTCGCCTGGTTTCGCAGAATGAAATTGAAGTGCGATTCTGGGAGCGCGGAGTCGGCCACACGATGTCATCGGGGACGGGTTCGTGCGGCGCTACGGTGTCTTCCATCCTCAACGGTCTTACCAATCGTCGCGTGCGCGTGCGGACCGAGGCGGGCATCCTTGAGGTGGCATGGCCAGAAGGGGGCGAAGTCACCCTGACAGGTCCTGCGGCGCGGGTGATGAGCGGGAAATACCTTTACACTCCAGGCAAGTGAAAGAACTACGGCCGCACGTATAGGTAGATCTTGTGAGGAATATCGTTCCTGGAGGTTACGTCCACCACCTGGTCAGGATCCCAACCTGGAACATGAAAGTCATGGCAGACGACGCGCGTTCCGGAATGCAGCTCCCGTTCCAGCTTGGGCCGCATCTTTTCGTTGAAGGACGTTAGCAGGTACATGGTCACGACGGTGGCGTGCTTCAGGCTGACGTCAAACATGTCCTCACAGATGATATGCGCCCTGCCGTCCAGCCCTAATTCCGTGATGCGTGCGCTCGATTGACGATAGAGGTCAGGATTAATTTCCACTCCCACGGCGTGTGCGCCGTATTTCTGCGCCGCGGTAATAACGATGCGCCCATCACCCGAGCCCAAGTCATATACCACGTCGTCGGGTTTAACCTTGGCAAGTTCCAGCATCTTCTCCACGACGTCTTGGGGAGTTGGAACGTATGGAACTTGGCGCAAAAGGGTGGCATTGCCGATGCCTTGTCCTCCTTGCGCCGGTTGTGCGACGACCGACGGCGTCGGATTGACATAGAACAGCGCTGCCATCATCAGCAAGGATCCTGCCGAAAATAGAGGAACTGTATAGCGATAAGTTGATTTCCGCATGCCTTGGATTCTACCGACATCCGGGCAAGTTGTCGAGATGTGAGAGAAGGGAACAGGTTATAGTTGATGGTTTAAAGGGATACCTCCAAACAGTTACCTGCAAACCCCCTTGCACTTCCGGCGTTTACACCCTAGGCTGTGTTTGGGCGCATTATTGGGGATCAAGCGGCCTGCCAACGCCCTCTGATGAGCGCAAACAAAATCATAACCCTTGGAGAACCACCGCGTGGCTCAACCTACTCTTCGCCGTGAATTGGAATTCAGCCATACCACGGCCATTGTTATCGCCAACATGATTGGTACCGGCATCTTCACCACTACTGGATTCCTGGCCGGTGATTTGGGACGTCCCTCGCTCGTTTTGGGGATTTGGGTCGTGGGCGCCATCATCGCTGTTGCCGGCTGCCTCTGTTATTCGGAGCTGGGCGTAAATATTCCGAAGTCAGGCGGTGAGTACATCTTCCTGCGTGAGGCTTGGGGCCCCGTATGGGGATTTCTCAGCGGTTGGATCTCCTTCTTTGCGGGCTTCGCCGCACCCATAGCTGCCGCGGCATTGGCTTTTTCCGCCTATTTCGCACATTTCTTCCCTTCGTTTGCTGTGACCGGCGCATCGGCCAATTCCGGTGCGGCCAGCGGGTGGTTCCACACCGGCAACGGTCATCTGCTGGCGGCGGGCATTGTGGCGGTCTTTTCCATTATTAACATTGTGGGGCTCAAGTTGGCAGCCAGGATCCAGAACGTCATTACCGCCCTCAAACTGGGCGTGCTGGCGCTCTTCCTGGGCTTTGCCTTTGCCGTCGGCCACGGAAGCATGGCCCATTTTTCCCAAGTCACGGCCAGAACTTCCAGCCACAGCCTGCCCGCGCAGTTTGCCGTATCTCTGATCTTCGTGATGTTCGGCTACAGCGGCTGGAACGCCGCCACTTACGTTTCCGGAGAGATGAAAACCCCCGAAAAAACCATACCTGCCTCGCTTGTGGCGGGGACGCTTACCGTCGCTGTTTTCTATTTGCTCTTGAACATGGCGTATGTGTATGCTCTGCCTCTTGAATCGATGAAGGGCGTCGTGGCAATTGGAGAAGCTTCCGCCGGCGCCCTCTTTGGCCTGCGCGGGGGCAACTTCTTCAGTGCCATCATGTCAGTGGGATTGCTCTCCTGCGTCAGCGCCATGGTCATCGCGGGGCCGCGCGTCTACTTCGCTATGGCGGCGGACCGTTGCTTCTTTCCCATCGCGGCGCGGATTCACCCCAAGTGGGGAACGCCGATGTACGCCATTATCTTCCAAGCTCTCGCAGCCATCCTGATGATTTTGATCGCGCAGTTTGAGAGCCTGGTTTACTACATTGCCTTCGCCCTGATCTTCTTTGCCGCCCTGGCAGTGGCAGGAATGATTCGACTTCGCCATCGGGCAGGATGGAGGAAACTCGGGGTGGTCAATTGGGGCTACCCGCTTGCGCCAGGACTGTTCATCGTGGCGAGCGTCTGGATGCTCATCTACACGGTTTCAGGACAGCCAAAAGAATCAGCCCTTGGACTGCTGACGATCGCCGTGGGCGCGGCCCTGTATTACTGGAAATTCCGGCCAGGTTCACAAGCCAAGGCCTGAAGGGGGCTTGAGTCCGCTTACGCCAAAATTTCAAAGGACACATTCTGGTCAATATGCGACGCCAAATACTCATCGTCGGGCTGGCCTTTAGCGCGTTAATAATCAGTGCCGGCCTTGCAGAAGAGAATACCTATTCGCAAGAGGGTGACCGGCTGGCCTTGGCGCTGAACTGGCATGACGGCAGCGTCGTGGCCGATATCGGCGCGGGACGGGGAGAGCTGACCCTCATCGCGGCCAGGCAAGTGGGCGCAACGGGAAGGGTTTATGCCACCGAGCTCGATCCCCAGAAATTGGCTCTTCTCAAAACACTGGCGGAGAAGGCTACGAATATCTTTCCCATCCAAGCCGGAGTGTCGCAGACGAATCTCCCGCCCGACTGCTGCGATTCCATCTTCATGCGGCTCGTATATCATCACTTCACGAAGCCTGCCGAAATCGACGCAAGCCTGTTTCGGTCCCTCAAACCCGGCGGACTGCTGGCTGTGATCGATACCGAGCCGCCTCCCGGGACGAAGAGAGTCGAGGGCGTTCCCGAAAACCGCATTGGACATGGTGTGCCACAGAAAGTCCTGATCGACGAGCTTATGGAAGCTGGTTTCAAGGTTGTCAGTGCCAGCACGAACTGGCCCCCCCCGCAACGCGTTCCACCCAATTTACATTGTCATCTTCCGGAAGCCCAGCCTTTGAAGGGCAAGGATAGGCGAACCTGTTTTGTAAGGGCGACGCACGTCCCGTGTGAATAATGATCAGCTGCAGACATCGCGAGCAGGTCTGATGCGCGACAGGTTCTGAGGGGCATCACTCGAATGGAATAAATACCTCGGCATAGCTGCCCGGGGTAGAGGCGTTTACCGCGGCCGCAATCTCCGCCACATGCGGCTTCATAAGCCTCCAGCGTCCATGGCCTATGACAACAATAGCTAGCTTGCGGTTCGTATGGTTTCGCTGATTCTTCTCCGTAGTTACCATCACTTCGAATTCGTCTACGCTCATATCCTGAAGGTTCTCGAACACGGTGGCTACCGGCATCCGCGTGCCTTTAAACACCCACGCACCGCTATGCTTACCGGGAATGCTTTCCACGGCGTGGCATTGAGACCAAGCGAGGGTTGCCATGATCTTACCGTCCTTTCGTCATAGATTTTATTTACCACTGGGGCGCGTCACGCGCATGGCCAAGCAAGAATGAAGATTGGATAGTCTGTGCGCTGGAAACAGTGTGAAACCCCTCCCTAAATTTGGCTCCGAAAGGGATGTGGACCGGGGGAATAGGGGAGCTTCGCGAATCGTCACATTCCATAATTCGCAGTTCCAAAGTGACCGGTTCCTCCCGGTGGGAAATGAAAAAAGACAAGTTGACGGTCCTGGAAACGATTTCTTCCTCCCGGCGGGAATATTGCGCCGATTTTTGTTGACAAACTATGGGTTTAATGAGCTAGTCTATCATCTGGGGGCGGCGCGCGTCACGGCAGAGCGCTTAACGCCGGGGATGTGAGGCGTTTCGGCGCCCGTGGTGTGGCGAGACCACGAGGCTCCAGCGTGGCCGGGGGGAGGCAGCGTCCATGCTTTCAGCCTCCCGCCCAGGGCGCGTGGCCCCGCGGCGCGAGGAAGGACAGCGCCCATTGCGGCGCCGGATTTGCGCGCCGAAGCCGGTCCGAAATTTGGCGGTTTTGGAAAAGCGATGGCCCGATGGCTCCAAGGCACGACGATCCGATGCCTCTGCCTTGCCAAGATGTGTCAGAAAACAAAAGGGGTTAGCATTTGGCGACAAGACGTCATAAACTCTATCCAATTAATAGAAAAGGACTTATGCGAGAGTTCGAAGACGCGAGAGAAGGAAGGGCGGCGGCTTTCCAAGATGTATATGAAACAAAAGGGGTTAGTCGAAATTGAAGAGACTCTCTCAAAAATCTATGTCATTGAAAAAAACACCTTATTAAACTCAACAACGGAAACGGCCCGCAAAAAAAGGGGTGAATTTTTGGGGTGCAAAGCCACCAAGTTATTGAAAACATATATAGAAAAAATGTCCGAGAATTGCTTTGTCAAGATGTTCATGAAAGCACAACTACTTGCACGTCGCTTGCCAAGATGTTGATGAAAACAAAACAAGTTGCACGCTCATGAACAAAATGTCAATTCCTCTCGATCGCGGGCGGAGCGTCTTCCTAGCCTCGAAGCGCCCATCACCCATCTGCCTTGGGCGATGGACAAACTGTTTGCCCGGCGGATTAGTCGCGCCGCGAACTTTCTCAACCTGGGTGGACGCGAATAAGGAAATTTTGGGGAAATGACTCCAAGCAGCGGGATGTTATATTGATGGGTCAGATGCTTGGGACTTTGACTAGACTTGAAAGTTGGAACGCGGGAATTATCTGGAATGCCTCATAACACCTCATCCTCCCAAACGCGCAGTGCCGGATTGCGGCAGGTGGTTCAACGTCAACCTTTACTGTTGATCCTGCTTTTCTTGGTTCCGTGCGTTGCTCGGGCGGCGCAGCCCATCCATTATCTGGTGAATTTGAGCGTTCCTGGAACCCATCTGGTACAGGTGACGATGACCATTCCCGAAGCCGGCATGGGCACGGCAATCCAAATTCCCACTTGGAACGCGCTTTATCAGACTCGCGACTTCGTAAAGGACGTGGAAGAGGTGAAGGGGGAGTGTGACGGCCAACCCGTCGATTTGGACCGCATCGATTTGAACACCTGGCGTGGTCCCACGAAGGGCTGCAACAGCCTGACCTTCCACTATTCCGTTTACGCCAATGAAGACGGCCCCTTTGACAGCATTCTGGACAGTGACCACGCCTTTCTGAACCTGGCGATGGTGCTCTTCTACCTGCCGCACGAGCGTCAGCGGCCCGTGCATATCAAGTTCCAGCTACCCACCGGATGGAAACTGGCAACGTTTCTTGAGGGCGATGGCAATGAGTTCCAAACCGCGAATTATGACGCTCTGGTGGATAGCCCTGTGGATGCTGGCCATTTTGAAGAGTTCTCCTATGCGCAAGGCTTCCTTCCCGATGGCGCCCCGATCACTGAGATGAAGCGCGCCACCATTCGGCTGATCATCGATGCCAATCGAGAGGATTATTCACCGGAGCGCATTCTGGATTCCCTGCAGAAGATCACCAGCGAAGAGACCACGCTGATGCAGGATCTTCCCTTCAGCCGTTACACGTTTATTCTTCAATTTCCCCGTGGAGGCGGATCGACGGGTGGAATGGAGCACCGCGACGGAACCGCAATTTCCATTCCGGCCGCCAACATTCGCAACAACGAAGGCTATTTGGAAAGTGTCACAGCCCACGAGTTCTTCCACCTGTGGAATGTTAAACGCATCCGGCCGCTGTCACTGGAGCCTATCGACTACATTAACGGCAATGACACGCGGGATTTGTGGTTCTGCGAAGGCGTCACCAACACCTATGCGGAGTTGGCCCTGCTGCGCGCTGAGCTGATCGATCGAAAGACATTTTATGACCGCATCTCAAGCTCCATCCAGGTGCTGCAAAGCCATAACGGCCGCCGATTTCAGAGCGCCGAGATGTCAGGCAGGGAAGCCTGGCTGGAGAAGTACGCGGACTATAATCGAATGAGCCGCAGCATTTCCTATTACAACAAAGGGGAATTACTGGGCTACCTATTGGATCTCGGCATCCGACATTCGACCCATAATCAGGTAGGATTGGACGACGTGATGCGCCGCCTCAATCAGGATTTTGGCCGCTCAGGCCGTTTTTATGCGCTGCGGGACCTTACTGCAATTGTGGCCCAGCTCGCGCCCGCATTCGATATGAATCGCTTTGTTGCCGACGATGTGCGCGGAACCCAAGAGCTCGATTTCTCCACTTACCTGGGTTATGCCGGGTTGAGCCTGACGTCCCACATGTCGGGATTGCCCGTGCCGGGCTTTTCCGCATCGCGGAATGCCGGCGGTCTATTGGAGGTGGATTCTGTCGATTCGGGAAGCGATGCGGAGCGCGCCGGATTGCAGCCGGGGGACGTCGTGACGATGGCAGACGATAACCCTCTGCCGGCGAGTGCCAATGGGACTTTGCCGAATTGGCGCCCCGGCCAAACAGTGGATCTCCAAATTGTGCGGTCGGGCGAGGCACGCAATTTCAAGTTCCGCATCCGCGTGAACGAGGAAATTGCGATTCAAATTGACGAAGCCCCTTCCCCCAGCGCCGATCAATTGCAAGTTCGGGATGGCTGGCTGAAGGGCATCACTAATCCACAAACGGGAAAACGATGATTCGCGCCTTCATAGTAAGTTTCCTGACCTTTCTCTATATCCTCGTTGTAGGCCTGCCCTTTTTGATTCATGCCTGGCTGACCCAAACCACCGACAAGCTTTATCATGTGGGCGTCAATGGCGCCCGGCTGGCGCTTTGGCTTTCCGGAGTGAAGCTGGACGTTCACGGCCTGGAAAAAATTCCCCATGGCCGCGCCGCCATCTATATGCCCAATCATCAAAGCAACTGCGATCCACCCGCGGTGATCTCTATCCTTCCAGATGTCCTGGTGATGGCCAAGCATGAGTTCTTTCGCGTGCCAGTGTTGGGGCCTGCGATGGTTTTACGCGGTTTCATCCCCGTCGACCGCAAGAACCGGGAGCGGGCGATTGCCGCGGTTGAGCAAGCGGTGGAATCCATGAAAGCAGGGAATTCGTTTATGGCTTTTCCGGAGGGCACTCGCAGCCCGGACGGCCGCCTTCAGACCTTTAAGAAGGGATTATTTGTTATGGCCATCAAGGCCGGAGCACTGATCGTTCCGGTCTCGGTTTCGGGAGCGCGCAAGATCATGCCGAAGGGCCAGTTTGCCATTCATCCTGGTAATGTCCGCATCACCATTCACGACCCTATATCCGCCGCGGATTATTCGCTGGAACGAAGGAAGGATCTGATTGAGGTAACGCGGCAGGCGATCCTTAAGGGCCTTGACCCGGAAGAATGGCCGCTTGAAGAGTCACAGAAATCGGCGGAAAAAACGCCGCTGGAAGAGTGAGAAGCTCGTGTTACGTTCCCGTGCTGCCAAACCCGCGCACGTCGCGCGCTGTCGAGGAGATGGCATCGACTTCCGTGAACTCTACTTCAAGGCGCCGGACAATTCGCAATTGGGCAATGCGGTCGCCGGCCTTTATCTGAAAGATTTCCTTGCCCAGATTGGTCAGCACAACTTTCAATTCGCCGCGATAACCGGGATCGATCACTCCGGCCAGAGTGCAAATGCCTTTCAACGCCAAACCGGAGCGGTCGTGAACGAGAGCACCATACTCCGATGGAAATTCAAAGGTAAGGCCGGTACGGACCGCCTTGATTTCGCCGGGAGCCAGTTCGGCCGCTTCCAAAGCCGCCACATCTGCGGCCAAATCTCCATGGATGCCAGTGTGCGCGTAGTGGGGCAGGCGAGCCTCAGGATGTAGTTTTGCGACCTTGATATTCACTATCATGTGTTCGGGTTCCTTTATGAAGTGGCGATGTTCGCTTCTATACGCGCAGCCCATGCCCTTTGGGCAGAAGATTGGGAATTTCAGCTTGCCAGGGTCAGGGCTTTTCCTTTTCCAGCAGATTTTTCAGCTTTCGGTAGGCGGCGAACATGTCGGGCAAGCGCCGGTAGACTGCCGAGGCTTTCAGCCATACGTCATGTTCGACGGCAGGAGATCCGGAAATTGTGGTATGGGCGCGGACGTCATTGGGCACCCCGGTTTGGGGAGTTGCAATCACGTGGTCGCCAATGGTCAGGTGCCCGGCCACACCCACCTGTCCGGTAAGGATCACATTCCGGCCAAGTTTGGTGCTGCCGGCAATTCCCACCTGGCTGCAGAGCAGGGAATTCTCACCAATGTCGCAGCCATGCGCCACTTGCACCAGATTATCAACCTTGACGCCCCGGTGGAGGCGCGTTTCACCCACCGCGGCTCGGTCAATGCAACTGTTGGATTGAACCTCCACGCCGTCTTCAATCACCACAATTCCAGCCTGAACGATCTTATAAAATGTCCCATCGGGGCGCGGAGCAAACCCGAAGCCGTCGCCGCCAATCACCACGCCGTTCTGAAGGATCACGTCATTGCCGACGCGGACGTTCTCCCGCACCGCCGCGTGCGAGTGGGCAAGGAAGCGGTGGCCGATTTTCACTCCTGGGTAAATCATCACGAAACTCTTCAGCACGCAATCATCGCCGATCTCGACGCCCGCTTCGATCACCACGTAGGGGCCGATGGAGGCATTGCGTCCCAGCCTGGCATCGGGGGCGATGACGGCTGTGGGATGAATTCCTGCGGCTGGCCTCTGGGGCGGATGGAATACTTCCACCGCCCGCGCAAACGACATGTAGGGATCGGCGGATCGCAGCGCAGGCTTGCCCAGCGTGTCGACTTCAGAACCCGCGATGATTGCCGACGCTTGTGTGGCGTCAATTTTGGAAAGGTACTTGGGGTTGGAGAGAAATGTGATTTGGCCAGCTTGGGCTTCGTCCATTCCCGCCACTCCAGTGATTTCCAAATCGGGCGCACCTTCCAATTTGCATTCCAGCCGGGATGCCAATTCGCCAAGTTTCATGATGCTCTCCGTCTGTTAGGTGACCCCGCAGCCAAAATTTGGGCTGCTGATTGAAATAGGGATACACAGGTATCACATGACAAAGTAAGCGTACCACAGAAGACGGAAGCAGGAGAGGGATGAGTCGGAAGAGAGGTCTTCAAAAATTGTGATGAATCGGATTATTAATCCCGGGCTTTGAACATAGGTTGATAAATTGTGGCGCATGTCCTTGGACGGTATTACCATAGTGCCGGTATGCTGGTAATAGTGCATGAAACATAAGGTCCGTTTAATCTCGCTTCAACTGTTCCTTACCCCTGAAGTGGCGGGTAAGATGAAAGGGACGGGAAAGACCGCGCGGCGAAATAGCGCGACGCCGGTTCCTTGGAAAAAGTCCAGCCCCGAGGCAAGGGGGGTGGACACCCAGGCAGTGGTACCCCATCAGAATGCCGGGGCTATCAAGGCGGGAACCGCCATCCCCGCCGCCCCGACTTGCGGTTCATTTATCCCCAACAAAAGAAATAATGTGAATCGTCCTCGGCACCCCCTTGCGAGGTGGCTGGAAAAAGGCTAAGCTTCTCCTGTAGCCCGTCCTGGGAGTATTGAAAAGCATGAATCAACGTCGCACAGGTCAGAGAATACCGATGGGATTGCCGGTTGAAATCCGGTGGACAAGTCGTAGCGGCAGTCAGAAACAAGCCGTTGGGAAGACCGGCAACATCAGCGGCAGCGGATTATTCATTGAAATTCCGGTTCGCCTGACCCGTGAAACCGCTTTTACAATGAAGGTGATGCTTCCGCGCAAAGCAAGCCAGGGGCCGCTGGAGCTTTTGTGTCAGGGGCGAGTGGTGAGATGGAACAGGCGCGGAGAGGTTCAGGGGTTGGGCGCGGTGATCGATGAATACGAATTGCACCCGCTGCCAAAAGCTGTGCCGGAGGGCAAGGGTTCTCGCAAGAAAGCCAAGTAGTCTTACTGCCCCGGGTCTTCAGGCATCGACATTTCGTTTAGATCGTGACCTCAGTAATCATTTGCAGCAAAGGGGCAGGACAAGCATAGCCCCCAGCGCATGATGCGGGATTCTAGAATGGGAACAGCCAGGATATTAAAGGGAAAAATACGCGTCCTCGTTGCCGATAAAGAGGGCATTTTCAGGCTTGGCCTTCGGAAGCTCCTCGCCGTTGAAGACGATCTTCGCGTCGTGGGAGAAGCGGAGAATGCCGCCCAGACAATCGCCCGGGCGGAAGCGTTTCGGCCGGATGTGGCTTTCATTCAGGAAGAGATCCTGTCCGACAGTGAGGCGAATCTGATCCTCGAAGTGACCAAAGTCGTCCCCCATTGCAAGGTTGTCGCCACCTCATCGTCCTCATCCGATGAATCATCCCTCCGACATGTTCGCAATGGCGCATCCGGGGTGATACTCAAGACCGTGGATCCGCAACTTTTCATCAAGTGCGCCCGGCGTGTTTTCCAAGGAGAAACTTGGGTTCCGCAGCGGCAAGTTACCAACATGGCGAAGCTTCTTGAGGCGGGTCCCCCTACGCCACCGCGCCCTGTGGATACATTGACGCAACGTGAGAAAACCATCATCAGCTATTTGATGCAGGGCTGGCGCAATCGCGAAATCAGTACCCACCTCTCCATCTCCGAGCAGACGGTAAAGAACCATCTCCGCACCATTTATGATAAAGTCGGAGTTTCCGACCGATTGGAACTGGTCCTTTACGCAATCCATCAAAAGATGGAATTGCCCCCCGTTCAAGCTACCGCTCCGCCACGCTAAGCCACAGATTTTGTTTAGGGTTGGTCCAGTCGGCCAAGCAGGTTCAGAATTGGCCCCGACCTGCGCATGAAGGCTCAAACTGTTATTACTTTTCCTCTGAATTGGCTGCGCCAAAGAGGCCAATCTGTTGACCATCTGTGCTTAGGACCCGAGCTTGGGCAGCACGCTGTGACATCCGTCTCACCACGCCATCCGAGATAACTCCCAATACTTCCATGCCGGTAAGGGCCGTTCGGGGAATGAAAATGCGGAGGTTATTGGAATAGACATCAGGGGGAGTTACGAGGAAGCCCAACGGATCCAGATCAAGGAGATTATTGGCAAGAAGCGCTTCCAGAATTTCGCTGTCTTTAAAGGTCATCCGCACCCAAAGGCCAGCCAGCCGTGGGCGGCTACGGAAGACCTTGCGTTCGGCACGGTCCGGGTTGCCCTCAAAATCCCTGACAAAGAAAACGCCCTTAACCTCTAACATGGGTATGTGGACCAAGCGCCCTTCGCGGTCAAGTACCTCAAGATCCGACGTAAGGTAGCCCTTGGGGTCAAGAAACCCTTTTACCAGCCCTTTATCGAGCTTTCTGACGACGACGCGCTTCCGGGTTGAGGTTAAAGCGTTCTTCACGACTAATTTTTCTTAATATTAGTGCAATCTATGTTAAATGCCACTTGGCCATAGAAAATAGCTTGTGCTAGTATAGGGCGCGAGTTGGGCCTGTCAAGTATTTCAACGGCGACAGGGAGCTATGTAATTGGAATCGGTTCCTAATCGTCTGATAAAAGGTGCCTTCGACATAAGGGGCATGGAACACCTGTGCAAGCCCCACCCGATTGGGGAGGACTGTACATAAATATCCAAGGGCTCTTGCGTGAATCTGAATTGACGTTTCGTTCCAGACTGGCTGGCATGCCGAGTCGCCACTCCCCAGGTCGATCGCCTGTCAGGACAACTGCCCCTGACGTGCCCCAAGTCGTCGCGGGGGTTACCCCAGTGGAAATCGAGCCTCCAACCACCGCGCCGCCCGCTCCGATTATCCCAGAAGTGCATATGTTTCTGGACTTTGCGCGGGTTGAAAAGGGACTTGCGGCTAATAGCATCGAAAGCTACTGCCGAGACTTGACCGAGTTTTCAGGGTTTCTTCACCGCACGGGGAAATCCCTATCGGAGGTTGATCGCGAGGACATCCGCGCTTTTCTGAAGCAGCTCTACGAACGGGATCTGGGTGCCCGCTCTGTCGCACGGTTTCTGGTCTCCCTTCGCGGTTTTTTTCGTTTCTTGTTGGATGAGGGCCGTTTAAGCCATGATCCCACAGGGGATGTCGAGGCTCCCAAAATTGACCAGTCACTGCCTAAGCACCTTTCGGCTGATGAAGTTGAAAAATTGCTACTGCAGCCCGACGTCTCCACTCCTCTCGGTCTCCGCGACAAGGCGATGCTGGAATTGCTTTACGCCACGGGTTTGCGGGTTTCGGAACTTGTGCATGTGGGGGCTGCGGATTTTGACATGGAGTTGGGCATCGTACGGTGCCTGGGAAAAGGAAACAAGGAACGTCTGATTCCGGTGGGAAAGTCTGCGCTGCGGGCTGTGGACGCCTACATCCGCGCTGGCCGCGCGGCTTTGGCAGGAAAACGCAACTCCCCGTGGCTTTTTCTGAACCGGCGGGGTACAGTGCTTTCGCGTGTTGGTTTTTGGAAGATTTTGGCGGCATATGGGCGGCGAGCGGGACTGGCGACGAAGCTTACACCGCATCTGGTAAGACATTCATTTGCCACGCACTTGTTAGAGCGGGGCGCTGATTTGCGATCGATTCAATTGATGTTGGGTCACAGTGATATTTCGACGACCCAGATTTACACGCATGTGCTGAAAGAACGCTTGAAACAGGTTTATCAATCCCATCACCCGCGAGCCTGAAGTTGGGGCACGGGAGAACGCTGGAAGCCGAACGCCATGAGCGACTACAACTTCCTGATGGAAAGCCGGCTCTCCCCGGAACAGTACGCGGTACTGACCTTGATCAGCCGCCTGGCCGCCGAGCACGGGCAAAGTCTTTACCTTGTAGGTGGCGCTGTGCGCGATCTCACCTACGGACAGCAGGTGGTGCGCGACCTCGACTTTCTCGTCGAAGGTTCACCCCAACGAATCCTGCGCGCGCTCCCGACTGGTGAATCCAGTAAAGCCAGTCGAGGCGCAAGGGAACCGATTTCAGATCCCTCCCTGACCCTGGACTACCAGGAATTTGACGAACATTTCCACTCCGCTGAACTCGTATTTTCGAGTGGCGTGCGGGCCGAGTTATCAATGTGCCGGGAAGAGATCTACTCACGACCCGGGCAGAGGCCAGAGGTTCGTCCCGCCATGGTCTTTGATGATTTAAAAAGGCGGGATTTTGCCATCAACGCCATGGCCGTTTCGCTTCATCCCAATTCGCGCGGACTCCTGCTGGATCCCACCAACGGCGCGGGCGACATCGAACGGCGTGAGATTCGCGCACTGCAATCACGCTGCTTTGTTGACGATCCTTCGCGCATCTTTCGTTTATTGCGCCTGGCAATTCGGCTCGATTTTAGCCCCGACGAGCGTACCCAGCGCTGGCTGGACGGGGCGCTGGCCGATGGCGCTTGGGAACGACTGGACGCGAACCAACAGGCGCGGGAGCTTGCCGCCATCCTGCGTGAGGATCAGCCTGACCGCGTCATCAGAATGCTTTCTGACCGGAAGCTGATTGGCGGGCTTGATAAGAAGCTCACCTCTGTGCATTTCGCCTATGAGCGCTTTGCGCGAATCCGCAATGTTTTGCAAAACGCTCCCGGCGCTGATCCCTTCCTGCTGAATTTCCATTCCCTCGTGGAAAAAATGGGAGGAGAGCACAAAGCACGCTTTGCCAAAAAGATCATTCGGGAAGCCAAGGCCATCAAGCTGGCGCTCGGCATTGAGCATGACGCCAAGAAGCTTGATCATGTGCTTGGTGGCGACAAGGCTGCGTTGCCCAGCCAGGTTTATAAAATTCTTTCACCCCAGCCACGGCCGCTGCTTTTTTACGTCTTGGCCAGCACAAAAAGCGCCAAAGTGCAGAACCGTATTAAGAGCTTCCTGTTTAAATTCCCAGAGATTCGTGCCAAGCTGCCGCGAGCAGAATTGCAGGCCCTTGGGGTTAAGGCTGGCGCAGAATTTGAGCGCATCATCGCCCAGATCTTCGCGATGCAACTGGATGGGAAGATCAAGTCTCATCCCCAACTTATGAAGGAGATGCGGGAGCTGGCCGGAATCAAGGAGCCTCCGCCTCCACCGCCTCCTCCCCCTGTCCCTGCGCCCAAGAAAGGGAAGGGCAAAGGAGCTGTTGCCGCTCCGCCACCTACAGCTGCACAGAAGGGGAAGCCGGCGGCCGGTGCTGCGAATGCAGGAGGTCCTCCAACACCGGTAAAGACGGGAGCAAAATGGGGTCAGGCAAGAAGCGCGGCGGCAAAAGCTGAACCCAAGCCCACTGCGGCATCCCATCGCGCACACAAGTCGCAATCCGCGAAAAAGAAGTTGAAGAAGCGGTGACCGGGGCGGGATCGCGAAAGATCGGTTAATCATTCTATCGGGCCATTGGAAAATAGTCGATATTCTATCTCGAATTGGTGCATAATACCTCCACCAAGGGTAGTCCAAGCAAAGCATTGCAAACTGATCGGCGAGCGTAGCGGTGACCTGTAGTCAAGGTATGCAGATCTTCCAACTCAACTTCGCCAAGGTCGCGGATTTGTATGTTCTGTGCGAAGGACTGACAAGGTGAAGGGTCAGTGGCTCGAATAATTTTTTCGTAGAAGTGAGCAATTGTGACCGGACACAAGATCACCGGAAATGTTCCAATTGCACCGTGGAGATTCTTGGCAAGCCTTTCCAAATTGCCAGCGTAAAGGGCAGCGGACTTACTAAAGTACAACCTAGTGCGCCAGAACTAACGGTCGAGGGTATGATAATGGTTGAACTAAATGCCTGGCCGCGCGCTTTCACTGTGGCCGCCCTGCTCGCCGTCACATTGGGCCCGCCCCCCAAACTATTGGCACAGCAGACGCCGCAGGCGCAGCCCCCAGCAGCATCAGTGCAATCCCAAACTCTACTCGCTGAAGCTCCTGTCACCGCCACAACCCACCCAACTCCGGATCCCAACGTTCCAAAAGACGACCGAATCCTCTGGACGCTACCCAACTACTTGACAGTAGAAAATGCCTCGACACTGCCTCCATTGACACCTGGAGGAAAATTCAAATTAATTGCCAGGGACACTTTCGATCCAGTTACGATCGGCTTTATCGGTATTGAGGCAGGCATCAACCAGGCTAGCAATACCGATCCCTCATTGAGGCAGGGGCTTAAGGGCTATTCCAAACGATACGGGTTGGCATTTGCCGACAACGCGATTGGGAACTTCATGACTAGCGCGGTTTTTCCCACATTGCTACACGAAGATCCGCGATTCTATCAGATGGGCCAAGGAGGCTTCCTCCACCGTGCATGGTATGCCGGGTCAAGAGTCTTGATTACGCGCTCAGACGCGGGAAAGAACCAGTGCAACTACTCTGAATTCCTGGGCAATATCGTGGCGGCAGGAATCTCCAACGCCTACCATCCCGGGCCCCGAACACTGGGCAGCAATCTCAATATTTTTGCAACTCAAATGGTATGGGACGCCGTCAGTTACGAGATGAAAGAATTTTGGCCGGATCTTCACCATTTAGTTGCGCACCACCACTAAATGACTCATCACGCCTTCGAATACCCTCACACACCCAAAGAAGACTATTAGCCGGAATTCTCACCGGGGACAAGCCGCCAATCTGTGTGGATAAAGGAGGAGCCAATGACTGTTTGCCTTTCCATTTGCATCAACTACATCTAATTGCAAATCACGTGGCTTGTCCAAACGCTCGGGCAGCTTGAGGGTGAGGCGGTAAAACTCCGTTATCTCACTATCAACCCTTCGGTCGCATATGTAATGACCATTTGACCTGTCGTCGTTAGCATGACGGGTCTGTTAGGTATAAGCTCAAAAGATGGGGGGGAGTCAATTCCGATTCGGAAGGTCGCAAAATCCCCTCCTGTGGCGAGTACCAATCCATGAAGCCACTCAGGGCCATCCATCTCTGGTGTTCTGCTTCTGCTCTGCGATTCATTATTCGGGATAAGGGCAAACAGCCTCACTCCAGCGCTGACCAAATCATCCCTCAATTGGGAGTTGCTTACCCTTCGGCAACAGAAACCAAGGAGATGTGCAGTTTACATCCACGATCCGGCGGCTATTATAACTCCATCATCATTTTCTACAACCCTGATTGCGTTGCCAGGAAGGATGGTGGGGCGCGGGAGCGGAAATTGACGTTTGCGCGTTCTGGGCCCGTTTCGGCTGATGGCATGCGGCCCATCGGCTCAGAATTAAAACGATCGTTCCAGGTATATTATTAGAGAGTGAAGAATCAGCGATTGGTCGAAATTCAGGATCAAGCATTCGAGATGGTATGGTGAATCTGCGGCGCGAACTTGAAGAAACGCTCCCTGCTGGCGTCATCATAAGCTGCAGAAACATCAAGGTGGTGACCGGGTGGTGGTGCGCCTTGAGTGTGCTTTTGGCGTTGTTCCTCGTCCCTGTCCGACTCTGTGCCCAAAGCAACATGGGAGAGTTAAGGCTTAAGGTTAGCGATCCCACAGGGCAGGGAGTAAGAAGCCATGTGGGGCTGGTTAGTCAGGTGAACCAGTTCAGCAACACGTATGAGACTGATGCTAGCGGAATTCTTGATGCCAAGCTATTGCCCTTTGGTGTCTATCAAATTCATGTCGAACGTCAGGGCCTGGCGTCCTTTGCCGGTTCTTTGGAGATCCGCTCGGTTATCCCGATTGAGTATGACGTCAGGCTTGTTCTTGCTCTTCCCACTACGGCCATTGTGGTGAACGGCCAAGCCACCGTGATCGATCCCCATCGGGTGGGCGACATCAATCGAATCGGCTCCCAGACCATTCAAACCCGCGAAACATCCATCCCTGGCCGGTCGGTTGTTGACCTTGTCAACTCGCAGCCCGGTTGGTTGTACGAAGGCAATGCCGTTTTGCACCCCCGCGGCTCCGAATACCAAACACAGTATGTGGTGAACGGGGTTCCGCTGACTGATAACCGTTCGCCCAGCTTTGGACCTGGTATCGATGCGGATGATGTTCAATCCCTTGGCATCTACACCGCCAACTTTCCCGCTGAATATGGCCGAAAAATGGGTGGCGTGGTGGAGATGAGCACCCTCAAGGATTCCCGCAGAGGGTGGCACGGTAAAGTGGTGGCCACAGGGGGCAGCCTGGCATCGGCAAATGGGTACGGACTGGCGCAATACGGCTGGGGGAAAAATACACTGGGTATCAGCGGCGCTGGCGGAACCACGGACTGGTACGGGAATCCAGTCGTCCCGCAGGACTACACCAACACTGGCACAACGTCCGACTTTGCCGTGAATTATGACCTTGATTTGACTGATCGCAGTTGGCTAAGCGCGACCATTCGTCACGGTCGGTCCGGATTCGAGGTTCCGAATGAGCAGGTGCAGGAGGCAGTGGGGCAGCGGCAGGATCGCAGCAACCAGGAATTTATGGGCATTTTGTCGTTCCAGCACATCTTCAATGCCAATGTCGTGGGCGATTTCCACGCCCTGTTACGGCAGGATTCGGATGACTTTTGGTCCAATGCACTTTCCACCCCCATTATCGCTTCTCAGCGGCGCGCGTTTCATGAGGAGTACATGAAGGCCATCCTGGCGGTTCACCACAACGTGCAGGAGTGGAAAGCCGGGGTGGAGGCGGACTTTACCCCCCTTCATGAAGGTTTTAGCGACACCATCACGGATTTCACTCAGTTTGGCCCCGGAACGCCTGGTTCGTTCAGTTTCTTTAGCAGAGGGCACGACAATGAGCAGGCTGTGTTCGTTCAAGACAACATGCGCCTGGGAAAGTGGAGCCTGACAGCGGGTTTGCGGTGGGACCACTACCACCTTTTGCTGGATCAGAATGCCGTCAGCCCCCGCCTGGGAGTCTCCCGGTATTGGCACGGGGCCAACATGGTGCTGCACTTCTCCTACGACCGGATATTTCAAACCCCGGCCTTAGAGAACATTCTGCTATCAACTTCACCCCAAGTGGTCAGTCTTGACCCCAATTTCCTGCGTTTGCCGGTCCAACCCTCGCGTGGGAACTACTATGAGGCAGGCTTTACCAAGGGCCTTTATGGCAAGTTCAGGCTGGATGGGAACTACTACCGCCGATATGTGAACAACTACGCCGACGACGACTTGCTGCTGAATACTTCCGTCAGCTTTCCCATCGCCTTTCGCAAGGCGGAAATCTATGGAGCGGAAGGGAAGCTTGATCTTCCCGCCTGGGGGCGCTTTACGGGCTTTGTAAGCTATTCCTACCAGGTGGGTTTCGCCTATTTACCTGCCACGGGCGGGCTCTTCCTGGGGGACCAGGATATCAATTCGAATATCGAGGGCACGGGCCGGTTTTGGGATTCGCAGGATCAGAGAAACACCTTGCGAACCCGCTATCGGGTCAGGCTCACCCGGCGTGCGTGGGTGGGAGTTGGCGCTGAGTATGGCAGTGGCCTGCCTGTGGAGTTCGAAGGTACATTGGATGAAGCCCTCGCCGAATATGGCCCAGCCGTAGTCGATCGTGTCGATCTGGCCCGAGGCCGGGTACGGCCCCAGTTTTCGCTCGACGCTTCCGTGGGAAGCGACCTTTATCGTAGCGATCGCTTCACCCTGGGCCTACAGGGGGATATTGAGAACCTCAATGACCGGCTCAACGTTATCGACTTCGCCGGCCTGTTCTCCGGGAACGCCATCGGACCGCCGCGCAGCGCCTTTGTTCGATTGCAAACGGACTTTTAGCGGAGTGAAGTCTTATGCGCACCTACGCAAGGCCGCAATTTCATCTCTTCCACATCTCGAATCCCAAATCTCCGATTCTCCCCGCCACCCCCAGAATTGCCTATTCCCAGAATGCCGCCACAAGCATGCCGGCATAACAGGCAAGCCCTGAGCCCATGAGCGCTAACTTAAGCAGTTTGCATCGTCCAAAACCGCGTAGCAGCGAAAGAGCATGGTCCATGGCGCAAGCCTTGGGATTACGCATCAAGGGAGAATTTGTGAGCCACGTGCGTGGCGACAGAAGAATCCTGCTTGTTCGGTTGCGAAGATACCGCCCCTATCGGGGCTTGCGTGGTTTTCTCCTGTTCATTCTCCCATGGCTTTCGCCGTGGGCTACATTATGGCGCCCGCAGTCGCGGGCTCGGGAGAACTCCGACCCCTCAAGCTAGCGCCCCGCCTCTGGGGTCATGGGCAGGATCTCTGGTTGTCCCGTCCATGTAGGTGTCCCTCCTTTGGGACCCAGATTCCGTCCAGCGGGTTAAAAGGTGCTCGACATGGTCACTTTCGGAGCTTGCGGAGATCGCCCCAATTATCCCACCAAGCCACCGCACAGCAGAGCAACGCGAGCAGGAGTGCCACGCTCAAGAAGAAACACGCTTCGTCCAGCGATGGCCGAAAAGGCTGGAAAGGGCCGCGCTCTGAAAATAAAACGATGGATATAGCGCTGATCAAGAAAGCTGCGAGGACACGGAGCGTCCACTTTCTCGCTGATCTCAATCGTGCTTGGGCTGCTTCCACCATATCCGAGATATCATCATTGTTAAGGTCATCCTTAAAACCGTCGGCAGATTCTTCGTCGCCAGAATCTTCCGCACCGCGCACTGGAATCTTCTCAAACCACGCGAAAAACTCTAAGTCCTTCTGCATCCAAAGGGGAAATGCGAGTTTCTTCTCGTTTTCATCACGCGGAATGAGTATTTCCGTCTCACCACCTCGATTGGTCAAAATTTCGCGCTCCGCAATCTCGTCGCGTCGAAGTCTACGCGTTGACCATAATCGCCGCACCGTGATGGCGTCAGCCTCAAGAATGACTTTGTAGCGAAAAGTGGCAAGAAGCAGTCCGGCGCCCGAGAGAACAGAGAAGACTGTTTCATAAGTCCGGAGTCCGGCGCTCGCGTGCGAAGATGTCCAAAGCATCCAGGGCAGCCCGACGATTAAACCGGTACCCACGATAATGAAGGATATTCGATTGGAAATTGACGGTAAGTAAGTTCGTGGGTAGCTGGGCAGACCGAACGTCTTCTTCTTCGTCCCATGTGGGTGCATGACAAATTCCTCCGCCGGTGAAAGGCTACCACTTTGGAGTGTAGCAGGGTGGCCATAGCGAGCGCAGGTCTGGCTCTCCGCTTTTCGGACTCGCATTATCCCAATGACGGACGGGCGAAATCAATCTGAATTACCGCGCCAGCCCGCCAAATCCCGCCACCGCCATCCAGGGTCTCGATGCATCGAACCGCCTTCGCAGGTGCGGTATTCCGGCCCCTAATGCCTGAAATTGTGAAGCCGACAACGTCCTGTCCTTAACTGGCGACTGCGGCCCCGACAACGTCCACATCGGGAGGACCATTTTCTGCTACAATCTCTCTGAATGGCATCCGATAATTTTGTTCATCTGCATCTTCATACCGACTACAGTCTTCTTGATGGCGCCTGCGAAATCGGCAAGCTTATGGACCGCGCCGCGACACTGAATATGCCTGCCGTCGCCATGACCGACCACGGCAACATGTTCGGGGCGGTGAAGTTCTACGAGGCGGCAAAGAAGCGCGGCATCAAACCCATCATCGGCTGTGAAGTTTATGTGGCGCCGGCCAACCGGTTTGACCGCTCTGTCGACAGTGAGCGTCCCAACCACCTTGTCCTGCTCTGCGAAAATGAGAAGGGCTATCGCAACCTGGTGAAGCTGGCTTCATCGGCCTATATCGAAGGGTTCTACTACAAGCCGCGCATCGATAAAGACCTGCTGGCGCGGCATTCCGAGGGCCTCATCGGCCTTTCCGCCTGCCTGCGGGGTGAAGTGTCCGCGGCACTCATGGCTGACCGCTATGAGACGGCCCGCCAGTCCGCCCACGATTTAAGCGATATTTTCGGCAAGGGCAATTTCTTTCTCGAAATGCAGGATCAGGGCATGGAGGAGGAGAAGCGCATCAATCCCATGATGCTTCAACTCTCCCGCGAGTCGGGCATCGACCTGGTGGTCACCAACGACTGCCACTACCTCACGGCGGGTGACGCGCGCGCTCAGGAAGTGCTGGTCTGCATCCAGACCGGCAAGACCATGAGCGATACCAACCGCATGAAGTTTCGCACCAATGAGTTCTTCTTCAAAACTTATGAGGAGATGGCAGCGGTCTTTGCCAACGACGTTCCCGACGCGCTGGCCCGCACTCTGCAAATCGCTGAACGCTGCAACCTGAAGCTGGATACCAAGGAGCACGTATTCCCCCACTTTGACGTGCCCCCCGGCGATTCCCCTGACAGCTACTTTGAAAAAGTTACGCGCGAGGGTTTTGCCCACCGCCGCGAACGGCTGGATCGCCTGCAAGCCGCGGGCAGTTTGAAGTATCCCCTGAGCGCTTACGAAGAGCGCCTTGAGCGCGAAATTGAGCTGATCAAGAAGATGAAGTTCCCCGGATATTTCCTGATTGTCTGGGATTTCATCCGCCATTCACGCGAGAGTTGCATTCCGGTGGGGCCGGGCCGTGGCTCAGCGGCCGGCAGTTTGGTGGCTTATTCGCTGCACATTACCGACGTTGATCCGCTTCAGAATGAACTACTCTTTGAGCGCTTCCTGAATCCCGAGCGTATTTCGTTCCCCGACATCGACATCGACTTTTGCCAGCGCCGGCGCGGCGAAGTGATTGAATACGTGACCAAGAAATACGGCCGCGAAAACGTCAGCCAGATCATAACGTTTGGAACCATGGGGGCCAAGGCCGTCATTCGCGATGCCGCTCGCGCCCTCGACATGCCCTATGCGGAAGCTGACAAGATTGCAAAGCTGATCCCCACCACGCTGAACATCACTCTGGAAGAAGCCCTGGAGCAATCGGCGGAACTGGCGCAGCTGCAGAAGTCCGATCCCCGCATTGCCGACCTCTTGCAGGTGGCGACGCACCTCGAAGGCTTCGTTCGCCACGCTTCCACCCACGCGGCGGGCGTCGTGATTTCACCGGTGCCTCTTCAGGAAATCGTTCCGCTGCACAAAAGCAACAAAGATGAAATCACGACACAATACGCCATGGACGATCTGGAGAAGATCGGCCTGCTGAAGATGGACTTTCTCGGACTCACTACGCTGACGATCATTGATGATTGCGTGAAGCTGATCGAGAAGACGCGCGGTGAAAAACTGGACCTTGAAGCCCTGACCCTTGACGATCCCGCCGCCTACGAGTCGCTGGGCAAGGGCCTGACTTCCGGCATCTTCCAATTTGAAAGTCGCGGCATGACGGACATCCTCCGCCGGGTCAAGCCTGATCGCCTGGCCGACCTTACGGCTCTGAACGCACTATACCGGCCCGGACCCATCCAGGGCGGGATGGTTGACGACTTCATCGCCCGCCGCAGCGGCAAGAAGAAAGTCACCTATGATATTCCCCAGCTTCAGGAAATCCTTCAGGAAACCTACGGGGTTATTGTTTATCAGGAACAGGTCATCCAGATCTTCAACAAGGTTGCGGGCTTCAGCCTGGGTGAAGCCGACGTGGTGCGCCGCGCCATGGGCAAGAAGAAAATCGAAGTCATGGTGGCGAACAAGGAAAAATTCCTGGAGGGCGCGCGCTCAAACAACGTTTCGGTGGCGAAGGCGCAGAAGCTCTGGGACCTGGTGGAACAGTTCGCGGGCTATGGATTCAACAAATCGCATTCCGCCGCCTACGCCCTGGTTGCATATCACACTGCGTACCTGAAAACGC
The DNA here is from genome assembly GCA_003165315.1 of Acidobacteriota bacterium. Taxonomy (GTDB): domain Bacteria; phylum Acidobacteriota; class Terriglobia; order UBA7540; family UBA7540; genus Bog-366. The sequence goes on from PLSX01000183.1 coordinate 34,229, forward strand.
ACTATCCGGTGGAGTTCATGTCGGCGCTGCTAACGGCGGAAATCGGCAACCAGGACAAGATGGTGCGGTACCTGGCTGAGTGCCGGGACATGGGGATTCCAATTCTGCCGCCCGACGTGAATGCCAGCGACCTGGTCTTCACGCCCTCTGGAGAGGCCATTCGCTTTGGCTTGACCGCCATCAAGAACGTTGGTCCCACGGCCATCGAATCCGTGGTAGCGGCTCGCAATAAGCTGGGGCGGTTCGAGGACCTGATGGAGTTCTGCGAGCATGTGGATTTGCGCCTGCTGAACAAGCGCGTGCTGGAGAGCTTGATTAAGGCCGGGGCGTTCGATTCCATGGGGGTCAAGCGCACGCAATTGCTGGCCGTGCTCGATCGGGCCATGGAGTTGGGACAGAAGCGCCAAAAAGAAGCCGACAGTGGGCAGCACGGACTGTTTATGGACAATGCGGATTCACCGCCTCCACCGCCTTTCGCCATGCCTGACGTGCCCGATTGGACCGAGGCTGAACGTCTTGCGGCGGAAAAAGAAGTCCTGGGGTTTTACGTCACCGGGCATCCGCTGGAAAAATATTCCCAACGCTTGTCAACGATGACCAAGCACGATACGGCTTCCATTGAAGAGATGGAGCATGACTCGCAGGTGACGCTGGCGGGAATTCTGCGCGGATTGCGCGTGAAACCGAGCAAGAAGGGCGACCTCTGGGCCAGTGCGCAACTGGAAGACTTGCGCGGCTCGGTGGAGTTGCTGGTGTTTCCCAAAGCCTACCTGCAAATGCAGAGTGTGCTGAAGCCTGACGCAGCGCTGCTGATCCGCGGAACTGTTCGGCACGAGGAAAATCAAAAACCTCGGGTGTCCGTCACCGATGCCCGGCCGCTGGACGCCGCGGTGAATGGCGCCAAAACCCAATTGCGCATTTGCATGAACCTGGAAGCTCTGGGTGATGCCCGCCTCAATCAGCTTGCGGATGCTTTGGCTGCCTATCCGGGGGAAAGTCCGATTCTTTTTGAGCTGGTTCGACCCCAGGATTACATGGTGCGCATCCAGTCGCGCGCCCCGCGCGGCGTAAAAGCCGATGACGAGTTGCTGAACCGCCTCCGCCAAATCTGCGGGGAAGAGGCAGTCCGCCTGGAAAAGCAAGCGCCGGGAATGTAGGGTTGGGTAGGAACGAATTGAAAAAGTTCTAAGCAGTGGGAGCACCTAACGATATGGCAAACGCACCAAACGACCACGTAATGGCGCAGGAGCTGGAAAAGCAGATCGCGGAGCTTGAGAGCACTTCCACATCTGCCGCCTTGCAAGAGGAAGTTGAACGGTTGCGCCAGCAGCTTACCGCGCTGAGGCAAAAAGTGTCTGGCCCCAACCAGGACGCCTGGGACCGGGTCCTTCTGGCCCGCCATCCGCAGCGGCCCTACACGCTCGACTATATCCAACTGCTCTTTACCGATTTTCTGGAACTGCATGGCGACCGCCGCTTTGCCGACGACGCCGCATTGGTGGCAGGCTTTGCCCAATTCGACGATCAGCCCGTTGTGGTGATCGGAAACCAGAAGGGTCGTGACACCAAACAGAAGCTCCTGCGCAACTTCGGCATGGCCAATCCGGAAGGCTATCGCAAGGCGCTGCGGGTTATGGAGCTGGGCGCCAAGTTTGGCTTGCCCATCATCTGCTTTGTCGATACTCCCGGGGCCTACCCCGGCATTGGGGCGGAAGAGCGTGGGCAGGCGGAAGCGATTGCATTCAACCTCAAGGAAATTTGCAAACTGCAAGTGCCCGTGGTGGTGGTGATCCATGGCGAGGGCGGGAGCGGTGGCGCGCTGGCCATCGCGGTGGGCGATGAAATCCTGATGCACGAAAACGCCATCTACTCGGTAATTTCGCCGGAGAGCTGCTCCTCCATCCTCTGGCGCGATTGGGACCACAAGCAGGAAGCCGCCCGCGTCCTCAAGATGACAGCGGAAGACCTTTATGGATTGAAGATTGTGGATCAAATCGTGCCGGAGCCCACGGGAGGGGCGCATACGGATCATGCCGAGGCGGCGGAAATCCTGCGTCCAATTTTGCGCGATTGCCTTGATCGCCTTGGGAAGCTGTCCGTGCCCGACCTCCTGAAGCGCCGTCAGGATAAGCTTCGCCGCCTAGCGACTTTTGTGACCGAGGGCTAATCCAGCCTTTTGCTTTCGACTCCGGACTTCGGACGCAGGACTCCGAATACGCTTTTATGGACAATCCGCTATTTCGCGATTACGAAAAGCTGGTATGCATCACGATTCTGGGGAAGCCCTTCCAAGTTCCGGAAAACAACATCTGCCTGCGCGCCTTCCAATTCATAAGTCCTGATACGATCCCTTACGGCCGGTTCTGCTGGAACCAGGAGTGTCAGCTCTGCCGAATCACTTACACCATGGCGAATCAGTCAGGGATTGAACCGCGTTCCGTCCTTGCCTGCAAGGTTATTGTCGCCGAAGGAATGCAGATCACAGAACTTGCCGATGAGCTTCGTTACAACCTCATGGGTGTGATCCAACCGTCCGAAATTCCACCGGTTGTGGAGAATCTCGAAAAGTAGGGGTAGTGCCAGGTGGCATTCGGGATAAAGGGCAAATACCCAACAATAACCACCGCTCGGCGCACAAACTGGCACTTCCACAGCGAAACGACAGAATGTCCATATTCGCCGTCTGGCTAATTGGCCTCCCATGCCCCCTAATTTCTCCTAACATTTTGAATAATCAGACTTTACCCTTCAATGTGCGGTCTAACCAGTTGGACTGGGAAAAATCGCCGTTCACTGTAATGCGATTTACCTTGCTATCCCTCAAGTTGCATTATGCTTAGCGTCAGGGTGTGGATATTACACCCCCGAATGGGCTTCGGGGTTACTTGAATCGCGGGGCGTTCCTGAAACTGAACAATTGTCGTTTTCCATATCAATGTGGTCTACGCGGAGGCCTGTTGCGATCCGAAGTAAAAGGCGTGGTGGTGTATCCCGGCCCTGAAATTCTATCTTTGACTTCCAGACGAGGTGACGCATGAGTACGACTCCTTTCAATGAAGCACCCCCAACCAGCGGGGGCTTGATTCAGATTTCGTCCAAAGAAGAGCTGATTCGGCAGAAGCTCGAAGACGAAAGACGGCGCCTCGAAAAAGAGGCCGGCCTTGAACGCCGGGCGGTGCAGCAATTCGCCAAACCCGTGGAACGCGCTTTTACCAAATCCCAGCGCGACCACACCACCATTCTCTTCGGCGGCCTCACCTGGAAGCATGAAAAGCTGATTCACGGCGCTCTTGAGGGCCTTGGCTACAAATGTGAAGCCCTGCCCGTGCCCAACAAGAAAGCCTTCCAACTCGGCAAAGAGTACGGCAACAACG
>PLSX01000119.1 GCA_003165315.1 Acidobacteriota bacterium
CAGAAAATTCGTGAATAATCCAGACCTTGGGGCTCAACGGCCCACCCGCACTTCGGGTGGATCGCCGGAACCATCGGTGCGCGAGTCGGAAGGCGGCGGCCCGGGTCGCATACATGCACGACAATGTATGCGGCATTTGGCTCCTTTTGCTTTAGAGCCCACCCTTGCCGCTCTGGAGGATTGTTCCATTGGAGTGATGCATCGCCCGCGCTGAACGCCCGCTGCCCCCGGTCGCCCAGCGACAAATCTGGTCGCATACATACACGGCAATCTATGCGGCACCCGCGTCATCGTTCGGGCGGCTGGCTCTCTTGGCCCTTGCGTGATTTGAGGATCTGTCCGCCTGAACGGTACATGAATTTGTCAAGCTCTTTGAAGTTGAAACAACTGAGTTCATAGTAGTTGCGAAAGGCCCTCACTATTTCGACCAACTTCTTGTAGTAGTAGAGGTCTTCCTGGCAGAACTTTGCGAAGCCATCTTGCTTCCCGTAAGCGCTGAGGCAAGCTCGCACGTTTCCATCATAAATTGGATAAGCATCTGGGTTGTGCCAAATACAGAACTTACTGGCAAAGCTAATATAGTCCTTCAGGCCGGAACAACCACAGATGAGAAAAACGGCGTCGAGGCAACCTTGGTCGAGAAGCTGATCGAGATGCTTGTCGTTGGCAAGCTGGACTATGTGCTTGGCAACGGTTTCAAGGTCAATGTTCCGGACCATTGCATTGTAGAGACTATTGAGTACGGCAGCTTTCCACAGGACTTGACGAATATCCGTGTTTCGGGGGAACTGCGCTCGAAGCTCTTCAAGTGCTGCTTCGGTTAACCGGTTCTCCAGGTCGAATGCGTTGCCTTCTGCTCTTACGAGTTCGACAGTTGGGCGGGGCAGCATGAACAGTACTATAGCACCGCTGACCGCGGGTGGCGCATACATCGCTTTGGATGTATGCGGCACTTGGCCCCTTTTGCTTTAGAGCCCACCCTTGCTGCTCTGGAGGATTCTTCCATTGGGGTGATGTATCGCTCGCCCTGAACGCCCGCTGCCCCGGGTCGCCCGGCGGCAAATTTGGTTGCATCCATACACCGCAATGTATGCGCGCCCGCGGTTTGATGTGCATTAGGACAGAATGAAGATCGCAGAGCCCCGACGTCGGGGACTGCGCTAGCCCGCCGTTTGTGGAACGTGGTACGCTAAAAGAGCGGACACTACAACATGCCCTATGAAAGTCACCCTTACGTCTCGGAACCTAATGGCGATGCGGCCATCTGGCGTTTTATGGATATGGGCAAGTTCCGCGATTTGATGGCAAATCAAGAGCTGTATTTTAGGCGAGCTGATCGATTTGCCAAAGACCCCAATGAGGGCGTGCCGCCCGAAGAATGGTTACGGGCGACATTGAAACTCCGGCAGTTCGTTCTTGAGGATGAGGTAAGGTTGAACCACGAGAAAGGAACCCTCGCTCAGTTCCGGGAAGCTTCGTACGTCACCTGCTGGTATCTGTACACACACGAGGACCCGGAGATGTGGCGAGAGTTCGCTCCCTATGGGGTCGCGGTTTGTAGCCGGTATGACTTTTTGAAAGAGGCCCTAAATTCGGTGGTTGATCCGGCTCACATGGGATTGACCCGTTACGGATACCAACCAACCGACCCTTACAATTTGACTCAGTTTATTTACACGAAGGGCACGGAATTCAGCAGGGAGCAGGAGGTTCGAGTGGTCATCACGTGCAACGACCCCGTGGCCGGTAACAATCGGCACATCGGACCCACGAACTTTCCTCACGAACGCCCCTTGAAAGCCAACCGACTGCACAAATGGGTGCACGATGGCAAGCGGCGACGAATTAACCTGAAGCCTGTCGTCAACGGCGTCGTCGTCTCCCCATGGGCCAGCGATAAGGTTTGCAGGGAAGTGGAGGATTGGGTGAGGTTCACGAACATGACGTGTGGCGCTACTCGTTCGGGCCTGAGGAGCAAATGTTTTCCAAGCCCGAAACAGCGCGCCAATGTGCTCAGTAACAGCCCGCCGCGCGGCTAACCCAGCTTTGGGCTTTCGCGGGTGGCGCATACATTGTTGTGTATGTATGCGACCCTGGCCGTTGCTTTCCGACGCGCTCAGCGGTGGTTCAGGGCTGGCGATCCATTGGAAGTGCCGCATACATAAAAATCAATGTATGCGCCACCCCGTGATTGTTTCTTTCCCCCAAACTCACCCATTCCTCCCAACTCACACAGGGCATCGCGTTGCGACGCCGGAGCGGGCACGGTTCAGCGCAGGTGGTCCATGGCTAACAGAGAACGATCCTCGCGGTAGTAAAATCTCCAACTTGACCAGGGCCAGTCGCCGGGGTGGGCCACCAACCCGCGCACCACCGGATTATTGTGGATGTCGTAAACCGGGGACGATATCTCCTGTTTCGGCCACCGTCCTTGAGCCACTGCGGGGCTGGGGGAATGATTGCGCGTGGCGCAAAGCCCATGGCTTGCGCCATGGGCCAAATGACCACACCCGCTTTGCGGGCTGCCACTACCGCTGAGTAATCCGTGTCATGAACACGTGAAAAAATTGGCTCTATAGATTTCAGCACCGCGTACATTCATTAAGTTGCATAGTTGAAAAGGGGTCCAAATTCAATTTTTTCGCATCTTCCAGGCACGTATTTCCTCAAAACAGGAAGCTTAGGCTAGGCACGGCGTCCATTCCAGCTCGCCGTATGCCTTCCAGCCACGGAGTGGCATCGTCATCTGGCCCATGGCGAGCCAGCCGTGGGATTCAGGCCGCCCGCGCCCCCGCGAGCCCCGCTAGGGGCGCCATCGGCACTTTTCGATTCGAGCGTGAACCAAAAGTGATCCAATCAAGCCTCAACTTTTGACCGTAAACTGCCGATAGACGCAGTGGTGAAATTCGCCTTGACGGCCCAATTCCGGCCCCCCCTTTATGTGGGGCATCGGCACCTTTCGATTCGAGCGTGAACCTAAAGTGATCCTGCTCAGCCTCAACTTTTGACTGTAAACTGCCGAAAAACGTAATGGGGAAGTTTGCCTTGGTGGCCCAATTCCGGCCCCCCCTTTATGTGGGGCATCGGCACTTTTCGATTCGAGCGTGAACCAAAAGTGATCCAATTAAGCCTCAACTTTTGCTGGAAAACCGAACCTGATATCGCACCTCCGGGGCTCGGGGAATGATTGCGCGTAACGCAAAGCCCATGGCTTGCGCCATGGGCTACAACACGGCGCCTGATTCACGGAATTGGGAAAGACCTCAGCTTTCATACTTCATCCTTCACCCTTCAGCCTTTACCCATTCCCCTGTCGTCCCTGCGGGGCTGGGGGAATGATTGCGCGAGGCGCAAATCCGATGGCTGACGCCGTGGGCTGCAGGACAATGTCTGTTTCACGGGCTTGGGAAAGCCCCTCAGCTTTCATACTTTATCCTTCAACCTTTACCCTTCCCCTGCGGCCTCCACCAGGCTCGGGGAATGATTGCGCGTAACGCAAAGCCCATGGCTTGCGCCATGGGCCAAATGACCACACCCGCTTCGCCGGCTTGGGTTATTGCACCGCCGTCGCCAGGGACTAAAGATCCACGCCCGCTTCGCAGGCTGCCAGCATCGCCGGGATCTTCGTCGGACTTGTGCTAAAGCCAGTTGTGGAGCTGTAGAAAAGATCGCGGTCGGCGATCACCACCCTGGGCGCACGCTGGAAATGCGCCGCGTCTGTGCCTGTCGGGAGGGAAGAAAGCCCTTGACACCGATGTTTCAACATATGTAGACTTTTTGCGTTGAGGTCCGGTCTTTGTCCGGGGAACAAGGAGGCATTTATGAAATCACTTCGAATGCTTTCATCTTCAGGTTTTCTGGTGCTGGCCCTTTTGGCGGCCTGCTTCAGCGCCGGGGCGGCGAGGGGTGAAGATTCCAAGGGGCGATTAAGCAGTTGGGACAATCTCAGATCCCTGACGCCGGGTGAGGAGATTCGCGTTGTAATGAGCAACGTTAAATCCCACGAGGGCAAATTCGAGGCGCTCGGCGACGACGGAATTACGCTCCGGCAGAAAGAGGGTAAGCAGACGCTGGCCCGCAAAGACATCCTTCGCGTTTCCCGGAAGACGGGGGAAAGCCACCGGGAGCGAAACGCGCTGATTGGCGCGGCCATTGGGGCAGGGCTCGGCCTGGGGGGTGGGCTAGCCGCCGATCATGCTATCTGTACGATATGCCCCGCGACTCCCCGGTATTGGGCACTCATCGGTCCGCCTGTGGTTGGTCTGCCCGGCGCCGCAATCGGCGCCGTAATCCCCACGGGTGGATGGCATGACGTCTACCGCGCTCGATGATGGTCCGCCGGCGCCGCATACACCTCGAAGTTTCTTGCGGTGTATCCAACCCGCGGCCTTTGTGACATGTTGCCCACCGCTACTCGGAAAGCGCCTTGACTGGGAAAAACGACATTTTTTCGTAGCCACCGTCTCGCATCAGCGAGCATTCTTCCCCAGTCTTGGACTATCCACAATGCGCCGCCAGAAAAACCGTAATTCTGAAAAAAAATCTCAATCCCAATTCCGAAGGGCACGGTCAGCCCACGCCTACAAAGTTGATTGGTCGAGCTTGGCAACAAAATCCCGAAAGGCAAGCAGGGCCTTATAACTCCGGTCGGTACGAGATGGAATAGTGGTTTCTCAGCGGCGACCCTTCATGGCCGCAGGGTCTTATTTGCAAAAGCCGCGAGCTACCATTAGGCAAGTGCGTTTCGGCCAGGGATGCGCACTAACAATGGCCCGCTGTCATAAACTCAATGGCGCCCTGCCTTAAAACTCTTGGCCGTGATCCGTGTTAATCCCGTGGCCACAACTTCGCCTTGCGATTGACCTTCCCCTTCAGATAAGGCAGAATACCTGCCTTTCGGAGGCATTATGCATAAGAACGCGGTCAAGCAGAAGTTGCGCGAGGGGAAGTGTGTTTACGGCACATCCCTGGAAGATTGCCTGGGGTCGGAAATGCCACTGATCCTGGCCAAGGCGGGGCTGGATTTCTTCTTTGTCGATACGGAACACTCGCCTGCCGGCTATTCTGAGTTTCAAGCCTTGGTCAGAACCGCACATTATTCCGGCATTGTTCCCCTGTTGCGCGTCACCCAAAACCGGCCGGAGTTGATCAGCCGCGCGCTCGATAATGGCGCGATGGGGGTGATTGTGCCGCGCGTAAAATCCCTCGAGGACGCGCGCGAAGCTCTGGACATCATGAAATTCCCCCCGGAGGGACACCGCGGCTTCGGGTTGCGCACCATCAACACCGATGTGATGGAAGGGCCCGCCGCCGAGGAGATTGCCGCTTGCAACCGCGAAACCCTGGCGGTTCTGATGGTGGAAACCACCACCGCGCTGGACGAGGTGGAGGAGATTGCCAAACTGCCGGGCTTGGACGTCCTGTTTATCGGCCCCTATGACCTTTCACTGGCGCTCGGAATCATCGAGCAGTTTGATAATCCGATCTTCTGGAACGCCGTCGATCGGGTGGTCGCCGCCTGCAACGCCGCCGGTACCGCTGCCGGCCTGCAAACCGGCCGGATGGACCTGCTGATCGAAGCAAGACGGCGCGGCGTCCGCTTCCTCATCTACTCCAGCGACGTCGGAATTCTGCTGTCAGGGTATAAACAAGCCGTGGGTGAGCTAAAAAAATAGTGAATAGGGAGTTGGGAATTGGGAGTAGAGAGTTGGCGGGTGGCAAGTTGGAGTAGACTATCGGCCGTAAACTGTGAGCTGTAGGCCGTGAAATGAGGGCGAAGCTATCTGCTGGATGGAGGTTGAAAATGAAGCATGCTCCGGCATTCCTGAAGATGGTGAATGACGCCAAGACGCAGATTCGCGAAACAAACGTCCAGGAGGTCAAGATGCGGCTCGACGCCAAAGAAGCCTTTACCCTCATCGACGTACGGGAGGATGGTGAATGGGCAAAAGGCCACCTGCCCGGCGCAATTCATCTCGGCAAAGGAATCATCGAACGCGACATTGAGAATACCGTGCCAGGAACGTGTGAAAAAATTAAAAA
>PLSX01000121.1:0-356 GCA_003165315.1 Acidobacteriota bacterium
AACATTATGCATGGCTCGATACGAATTCTTTACTGCGGGGGCTTCTCGTGCTAGAGTTCGACAAGCAAATAGGGCCAATTGCTCGACATCCATGACTTGGAACACCTCAGAGTGTGGAGGAACGTCCATGAAGCCAACTGATGAGAAACGCGCCCCGTTAGGCAGCCTTGATGAGTGGGAAGACTTTCTCAAGCAGCAGTATCCTGAAACCCCGTATGACGCCGGGAAAGTGGCGTCATCAAAGCCGTCAGTTGGCACGGACCCCAACAAAAAGCCTGAGGAGTTTCGCGATTACCGCTCCGAAGCGCGGGCGTCAGTAAAGGAGTTCTATCGCCTCAACCACACCCACCAGACGC
>PLSX01000121.1:402-8266 GCA_003165315.1 Acidobacteriota bacterium
TCTGGGGCGAGCCGCAATGGGCCGTCGTAGGCGACACGTTTCCGGTCGGCTGCGCCTTTTCTCCCAAGATCGTATTTCATGAATTCTTCGACGCAAACCCGGATTCCAACGTGTCCGAGTACCAATCCAGACTTGGCATCTACAAGGAACACTGTGGGCTGGACAAGGTGGACATGTCATGGGGCCACGATGAGTATATGTACCATGTCGTGAAGGACTACCTGCCGGAGGAAGCGCGCTATATTATCCGTTACCATTCCTTTTACCCGGCGCACAAGGAGGGAGCGTACGAGTACCTGATGAGCGAGGGTGACAAGACCATGTTCCAGTGGGTACGCCAATTCCAGCCGTACGATCTTTACTCGAAAAGCAAGGAACGGCCTAATCCCCAGGAACTTCGCCCCTTCTACGAGCAACTGATCGCCGAATACTTTCCCCCCAAGATTTCATGGTAGAACTTAGCAAAGTTCGAGGGGCGGAAGGCGTTGGCGAATTTTGGCAGTGCGGACGATGCCCGCAGGCTCAGGGAAATCAAAAGAAAAATGAGGGAGTGGTTAGGGCACCCAGAATTGGTCTGGGGACCCCTTGGTCTCAAATTGACTGCATCTGAATTGCTGCAGTAAGCGATTTTATTCGGTAAGTTACAGCATTGGCGCATAAATACTGGACGCAGTCGATGTCGGCTCTGCCCTGAGCAATCCCAGCACACCTAGGCACCGACTGGCATACATGCGAGTCGGTATACGCAGTTACGTCACAAACCACGTCACGAAGAAGATTCGAAACAACACGAGCGGGTGGTGTCTTTCGGGATACGTTGACATCTTCGTGCATGTCTACGTGTCAGCAACTCGATCGGCGGGCCATTCCAAGCAAGTATTTATTTCACGCCGGCTATTCACAACCAGGCTCTTACACCGCGCAGGGGGGTACTCGGAGCATCCTGAGCCATTCATGGCGGCGTGACGGTTTGGAGTTAGACCGCTTCGCCCGATCAGTGACTCACCTGCTCCGCGCGCTGGAGGTGTTCAAGGCCCAGGGGTCGACTTCGCTCCCTTTCGGAGCAAGTGGACACCGCCACGCCGACCGGCAAGATGGTGTTTACGGTCCTCGGCGCCGTGGCAGAATTGGAAGGGAGCCTGATTGCCGAGCAGACTCGTTCCGGCATCAGGGATGCGAGGGCATAGGGCAAGCAGATGGGAAGGTCGAGAGTCGCAGTGGACGCCTGCAGAGTAGCGTCCCTACGCTCTTGGGGCCACGCATGGGGTACTATCCACAGAGAAACCGGCACCGGAAAAAGGACCACACAACGGACTTCCTACATCCTGCCTCAGATCGCTACGCCCTTGACCCGCTAATTCTCCGTATGTGAACCCAACTATGGTCGCCCAATCGTCCATATGCCCCCTTGGGAGGGTTCCGGAATGGAAGGGGGGTTAAACAGGCCCAATCCTGTCGTGACCATTCGGGGTTATTTCGCTCAAGGATAAAATTGCGGCGGGTTTCCATTCCGCTCCGCTGCAGTCCAACGGTCGGTGATGCCACCACTGACGCCAGTGCCTCGGCAAGCGATTGTCGCGGCATCCCAGCATAAAATCGGGTTGATGCATTCGGTGTAGGTATGATCTTTCGGAGTGTGGACTCCCATTCAGAAGTGGCTGCATGGACAAGTGTTGGTCGAAGTACAAGGCTCTGACATCGGATTGATGAATAGTGGCGATGTGCCGCACGAGGATTGACGATGTCCTATTGCCGTAAGGATACCTGGCATGAGAAGATCGCGCCGCCGGGATTTCGTCTTCTGCCTGCAGATCGAAATGCGGGGAGGGCCATGAGTTGTCAAACCTTGGCGAAAACCGGGCACTCAGGTTACGGAGATTCAAGAATTTTCTAAGGAATTCACCATTTCGCCACCCGATGCGCAATCTGAACGGCGTGGGTTGCCCGCATCCGGGTTGCAAACCCGGAAATGATTTGGTATGGTCGGAATATAAACGCGCAGGAGTCGAGGTTTGGGCACAAGAATTTCGATGCAATGGGGGTATCGATTTCCAGGGTTTCTTCCCGGCAGGCGAGCCAACGGAAAATGATACGCGGGACCGGCGTGGACATCGCGGAGACTTCCCGCATCGAGCAGAGCCTGGAACGGCACGGAGAACGGTTTACCAAGAAGATCTTCACTCCCGCTGAGGCCGCCTATTGCGACAAGTTCAAGAATCGGGCGGAGCGTTATGCGGCGCGATTCGCGGCTAAGGAAGCGGCTTTCAAAGCGCTGGGAACCGGCTTGAGGGACGGGATTAGGTGGCTGGATGTTGAAGTGGTGCACCAGCCGAGTGGCAAACCTGAATTGGTGCTGACCGGCCGGGCGCTGGAAGTCGCCCGGGAGTTGCGGGTTACACGAACGTCAATTTCGATTTCACACTCTGACCGCTATGTCGTGGCGATGGTGATTTTCGAAGGCGATGATGAATCTCCGGCTTGATCCCCACAACGCGATACTCCCCGCCCTGGCCATGCTGTGCGCGGCGGTAACCGTGTGTGCGCAGGATTACGGTATAGCGCAGAATTCCCTGCCCGTCGTTACCAACCCCAAACAATTAGCGGCGCTCGTGCTGGTTCAAACCGTGCCGGAATACCCGCCCGTGGCCAAGGTCAATTATCTTGAGGGGCCGGTGCAAATCGCCATCACCGTCGATAAGAAGGGGAACGTCTCCAGCGCCCACGTGCTGAATGGGAATCCCATTCTTGCCGCGGCGGCACTGAAAGCGGTTCACCGTTGGGTTTATCATCCCCTGAATTCAAAGGGGGAGCCCGCGGGGTTCATGACAACGGTCAAACTAAAATTCTCCCTGCACCGCCAGCAGATTGAATTGACGCCGCGTCAGGCGGAACAGGACTTTCAGCGCCAGGTGAAGCCGCCCCAGATTGAGAGCCCCGCGAATGAGACGCAACCGGCTGAAGTGGTCCACATGCGCCTTCTGGTCAACGATCAGGGCCAGGTGATCGATACGGACGCTTCACGCCTGGACAACGCACATTTCAAGGCCGTATCGGAAGAATTGCGCGCCTGGACGTTCCATCCCGCCCATTGGGGCACCATGCCCATCGCAGCGTACCTGAACGTCGATGTGCCCGTGGGCGCGCTATTCGCGGACCGCACTGCCCGCAATTCTGAGGCGCACTAGCTTCCCCTCAAGCCATCCACTGGGGATTGGCGGCAGACGGGCCGCGCACAAATCCCATTCCCCACCGCATCACTTTGAGGACGGCAAAATCGAATGCACGGCACCCTCACTCACGCTTCGTGGGGGCAAGAATATCAGCTAACTCATCTTGAATCATATGAATACCGATAAATGAAGACAACCCATTTGTTTTCATCAACTTATTAGGAGCACTTTTTTGGCTCTTGTGTTTTCATCAACTTATTAGGAGCAACCTGCATTTTTAACATCTCTAAGCGTAATCGCCTTTTGTTTTCAACAACTTCCTAGGAGGTATCGTTCTCTTTTATTTTCAGTAACTTGCAATAGACAATTTGTCTCTTGGGAAGCCCGCGTTGTGGAATGACTTTTGAAGTAGTGTCGGGGAGTGGGGGTCGCTTGCCCGGGCGCGGCGGCGGGTGGAGCCTTCATCTCTATTCTAGCCTATCATTTTAGGCTCAATTTGTCAAGAGACAAAGTGTCAATTTCGTGATTCCAGCCGTGGCTCGACACAATACCAGAAAGCGGCGTGCCCCAGGTTTCCTGTCGCCGGCAAAACCGGGCCGGTGCAATTTGAGTTCTGCCACAGACACAGTGTCTGCGTGAAGCGGCGAGAACTAGGAAATGACGTATCCCCCCATAATGTCGGTGTGCGTCCCCGGAAGCAGCCTGCTTCCTCATCGGAGCCTTCAACCACCGCCCGAAGGCGCACAGGCGGCCGCACTTGATTTACCCGTGCCGGCGCTGGTGGCAAATGCTGAAAACTTCTGGTCAACACGCTTGCTTCCGCATCGCGGACACTCAGGCGGGTCCTGATTGCGATTCAAGACCAGCCTTTCGAAGACATATCTGCATTCGGGACAAGCATACTCAAAGATGGGCATGGGTGGCTTCCTCAACACTCAAGTCTGAAGTTGGCGTCTTCTTGTCGATCACGGACAAAACGGGGCACGGGGCGCTTCGGATTACAAGTTCGGTGGTTGAACCTAGCAGGATCGATCCCAACAGATTCCGTGGCTGCGCGCCGATTACCAAGAGGTCGGCATAAGATTCTTCGGCCTCCTGGATGATCTGTGCAGCAGCGCTTCCCCGCCTCACGACCTCCCTCACCGCACAGTGGGCTCGAACCGTCGCTGGCACCCAGTCACAGAGGTGACGCAACGAGTCCTGCGAATCTTGGTCCACGGGAGCTTCGTCGATATGGGCGACGCGCAGTTCCGCCCCTGTTTTCTCCGCCAAGGCTGCGGCGTATCCTAAGGAATTTTCGGCCGAAGGAATGTAATCCACCGGACAGAGTACTCGGCGGATAGGACCCATGGCGGGTGCGCCCTTCATCTGCGGTCCCACGGTGAGGATGGGAACCCCCGCCTGATGCAGAATGCTCTCAGCAATCGAGCCCATCCGAACGCGCGCCAAGCCGCCGCGGCCGTGGGTGCCCATGGCAATCAGATCCGCCCCGATTTCATGCTGAATCTTGAGGATCGCAGAGACCGGTTCAGCCTGGACGACCAGCGTGTGACGCGTCACCGCTGGAGGAAGGTATACCTGAGCGAACTCGCTGATGTGTTTTTTGGCTGAGCGGGCGCTTCGCTGGAGCTGTGCCTGTAGGGCCTTCGTCTGGGCGGCAGTGAAATACACTGGGGCCTCAAGGTGTTGCACGTGTAGGACGGTCACCTCTACCCCAAATGCCAAGGCCACCATCCCTGCTATCCGCAACGCCATAGCCGACTGGTCGCTGAAATCAACCGGGCATAAAATACGCTTAGCTGTGAAAGTCGCCATTGAATTCCTCAGCTGAATACCTTGAGGCGCGGGGCCGGAGATTCCAGACTGATTGCCTGCCCTCACTGTAATAAATGCAATTTGGGAGAAGGGGTGACAGGAAATCTCCGAAGCTTTTGAGATGCGCCGTCTCGGTGCTGACCGATCTGCCAAGTGCGAAGTGAACCACGCCGCTGTCCTGAGCGAAGTCCGTGACGCGGGCATTTAGCGCGTTCATCATCGGCAATCAAGAGATATCCTTTGCGGAAGGGTCACTTTGGACATAGTCCCCGCATCGGCAAGAGCCAGCTTCCTTTACGGGTAGCTTCCCACCCAGGTGCGCTGCGACCGTCTGGTCTGCCGGGCCGGGCGCAGCAAAAACGATCTGCATACCGCAGCCTCTGCCGCACCGTGCCCCATTCCTGCGCAAATCATCATTTCACAGCCTTCCAAGGTGGTGAGAATTCCGGCATGGTCATGAGAATAGTCTCCGGTTAAAGGGTCTTTGCGTTCAGCCCGGGGGGGGCGAATGCTTGCCGGTGCTGATCTTTAAACTGTGGCTTTTGATCTTCCCGTTTTCTGTTTCGAATACCAGGGACGAAGCACTTCGCCCGAAGTGTTCAGAGATTGAATTGCCATCATTCGTAGGTACGGCGATTCTCATCGTAATTTCTTCCTTTAATCATCTGCATTTTGCGTTTCCCCGCCACGCTAGCGACTAACGCGGGAGGGCGACCACACTCTGGGTTGCACGCTTGGTTTCGGCCTTGAAATTCGAACGTCGTTGCTGGCGAGCTTCCCGAACAAACCTGGACATCGATTTGGACATGTGGGCGAGGACAGTGATCCACTCCCCCAGGTGTTCTTTCCCATGCGGTGTCAATCTATACAGCCTTCTTGCCGGCCCGGAGCCTTCGACGTCCCACTCAGAGGTTACGCACTTGTTTTGCTCAAGCTGTCGAAGTGTGCGATACAGAGCTGACACCTCAATCTCTGCGTCCGTGAGCGCATACTTGCGCACTTCATCCGCTAGCTCATACCCATATGACCGGTCGTTTCTACTCAGCAGGAACAGCAGCACGGGCTCCACAAAGCGGTAGAGGTTCCCCATGGCGCAGGTGCAGGGGTGCTGGTTTCCATGACGCGGGCAGGTGCGTTTTGGCATGCCAATTTTCCTCTTGAATCATGCTACCATCCGTGTGAGTATATATGCAAGTCGCACTTAGATGATTTCTACCTTAGCTCACGGGGGCGCGCGTGTGCAGGGGAGAAGGTAGCGGATGCATATGGAGCCTTGATGTAGGGATCTCCCGTGGAAAGCGGACCGCAATGCTGAGCTGGGCGGAAAGTCGAGTCGGAGTAGGAATCATGGTTGCCCATAACCCCCTCCACGGATCCGGACGAGCGGCTTTCCCGCATCCGGCTCTTGCCTTAGGTGATGACGCCCATGCGGTGCAAGGGATAGTCGTGGAAGATACGAACAGGAGGGAGCCAGCGGTTGATCAGCCGCCGCATTCGGTCCCAGAGGATGCGGCCGTTCTGACTGCGCCGCGAAAGCGCGCGATGCCAGAGCCAGCCGATCTGAAACCGGAAGATGTGCAGCGCCGGAGCGTTCATAGGCACCCCATAGTAGCGGAAGTGCCCACTCACCACCGAGCGCAGCCATTGCCCCACTTCCGGGACGGGATGGTGCAAGCGTCGCCGGAGCTCGGTTTTCACCTCACTCAGCTTAGCCTGCAGCCGCTTGCGTATCGTTTGCCGCACCACCGTGAACATTCCGTTGCTCCTCTTCTTCCCACAGATGTGCGTGAAGCCAAGGAAGTTGAACGTTTCAGGCTTCCCTTCTCCGCGCCGCTTCCGGCTCGCCACCGCGAACGGTCCGAATTCCAGAAGGCGCGTCTTCTCGGGATGCAGTTCGAGCGCGAACTTCCGCAACCGCTCCGTCAGTTCCGCCCAGAACTGCTCGGCATCCGACTTCACCTGGAATCCCAGCACGATGTCATCCGCAAACCTCACGACGATCACGTCGCCATGGGCTCGCTTCCGACGCCAAGCTTGGACCCACAGGTCGAAGACATAGTGGAGGTAGATGTTCGCCAGCAGCGGCGAAGCACTGCCACCCTGCGGCGTTCCTGCCTCCACCCGCAAGTGTTTCCCATCCTCCAGCACGCCGGCCCTCAACCATTTCTGGACGAGCCGCACGACACGCCGGTCCGCGATCCGGTGCTCGACGAATCTCACCAGCCATTCGTGCGAAATTCCGTCGAAAAAGCCGCGAATATCCAAATCGAGCACCCAGTTCACCTTCCTCGTCAGCAGTCCGGTGTAGAGCGCATCCAGCGCGTGATGCGGGCTGCGCCCTGGTCGGAACCCGTACGAGTAGCCGAGAAAGTCCGTTTCGTAGATGGCATTCAACACCTCGACCGTCGCACGCTGGGCGATCTTATCTTCCAGCGCCGTGACACCGAGCGGCCTCTGCCGCCCGTCGACCTTGGGGATGTACACCCTCCGCACCGGCTTCGCTCGGTACGCTCCACGCTTCAGCCGCTCGGAGAGGTCCCGGAGGTTGTCCTCCAAGGACTCCCCATAGTGCTGCCACGTCTCCCCGTCCACGCCCGCCGCGGCTTCCCTCTTAAGGCTGAAGTAGGCCCCGCGGAGCGTTTCCAGGCTATAGATATGGTGCAGGAGCGCGGTGAACCGCAACTTCTTATCACCTTGCGCTGCTTGACGTACCCGCTCCAGCGCACTGGGCGCGTCGGTCCGACTCGGTGTCCGGGACGCGTTTTGCTGGGGCAGGTTCCCTTTGGCCAGACCTCTTCCCTCCATCCCCTCCGCCCCCGGTTGCCCGGCGTTGTTCGGAGACTTCTCAGGTACCGCAGGTCTGTCCGACTTCCCCTGTC
>PLSX01000133.1:0-47021 GCA_003165315.1 Acidobacteriota bacterium
TCTTAACTTGAACGCGCATTAGAATAAGTAATGTTTATATTTCCGGTGATCGGGAAGTGATTCAATGCAACATCCGCGACATTACAGAGCGCCGGCAGGCCGAGGCCGAGCGGATGCGGCTGATGACTGCCATCGAGCAAGCCGCTGAGGGCATGGTGGTCACCGACGCGGCGGGGGTCATTCAGTACGTTAACCCTGCATTCACTACCATGACGGGTTACAGCCGTGAGGAAGCGATCGGCATGAATCCCCGCATCCTGAAATCTGGCAAACATGATGCCGCTTTCTACGCTGGAATGTGGGCCACCATCCTTGCCGGCCGGAGATGGAACGGGGAAATAATCAATCGCCGAAAAGATGGCAGCCTTTATACGGAAAAGATGTCCCTTACGCCCGTGCGCGACGAGCACGGGAAAGTGATGCACGTTGTCGCCATAAAGGAGGACGTAACAGCCCGAAAGCTCCTGGAAGAGCAATTCCGGCAGGCACAGAAAATGGAGGCTGTGGGACGCTTGGCCGCCGGGGTGGCCCACGATTTCAATAACCTGCTCACCGTCATCATGGGATACAGCGAAATCATGCTCGAAAGATTTCCTTCCGGCGATCCCATCCGGGATTACGCCATCGAAATCAAAGCAGCGGGGGAAAAAGCGGCGGGGTTGACACGGCAACTTCTGGCCTTCAGCCGGCAACAAGTTCTGGCTCCCCAGATTCTTGACTTGAACAAACTCATCACCAACTTAACCAAGATGTTGAAACGGATGATTGGCGAGGATGTTCACCTGGTCTTTAACTCCGGTTCATTCCACGCCACGGTGAAGGCTGATCCCGGACTCATCGAACAGGTGATACTGAACCTGGCTGTCAATGCTCGCGACGCCATGCCCCGGGGCGGCAAGCTGACCGTGGAAACTGCCAGGGTTGAGGTGGATGAGACCTATAAACTCACCCACCCCGCCGTCTCCGCCGGGCCCTATGTCATGCTGGCAGTGAGTGATACCGGCTGCGGGATGGATAAGGATACCCAAGCCCATATCTTCGAACCTTTTTTCACCACCAAAGAGCAAGGAAAGGGCACTGGATTGGGGTTGGCAACGGTTTATGGAATTGTTAAGCAGAGCGGAGGGAGCGTCTGGGTTTACAGCGAGCCGGGGGCGGGTACGACTTTCAAAATATACCTGCCGGCTTTCGACGGCCTGCCCCAGTCACCGGAAATAAGGACGGTTACGAAAGGTGGCTCGGAAACAATTCTACTTGTCGAGGATGATGCAGGTCTGCGTGAATTTACACGAATCGTTTTGGAATCGCGCGGTGGCTACCGCGTCCTGGCATCTGAGAGCGGCAAACGGGCGCTGCTGTTTGCGGCACAGTTCAAGGGGCCGATCCATCTGTTGCTCACCGACGTGGTCATGCCAGCCATGAACGGGCGTAAACTCAGTGAGAAACTGGCGAGGGTTCGCCCGGATATGAAGATTCTCTTTATGTCAGGCTACACGGATGACACCGTGGTGCGTCACGGTGTGTTGGAGGAGGAAATGGCATTCCTCCAGAAGCCCTTCACGCCAGAGTCTCTACTGCGCAAAGTGCGCAATGCTCTGGACGCCCGGCCGCAAGCCTGAAGATCAGTCAAGCGCCCCCGGGGCTCATCCAGGAGTTAGCCAGCACCCCTATGTTTATTGTTGGGTTCTTGCCTGCTGTCGTGGGAAACCCATCACAATCATAACCGTGGCGCTTGATGACGAACCGCCACTTGCCGATCTCCTGCAAACACTCGCATGACGCCAATCCCATCGGTTCATTTCAGTGAATTCCGCTCTTAATCGCAGGAACAAGAAAAATCAAAAAGTGTTCACTTTTATACAGACAGGGAGTGGTTAACGAAATATACATTCCCTGGGGGACAGTAAAGTTGAGTCGTGCTTTGGAGGTAAATGATCATGTGCAGGGTTTCCCCAAATTGCGTTCTGTTAGTGGACGACGATCCTTCCCTGCGGAGGCTTTTATCAACACGCCTGGAAAACGCAGGTTTCGAAACCCGGGAAGCTGAGGATGGGATTGATGGGCTGGCGAAACTTCGCAAGGGACTTCCCAGCGCCATTATTTCTGACCTTGGAATGCCCCGAATGTCGGGATTCGAGTTCGTATCGGTTGTGCGTCGGCGGTTCCCTTGCGTCGCCGTCATTGTCCTTTCGGGATCAATACCTGAAGAGGTTCCGGATGGTCCTCAACCCGATGTTTGGTTTGAAAAGGACTCGCTAAACTTCGCCAAACTCCTGCAGACCCTCCGCGATCTGGCGCGAGAGACGCCCGAGCATCCAGACCTTGCGCAACGTGTGACCGCCATTCGAACGCAGCCCGGATCCGGCGACACTTTTACCCTGACCTGCCCGGATTGCCTGCGCACGTTCACCGCGATTTGTCTCCCCGAGGATAAAACGGTGGAGCAGATCGCCGCCTGCCCCCACTGCGAGGCACAGGTTCCCTTCCAACTTGAAACCGCCACCTCCCCGTAGTGCGGCCGAAGTTGCACTTTGCGCTACCTTGGGCCGACTTGTTGGTGGAGTCGGCCTACACTTCCTTGCCCTGACTTAAGCTCATCCCAATAAAAAACATCATAGTGAGGACCTGCCTTCCCAGGTCCGCGGCTTTGCCTCTCCTATACAAATCGGTATGTGCCTTCCGGCGATTCTTGAACCTAGGGCCGCTCCATGATACAACCAGTGCGCTGTTCCGACTCGTCCCGCTGATGAGCGGTTCTACCGATTCGAGGTCATCCTTCGCCATGCCCATCCGCCGATTGATTTTTGCCCTCTCCATCCTTGTGCTGTTCACAAGTCTTCCCCGCAGCGTCTCCAGCTCTCAAACCCTTGATGGCCATCTCCAGCCGCAGGAATGGAATGCCAATTGGATCCGGCATCCCAGCGCCCCCGCGCATGAATTCGGCGTCTTCCGTTTTCGCAAGACCTTTACACTTGCGGCGGCGCCCCACCAATTTTTCATTCATGTAAGCGGCGACAATCGCTATGAACTTTTTGTGAATGGCCAGCGGGTGGCCACGGGGCCCGCCCGTGGAGATTTGGATCATTGGCGGTACGAGACGTTCGATATCGCTCCGCAGCTTCAAGCCGGAAAGAATGTGCTGGCCGCCGTGGTGTGGAACTACGCCGACCTCGCTCCCATGGCGCAAATGATGGATTCAACGGGATTCGTTCTTCAGGGTAACGGCCCGGAGGAGACGGAGGTGAACACGGACGCCTCCTGGAAGGTATTGAAAGACGATGCCGTTGCGGCCATCCCCTACGATTCGAACAATATGGGTGACTATTTTGTAACCGGCCCGGGCGAGCGCGTTGATGCTTCCAAATATCCCTGGGACTGGGAGAAGGTTGACTACGATGATTCCGCCTGGGTCGCGGCGCAGATCATCAATCACGCCGAGCCCCGGGGTGCTCAGGACTCCCCCTCGCGTTGGTATCTAATCCCCCGCACTATTCCCCTGATGGAAGAGACCCCGGAGCGCCTTGCCCATGTGGTGCGCTCCCAGGGATTGGAGACGGGCGGCGATTTTGTGGACGGCCACTCCCCCCTCACCATTCCCGCGAATTCGCACGCTGCCGTCCTCTTCGACCAAGCGCACTTGACCACCGCCTACCCGGAGCTCCTGGTGAGCGGCGGCCGTGGGGCGGAGGTGACCCTGACCTATGCCGAGGCGTTGTTTAAGGATCACAAGAAGGGGAATCGAAATGAAACCGAGGGCCGCGAGATTTTCGGGTATCAGGACAAGTTCGTATCCGACGGCGGCGCGCACCGCCATTTTCGCTCCCTCTGGTGGCGGACTTACCGCTATCTTCAAATGGACGTCACCACGCATTCCGAACCCCTGGTGGTCGAGGACCTGCACGGCGCATTTACGGCCTATCCCTTCCAAATGCGCGCGCAGTTCGAAAGCGACGACCCCGAACTGGCCAAAATGTGGGAAGTCGGATGGCGCACGGCCCGGCTTTGCGCTCATGAGACCTATATGGATTGCCCATACTACGAGCAATTGCAGTACGGCGGCGATACACGCATCCAGGGGCTGATCTCGCTCTACATGGCCGGCGACGATCGCCTGGTGAAGAACGCCATCGAATCAATGGATGAATCCCGCACGCCGGAAGGACTTACCCAGAGCCGTTACCCCTCCCGGCTGCCGCAATACATTCCGCCCTTTTCGCTTTTCTGGATCGACATGATGCATGACCTCTGGTGGTATCGCGGCGACGCCGATTTTCTGTACGGATACCTGCCCGGAGCGCGGAACGTGCTGGTCTGGTTTGAAAATCGCCTGACGCCCTCCGGCCTGCTGGGGCGGATGGAATGGTGGAACTTTGCCGATTGGCCCGACGCCTTCAAGGATGGCGTCCCGCCGCAGGAGGCCGACGGACAGTCCTCCATCCTGAGCTTGCAGTTTGTGGCCGCCCTGCGCACCGAAGCTGATCTTGAAGCAGCATTCGGCAGTCATGAGCAGGCGGAGCATGACCGCGCGCTCGCGGCTCGAATCACCGCGGCGGTTTATAAGACCTGCTGGGATCCCGCCCGACATCTGCTGGCAGACACCCCGGCGCATAAAAACTTTTCGCAGCATGCCAACATTCTTGCCGTGCTGGAGGATGCCATTCCCCCCGCAAGTCAAGCGGCTTTGATGAAGAGTGTGCTGACGGACACATCGCTGACTCCGGCCACCTACTACTTCCGCTTCTACCTCTTCCGCGCCATGAAGAAGGCGGGACTGGGCGACGAGTATCTTGACCAGTTGGGCCCGTGGCGGCAGATGCTGGCATTGGGGCTTTCCACCTGGGCGGAAACTCCGGAGCCCACCCGCTCCGATTGCCACGCCTGGAGCGCGCACCCCAATTTTGACCTGCTTGCAACCGTTGCCGGAATTGAACCCGCCTCACCGGAATTTCGCACCGTGGAGATTCATCCCCACCTGGGCGCGCTCCATGAACTGAAGGCTACGCTGCCACACCCGCAGGGCGAAATCCGGGTGGAATATCAACGCCACGGCAACGGGCTTGCCGCCGACGTGGCGCTGCCGGAAAAGCTTACCGGGTGGTTTGAATGGGGCGGCAAGCGCGTGGCGCTTCACGGCGGGCAGCAACATTTGGTTTTTTGATTTGAGTCTCGAGCCTGACCTGGCACGTCAATCAAAAGATGTGGGCGTTGGGGAAACTATTCACTTGGAAAACCCGGGCAACACCTGCGCATTCACTTCCTACAATGTGGCAGCCGATCCCGCGGACCGGCACGTTGGAAATTGTTGTTAGCGACAATCTTAATCCAAAGTACTATGGCAAAAGCGGCGAAGCGCAGGGTAAATGATATTCTACGGCTCATCGCGATAGGAGGCCTCACACTGCTTGACGTTCGAGGATTGAGGCACTTACTATCAATGAATCCATCCATTTTCTGAGGGTTGTGGCGCACTATGTCTTCCGTTCAAACCGCATCGTCAACGCGGCGAGCGCTTCAACGTTACGCACTCGCGATCGGCCTCATATCAGCGGCGCTAATGCTCTCGCTTGTCTTGCAAGTCCCCTTCGGGAACCCGTTTTGGTTTTTCTTCCCCGTGGCAGTGATTCTCAGCACGTGGTATGGCGGACGAGGTCCGGGCTGGCTCGCTGTGGGCCTCAGCACACTCGCGGTTCTGTATTACTTTATTCCACCGAACGATTCGTTCCAGATGAAGCCACGCGATATCCCTTTTTTTCTCACCTTTATGGCTTGCGAGGTTATTTCCAATTGGCTGATTTCATGGCGGAGAGAATCGGAAGCGAGCCTTCGCCAGGCACGTAACGAGCTGGAAGAAAAGGTATGGCAACGCACGTCCGAATTGGAAAATGCAAACAAGGTGCTATTGAAGCAGATGGCAGATCAGAAGCGTACTGAGCAAACTCTTCAGGCAATGCGGGTGGAGATTGCTCGCTTGGCCCGAATCACCACCATGAGCGAGTTGACCGGGCACACTGCTCATGAAGTTAATCAGCCCCTCGCGGCGGTGGTGGCCAATGCTGATGCTTGTATCACCTTGCTCGCCCACAAGGAGCCTGATCTGGCCGAAGCGCGGGCCGCGGCGGAACGTACTATTCAAAGCGCAACACAAGCGGCGGAGGTTATGATCCACCTCCGCGCGCTGGTGGATAACACAGCTCCGGAAAGTCACCCATCCAAATCGATCCTCTGATCCAGGAAATTGTCGGTCCTCTTGCGGGTCGAGCAGGTAGATTCTCTCTTAGAGTTCAATCCTTTTTTCCACTGTGGGATCACACGGCCTCCATCCCGAGAATTCTGAAGGAATGGAGAATTGGGAATCTGGAGCCCAAGCTTCCCAACCGGGAGGAATTTCAGAGACTATTTTGCTCAGTTGTTGCCCCGGCCGCGGGAAAGGAGGGACGAATTTTCTTGACATATACTAGGCTCTGGTGTAGTCTTTAAAGACGGAACGCAGCGCGGAGCGCGGGTGGTAAGGCTGCGCCTCCGCAAGGATCGCACCTATGCTTGGACTGGCGCGAAAAAGACATGACAAATGATCAAGCGCAAGGGCGGAAATGGTTCAATTAGTGGACAAGAAGTCGTGCAGGAGCGAACCCACGGAAAAAAGATGTTATTTTCGACGATCAAAGCCACTAAGTGTATGAAAACAAGTAAGACGTGGACAAAATGCCACCCGAAAGTACGGATATTTTCTTCGAAATGACACGAAATGAGTGACATTTCAGGCTAAATTGAGACCAAAATGTGGCCCCAATGCTCCACATGACACGAAAGCAGCACCTCATCACATGTTCTTCACTACCCCCGTCGCTATCGCTCCGGCCCCCCCTCGTTCAAGGAGGGGAGCCACCGGCAAAACAAGACTCCCCGCCTGATTCAGAGCTTGTCCTGGACGCAATGAAAGAATCGGGTCGCAGCGTTAGCGGTGGGGGTGGTTACCGGAGCCGAATTGGCGGGAAACCGGACAGAAAGTCATGAGTGGATCAGAGGCGAACATTGGCTGGCACATCAAAAATGAAGGTGCATCCGGCGATATTTATGAAAACAAAGGAACGTGTAAAAATGCCCGCGCGAAATGCTGGCAATTGTGCTTGGAGGCTCCGATACCAGAACCCTCCGGCAGACAGAAGGAGTCCTGATTCTAACTCCTGACTCCTGATTTCGGCCCTCGCGGGGATAACCCGAGAAGTTGATGAAAACAAAGGAATGGGAAAAAGTTGACGCGGCAAATGCCAGTAATAGTGCTTGGAGGCTCCGGCGCCCGAACCCTGCGGCAGACAGAACGAGTCCTGATCCTAACTCCTGACTCCTGAAAATCTGCCCTTGCGGGGATATCCCGAGAAGTTGATGAAAACAAAGGAACGGAAAAAGCGGACGCGGCAAATGCCTGGAAAAGAGCCTTGGCCACGGCCCGAATCCTGCGGCGTGCTGGACGAGTCATGATTCTGACTCCTAACTTCTGGCTTCAAATTAAAGGTGCATCCGGCGATCTCTATGAAAACACACGACAGCGGATACGGAGAGCGGGACGGCTTAGAGCAACCAGCAACAGGAACACACTAGTGTAGTGTCCAAGAATTAACTGGACAATGTATTCCGTCTCTTCCTGCTGCGAGGCAGGGTACAACCGGGTTGAATCTGTTCCAGAGTCTGGCGGCAGCGGGAGAGTTTTTCCTTGATGGAATCCACGGTTGCTGTCCAGACAAAAGGTTGGGGATGGTCATTCCATACGGCCAGGAACTCGGTGATCGCCTTCTCCAGTTCTTCCACGCTATGGAACGATCCGCGGCGCACCCGTTTGGTGGTCAGTTCGGCAAACCAGCGCTCGATAAGATTCAGCCAACTGGAACTGGTGGGCACAAAGTGGGGGACGAAACGCGGATGCTGCTCGAGCCAAGTTCGCACCTTGGGTTGTTGGTGAGTCCCGTAGTTGTCCATCACCAGGTGCAAGGGCGTGGGGCCAGGAAATTCCCGATCGAGATGCCGCAGAAAGCGCAGGAACTCTTGATGGCGATGACGCTCAAAGCACTGTCCCACGACCCGCCCCTGCAGGATTTCCAAGGCCGCAAACAGCGTGGTCGTGCCATGGCGTTTATAGTCGTGCGTCATCGTGCCACAGCGTCCTTTCTTCAGGGGCAGGCCCGGTTGCGTGCGGTCCAGCGCCTGAATCTGGGTCTTTTCATCCACGCAAATCACCATGGCTCGCTGGGGAGGATTCAAGTAAAGGCCCACCACGTCGGTCAACTTCTCCAGGAACCGGGGATCGCGCGACAGCTTGAAGCGCTTCACGCGGTGCGGTTTTACCTGGTGACTCCGCCAGATATTGCTAACCGTCGACTTACTCACTCCCTGGGCTTTCGCCATCGTGCGGCAACTCCACTGGGTCATCCCTGCCGGCTTGGTTTGCAGGGTTGCGTCCACCAAAGCTTTAATCTTCTTCGGCCCGTAAGTGGCTTTGCGTCCCCGTCCCGGCGCCACCTCCCACAGACTTTCCAGGCCGCCCTCGGCAAAGCGCGTCCGCCACAACCTCACGGTCTTGCGATTAGTTCGCAACTCCCTGGCAATGGCGCTCTCGGCTTGTCCGGCGGCGGCCGCCAAGACGATCCGACCCCGCAGAACCACCTGCTGGGGCGTTCCGTGCGCGCTCAACCACTGCTGAATTCGCTCTTGCTGCTCGGGATGCAAGATCAAAGAAGGAAGTTTTCGTGGCATGATTAAGCATAAATCGAAATCCATCATTTGTCCATCTATTTGTTGGACACTACACTAGTGATATATTGCTCCAAGGTACCGTTTCAGAATTTTAGGGTAACTGCCAAGGAGAGAAACTGATATGAATGCCGCCGTCGTCAGCGCCTTCGGTGCGCCTCCTCGCTACGCTTCGTTCCCCGATCCCGTCGCCGGCCAGGGAGAGAAGCTTGTAACCGTAACCGCCGCGGGCCTTCATCCCATCGTGAAGGCGCTGGCAAGCGGGACTCACTACGGCAGCACAGGCGAATTGCCACTGGTTCCCGGCGTCGACGGTGTGGGCAGATTGCAGGATGGCTCGCGGGTTTACTTCAACTCCGCGCGACCACCCTTTGGCACCTTCGCTGAGCGGTCGCTGGCATCCGACCGCATGTGCCTGCTCCTGCCAGATGGAATCGACGACGTGACCGCCGCGGGGATTGCCAATCCGGGCATGTCTTCCTGGGTGGCGCTTTCGGCGCGGGCGAAGTTTGTGGCAGGAGAAAGCCTATTGATCCTCGGCGCCACAGGTGTTGCCGGGCAGATGGCGGTGAAAATCGCCAAACGCCGAGGCGCGCGACGAGTGGTTGCCGTGGGCCGCAATCCCCAAGCTCTGGAAAAGCTGAAAGAATTGGGCGCCGACGCCGTCATCTCCCTCGACCAGGAGAACAATGCGGTGGTCTCTGCATTTCGCCGCGAGCTGGCGGAATCTGGAGTGGATATCGTCCTTGATTATCTCTGGGGGTCTCCTGCCGAAGCCATGATCGCCGCGATTGCGCAGAAAGGGCTTCAGAAGGCGGCGCCGCGCATTCGCTATGTCCAGATTGGGGAGAGCGCGGGAAAAACCATCGCCCTTCCAGGCAGCACATTGCGCAGTTCGGGACTGGAAATTCTCGGCAGCGGTTTCGGCAGCGCGTCCCTCGACCAGATGCGGCAAGCCCTGATTGAGTTATTCAACGCAGCGGCACAAACGCCCTTCAAATTCAGTACCAAAGCCGTCCCTCTGCGCGACGTTGAAGCCGCCTGGAACAGCCCTGAACACGGTGTGCGATTGGTGTTTCAACCATGAACGGCTGGGACGTTGCCCAATTCCGCTTCGAAAGATGCCGTTAGGAAGATGGAAAATACATTTCGCGGCCACTGCCGCCACGGGAACGCAGCACTATGACTCATCAACAACAGTTTTCTGTTCGTACCAAAGGCCACGGAGACATTCACGACATCACCGCTCAAGTCGCGGCCGCCGTTGAAGCGTCTGACATTCAGACGGGCACGGTGAACGTCTTCAATATTGGGAGCACGGCGGCGATTGGCACCATCGAGTTTGAACCAGGATTGCAGCAAGACCTTCCATCCATCCTGAACAAACTCATTCCCCCCAGCCGCAGCTATGGGCATGAGCAGATGTGGCACGACGGCAATGGCCATTCGCATTTGCAGGCGACCCTGCTGGGGCCATCACTGACCGTGCCCATCGCCGGAGGGAACCTGCTTCTGGGCACATGGCAGCAGATCTTCCATCTTGAGTGCGACGTGCGCGGCCGCGAGCGTCAGGTCGTGGTGACAGTGATGGGTGACAAGTGAGTTCCCACGGCGCGCCGCAATCCGGTATGATGCTGCCCATGAACGTTGCCGTTCGCTGCAAGGGACTTCGCAAAACCTATGAGGGCAATGTCGAGGCCGTCCGCGGGCTTGATCTGGAGATCTATGCCGGCGAGTGCTTCGGTCTGCTCGGTCCCAATGGAGCGGGCAAGACGACCACCATCGAGATTCTGGAAGGATTGCTGGAGCCGACTTCGGGAGAGGTCGAAATTCTGGGGAATAGCTGGAAGACAAAGAACCGCGAAATCCGCGAGCTGCTGGGAATCTCGCTGCAGGAAACTCGCCTGACCGAAAAGCTGACTGTGCGCGAAACGCTGGAATTGTTCGCCAGCTTCTATAAACGCCCGCGCTCAGTTGAGGAAGTGATGGCGGAGTTGGCCCTCACGGAAAAATCCGAGGCTTGGGTGGGAAAGCTCTCGGGCGGGCAAAAACAGCGCCTCGCCGTGGCAACGGCGCTCGTGGCTAATCCCAAAATCCTCTTCCTCGATGAACCCACCACGGGGCTTGATCCGCAAAGCCGGCGCCAGCTTTGGGAGATCATCGGCAGGTTCCAGGAACGCGGCGGCACGGTGCTGCTGACCACGCATTACATGGACGAGGCCGAACGACTCTGCGACCGCCTAGCCATCATCGATCATGGCCAAACCATCGCTGCGGGGACAACCCCGGACTTGATCGAGCGCCTGGGCGGCCACCATATGGTGGAGTTTGACGCGACAGGAATGGTCGCGGGAGAGCTGGAACCCTGGCGCGCGCTGCCGGGCGTGGAAGCTGTGCATGAAGAGGATGGCCGCGTGGTGCTGAGCGTGCGCGAGCCGCATGAGACCATCCCCGCACTGCTTGCGGCCATCCACAACCGCAGCGGCCGGCTGCTGCACCTCACCACCCGCCAGGCCAGTTTGGAGGATGTATTCGTCCACCTTACCGGGCGACATTTGCGTGAGGACTAAGATGAATTCGGATTGGGGCCCGGCCTGAGATTCGAGGGCGAATAGGCCGGAGTTTCCCGGCGAATGGCGGTATAACGCGGCATAAGTGAGGCATAGATGGAGCATCAAAGCGAGGTGAGTGCCCGCGAAGCGTCACCCTCATTCCAGAAGGTCGATAATTCGATAATTGCGCCAGAAACGGGCCGTTGGAAGAGCTATCGGTTCCTGCTGATCGCCCGGCTTAAGGAGATGTATCGCGAGCCGGAGGTTATCTTCTGGGTCTTTATCTTCCCTATTTTGTTGGCTTTAGGGCTAGGCATCGCATTCCGCAATAAACCTGCCGATGTCAGCCGTGTCGTTGTCGTGGCGGGGCCGGAGGCCAGCCAAGCAATGGATTTGCTCCATCAGCCGGGCGTGATGGCGACGGTGCATGCGGATGTGCTTCCCGCCGCGGAAGCGCTCAACCAGTTCCGGTTGGGCAAATACGATCTGGTGGTGACGCCGCGCGGCCACAGCGCCGACGGGACCACGGGAGGATTTGAATACCTTTACGATCCGGCCCGACCGGAAAGCGTTTTGGCCCGGAGTATCACGGATGACGCGCTTCAGGTAGCGGCAGGAAGGAAGGACCGCATCCCCACCAGCGCCCGCATCTCCAGCGAGCCCGGGGCGCGCTACATCGACTTCCTGATTCCGGGGCTGTTAGGCATGAACTTGATGAATTCCGGCATGTGGGGCATCGGGTTTGCGCTTGTGGATCTACGCCAGCGCAAGCTGCTGAAGCGCTTCGTGGCCAGTCCGATGCGGCGCAGTGATTTCCTTCTGGCGCTCGCCAGCAGCCGCCTGATCTTGATGCTGATTGAGTTGGGACTTCTGCTCGGATTCGGCGCGCTGGTGTTTCACATGCGTGTGGTGGGATCGTGGACGTCCATCATCGTCATCAGCGGACTCGGGGCGCTAAGCTTTGGCGGCATCGGACTGCTCACCGCCAGCCGCGCGCAGAAGATTGAGACGGTCAGCGGGCTGATCAACCTCGTCATGATGCCGATGTGGATCCTCTCAGGAGTCTTCTTCTCCTACGAGCGATTCCCTGCCCTCCTCCACCCGCTGATCAAGGCGCTTCCACTCACCGCTTTGAATGACGCCCTCCGCGCTGCAATCCTGGAAGGCGCGCCCCTAACCCACCAAACGGGGAGGCTCCTGGTAATGAGCTTATGGGGAGTTGTTTCCTACCTGTTGGCCGTCCGCTGGTTCCGCTGGACTTAATCCACGGAAAAACTGTAGCGCCCGGAGGCGACTTGGTAAACGGCAGCACCATCTTCCCATCGCAGGTATTTCACCCCAACGGACTGAGCCGCAGGTTTGCCGCTTTCCGTCACATCCGCGCCCGCTTGGGCGGGAACATAGACAACCGCGTTGGTGTTGGGTGGAATGGTTATGTTGAGTGTGACCTTGCCGTTGGTGACGTTCCAATGCGACTCGATTTTGCCATAAATGGAATTATAGCTGGCTTTCACCCAGGCCAGGTCGCCCGGGATGGCGGGCTTAATAACGATCTTCCTAAACCCCGGAACAGTGGGGTCGCTCCCGATCCCGGCCAGGTCGTGATAGAACCATTCGATGATGTGGCCGAGCATAAAGTGATTTTGGGATGAATCCCGTCCCGCATCCCAAGCCTCGGTGAGGCTGGTGGCGCCCATCTTAAGCTGGTATCCATAGCCGGGGCGATCCGATTGGTTGTTCATGGCGTAAATGACATCAGACCTGCCGCCTTCGGCCAGCGCCCGCAGCAAGTAACGGTAGCCAACATCGCCCGCGGTCAGGGCATTGCCGCGCTGCTTCACGTCCCTGACCACGGCATCAAGGACAGCAGCACGATATTCGGGGGGCACAAGTCCCATCGCCAGCGGCATCGAGTTTGCGCATTGCGATCCCTGCGCGTATTGCTTGCGTGCAGAGTCAAAGAACTGCTGGTTGAAGGCTGCGGCAATGTTGTGGGCCAGCTCTTCATACTTCGCCGCATCGCCCGGGTTGCCCAAAACTCCGGCAACTTTGGCCAGCACCGCCGCGTCGGCATAGTAGAACGCTGTGGCCGTTAGCGGAACAGGCGTAAGTTGGGCAAACCGTGGCGGCTTGGGGCCGATGTCAAACCAATCTCCCAATCCGTAAGAGACGATGAAATTCTGCGAACGGCTGCCCAGGTACGCGACGTACCGCTGCATGGCGGCGTAGTGCTGGCGCAGCAATTCCACGTCGCCTGTCCATTCGTACTGCTGCCAGGCGCAAAGCACGAAGGCGCTGCCCCATTCGGGCGAATCACGGAAGCCGTCGGACATGGGAACGTACTCGGGTGCAGTATCCGGCACCATACCATCGCTCATCTGGCTGTCGGCCATGTCATTCATGCCCTTTGTGTAGAGTGGGGCCATGTCAAACTCGTAGCGCAGTGAGGGGCCATTCAGATGATATTGTTCCAACCAGCCCAAGCGCTCGCGATGCGGGCAATCGGTGAGCACGCTCACCATATTGCTTTCCTGCGCCCAGTGCACCAGCGTCCGAATGCGATTGAAGAGATCGTTGGAAGAAGAGAATTCGCCGACGGCCTCGGAAGCGGAATGCACCACCACGCCTTCCAGGGATTCAACCACAGGCCGGGCCTTGCCTGCCGGCGCGGTGCATTCCACCTGAAGGTATCGGCTGCCGTGGTAGAAGAACTTTGGAAACCACTCCTCCTCACCTTGACCGGAAAGGGTATATTGCCAGTAGGCATCGCCGCCGCCGACGGAGCCGCGATCCACAGTGCCGTCAGGTTTCACAAGTTCAGCCGGGGTGATGCGCACCATGGAGCCTGCGGGACCCTTTACTCTGAGTCGCGGAATCAGGGAGACGTTCTGGCCCATGTCGTAGACCGCCGTGCCTTCAGCTATTGGGTTGATGTGAACAGGACTCAGACTCTCATATGGACGAATAGGCGGAGCAGCGCAGGAGAGGCCGCGCAATTTCCCTCCCGGCCCGGCGGTTGCCACGGCTTTTTCCCAGCTTGTGTCGGCAAAGCCGGGCAGGGACCAACCCCTGCGCGCGAGCCGCGCATCGTAATCTTCACCGCCATAGACGGAAGAAAACGTGATGGGGCCGGGATGAACGCGCCAGTCCTCACCAGTCCCGATCTCATCCACAGTTCCATCAGCATATTCGAGTCGCAATTCGCCCATGGCCTTCAGTGGACCAAACGATCCGATAAACTTTGCGTAGCGGCCTCCGCGAACGTTATACATCCCATCGGCGAGCTGAAGTCCGACGGCATTATTGCCGGCTCGCAGAAAGGGTGTCACATCGTAGGTGTCGTACAGCACCGTCTTGTCGTATCTTGTCCAGCCAGGCGCCAGCAAGTCCTCACTGACGCGTCGGCCGTTGAGGGTCAACTCGTATTGACCCAGGCCACAGACATGCACCACCGCGCGCGTGAGACGCGGCTTCACTACAAAATCCCGACGCAGCAACATGGTGGGAGAAACTCGGGGTGGAGGCGAATCATAGGGTGGCGGCAGCGGCCCTCCCATGGTATGGATTCCCGCAAACGCGGGGCTTTCCGTCACTGCGTGGCCAGCGCTGATCCACACCGCATGCCAATCCGCCTCATTGAGAACTCCCATGGTCCACGAGGCAGGTTCGCTCCACGCGGAAGGTTGTTCATGCTCGTCCCAGATCCTGACTTTCCAATAGACCCGTTGAGACGAAGCCAGAGTTTTGCCTGCGTACTCCAGTTGGTTGGATTGATCCGATTGGACGCGGCCCGAATCCCAGAGGTCACCGTGATCCTTCGCGAGGAGCGTTGATGTGGAAGCCACGAGAATGCGATAAGCAGATTGCCGAGCTCCGCGCTGGCCACTGAGCATGATCCAGCTCAGGCGGGGGGCACGCAGGTCGATGCCTAGCGGGTTGACGCGATCTTCGCAGCGCAAGCGGTCAACCGAGGAAGATGCTTGCGCCGGTGAGGGCGAAACTGCCAGCATGAGAACAATGAAAATCAGACCGGCCATTCGCCGGATCAGGCCTGAAGAATTCATCATCATGATGTCATCCATTTCTTTGAGTTATTCAAGCCTGCCCAATCGGCAGGGGGCATGAGCGGGCCCTTCGGTGCAATATAAATCTGACCATGTTGGTGGGAGAAATTCGGACACCCTTATTTTACCGGGCATTATCGATGGCATCCAGAAGCTGGTCTGGGGGTTGATACTGGCCCTGGGCGTTCAGAACCACAAAGTTGTAATTCGTGCCTCTCTTCGTGCGGATATGAAATGCCCCAATCGCCACCAGGTAGACGGCGTTGCGGCGAGCCTCTTTTATCGAATCCAGGCGGATTTCATAATTATGCACACCGGCGCCGCCGTTGGTGCTTCTTGCGCCTTTGTAATAGATCATGCCATTGCCGATGGCCATAATCCCGGCGCAGTAATCCTTGCCGCTCTGCCCGTGGTCATGCGCCACAGTAAAGGTCACCAGACCCTTGCGCGGCCCCTTCAATGAGGGAGGCGGAACGGGCTGCGGCGTAATCTGGGCCTGTGTGGGAGGCGCGGTGAGGCGGATTTGACGGGTGATGTTCCTGGTTCCGTTGTACCACGTAATCTGCACAACTTCGCCGGCTTGATGCGTTGCCAACGCGGCCCTGAGATCCTGGGGGTTGGATGTCTGTTGTCCGTTGACGGCCAGAATGGTGTCATAGGCCTTCAATCCCGCTTGGGAGGCAGGACCGCCAGGTTGGGTTCCGGAGATCACCACACCGCGCGCGCCTTCGGGCTGTTGTGTGGCGGGAAGGATTCCGAGGTACCCGGGCTGGTTCACGGCCACGGGGGGCTCAGGCGCGGGATTGACAGGCTCAGGATTGACAGGTTCGGGACTGGGG
Source organism: Acidobacteriota bacterium (assembly GCA_003165315.1). Taxonomy (GTDB): domain Bacteria; phylum Acidobacteriota; class Terriglobia; order UBA7540; family UBA7540; genus Bog-366. The sequence goes on from PLSX01000133.1 coordinate 16,201, forward strand.
GACACAGGGTTAGGTTCGGGAGCGGGCGGAGGAGTTTCCACCCGTTGCAAGGTTGCGGCAACCGTGGTAACGCGGCCTTGTTCAACGGTGATAGTCTGTTCAGAATCCTGATACCCGCTCAGCGAGATGCGCACTGTGTGCTTGCCGGGAGTAAGCTGGACGATCTTCAGGCGGCCTTGTTGGCTGGTCGTTCCCACCGGCGTATCGTCAATATAGACCTGGCTCTGGCCGGGATTCGACTCAATCAACAGCGTGGGTGGGGAGGCGGAAGGCGCCGGATGCGGGCTGGGCGCAGGGGGAGTCGTGACATGGGGCGCAATTGAACGCAACGTTTGAATCAGGTCATCCGTGCCACCCGCGTCGCGAATTCGCTGCGCCACAGCGGGAGTAACTTGAAAGGAGATGCCCGCCTTCTGCGCCTCCTGTGCCACTTCATCGCTCTTCACGTCGCCCGTCAGCAGATTGACGATATCGTCAACGCTCAGCTTTCGGCCGGATTTCTGTGCATTTCCAAGGGAGGGGGCAAAGGCAAAGACAGCCGTCAACGCCAGGAGCAAAGCGAGAGTCTTCAGAAATCGGTTGTCACCTGAATGCGAGCACATGAGCTTTTCCCGGTAAATGACCTCGCCCTTTTTTTATATCGCTATCGGCGGGTCACGTCAAGGCCGCTGGAAACTTTGGGGGCGGGAAACTGTGGTGAAATCAGCAGTCCGGATTGGCTGAAGAGAGCATTTGGATGCACGAGCTTCAATGGCATGGCGGGAATTTCGGAGAGGGCGCGTCTTACATGTCTTTATAGATGCGGCTTGTTACTGTGCCTGCCATTTCCTGTGCCATGGCCATCCCGATCAAGAGCATCGGGACGGGTCCTGGCCATGCTCGGGCACTTGCAAGATGCCCGTGGCACAACCTCCGTAGGTTTACTTTTGCCAGCCGCCGCCCAAGGCGCGATAGAGTTGGATGTAATCCAGCATCTCGTTCAACTGAGCCTGGACCAGCGTCAACTCCGCAGCATAGGTGCGGGTATTGCTATCAAGGACCTCCAGATAACTGGAAGCGCCGCCACGATAGCGGATATCGGAAAGACGGCTGGCGTCCTTGGCGGAGTAGGTGAGCATTTCCTGCTGGGTGCGGAATTCGTGGTCCTTCTCGTATGCCACCAGCGCGTCGGAAACTTCGCGAAACGCCTGCTGAATGGTCCGTTGATAGTTCAGTTCCGCTTCCTGTTGTGTAGCCTGCGCCAATTGGACGCCACTCTTCAATGTGCCGCCGGCAAAGAGGGGCTGCGCAAGCTGGCCGGTAAAGTTCCACAATCCATACTGTCCAGCAAACAATTGCGACAACGGGATGCTCTGATAGCCGCCGGTTCCAGTCAGACTGATATCCGGAAAATAGGCGGCCTTGGCGACGCCGATGCGGGCGTTGGCCGCCATCAGTTGCGCCTCCGCTTCACGTATGTCAGGCCGCCGCTCAAGCAGGGCCGAAGGCAACCCCGCGGGGAGGTCTGGCGCGTGCGGCTGAGTGTTCAACTCCAAACCGCGAACGACATCACCCGGGTTCTGGCCCAGCAGGATGCTAATCAGGTCCTCCTGCTGCTCAATCTGCTTTTGGAGCGTGGGGATGTCCCCCGCAGCGTTATAGACCAACTGTTCCGCCTGGCGCACATCAAGCAACGATGTGGCTCCGTGGTCCGCCAGCAGTTGTGTGAGCCGCAGCGAATCCTGGTCAGAGGCAAGCGTGCGCTGGGCGATGTGGAGTTGCAGATCTTCAGCGCGGAGGAGGAAATAGGCGGAGGCAACGCTTGCCACCAGAGAACTCTCCACCTGCTTTTGCGCCCAATTATTGGCCAGCAACCCGGCCCGGGCGGCCTCGGTAGCACGACGGTATTTTCCCCAGAAATCCAGGTCCCATTGAAAGCCCAAGCCGAGTTCGTTATAGCTGGTGTCATAAGCCCGGAAGAGACTTGACCGGGGTTGCCGCTGATCATTGCCTGCGACAATCACGCCCGCCGTGGGGAGTTGATTACCCCGAGCGATGCCCAGTTGCGCCTGCGCTTGAAGAATGCGAGCCGCCGCGATTCGCACATCATAGTTTTGCTTCAAGGCAGTACGAATCAGCGCTTGGAGTTGGGGATCCTGAAAAACATCCCACCATTTCTCGTCCCCAAAGGATGCTACGGTGGAAGGCGCCGCGGCCGAAGCTCCCCGATATGTCTGGGGAACGTTGACCGCTGGCCGGTGATAATTCGGGCCCACCGTGCAACCGGACGCCACAAGACCAAAGAGTGCAATCAGGGTTAAACGAAAAGAGGAGCGCGGCATCAGAGTCCTCCTTCCGTGACGTCAGGAGGCGCAATCAGGTGGCCGCCCTGACCTTCTCCCTCGGCGGCCTTGCCAAACTTCATGGCGATGGTCTCAAACAATACGAAGAGGGCCGGAATCAGGAAAACGGCCAGAGCCGTCGCCGCCAGCATTCCCGCCACCACCACAGTCCCCAGAATCTTGCGGCCCTCAGCTCCGGAACCGGAAGCAATGGCCAGCGGCACGCAGCCCAAAATGAATGCGAATGAAGTCATCAGAATTGGGCGCAAGCGCAGCTTTGCCCCTTCCAACGCGGCATCCACAACCCCGCGGCCGAGTCGCATCTCATCCCGTGCAAATTCCACAATCAAGATGGCATTCTTGGCGGCCAGACCGATCAGCATCACCAGGCCGATTTGCGCATAGATATCGAGATCAAAATGACGCAGATAGAGTCCGGCAAAGGCGCCGAAAATGGCGACGGGCACCGAGAGCAGCACAGAAAATGGCAAAGACCAACTCTCATACAACGCTGCCAGGATGAGGAAGACCACCAGCAACGAGAGCGCAAAAATGATGCCTGCTGTTCCAGCGGCTTTATTCTCCTGATAGGAGAGATCGGCCCAATCGTAGCCCATGCTGGCAGGCATGGTGTCTCGCGCCACCTCTTGCAGCGCGGCCTGAGCTTGGCCGGAGCTATATCCCGGCGCCGCCGCGCCAATAATCTGCGCGGCGCGATAGAGATTGAACCGGTTGGTGAAGTCGGGCCCTTGCGTGGGCGTCAGTGAAGCCAGTGTGGAAAGTGGGACCATAGTGCCTGCATGGTCGCGCACATAATATTGGTCAATGGCGGAAGCAGAGGCCCGGTCTTCCGCTTCCGCCTCAAGAAACACCTTCCACTGACGGCCGAATCGATTGAACTGATTCACATAAAGCCCGCCCAGCGAAGCTTGCAGCGCCTGGTAAACGTCCCCAATCGGCACGCCCTGCTTAAGAGCTTTGTCCCGATCAACGTTGATGAACATCTGGGGCGTGTCAGCGGAAAATTGGGAGAAAACTCCCACCAACTCAGGACGCTTGCGCGCTGCCTGAAGAAACTTCTGGAGGTTGTGATCGAGGTCGTCCACGGAACCGCCACTGCGGTCCTGCAACCAGAACGAAAACCCACCCGCGCTGCCGAAACCCGGAATGGCGGGGGGGTTAAACCCAAAGGCCGTGGCCCCGGGAACCTTGGCGAACAACTGACGGTTGATGTTCCCCAGGATCGCATTTGATTCCAGAGCGGAAGACGTTCTCTCACTCCAAGGTTTAAGAGTGACAAAGTAGAACGCGCTGTTGGTGGTGGAAACCCGGGTCAAAAGGCTGAACCCGTCAATGGTCGTGTAGTCCATCACTCCCGGGGTATGGGCCAGAATATCGTCGATTTGTTGCGTTACCGCGTCGGTGCGTTCCATGGACGCGGCGGGCGGAAGCTGCACATTCAGGAACAGAAAACCGTAGTCTTCATCGGGTAAGAAGCTGGTGGGCAACCTCTTGCCAACCAGAAGATCGGCAGCACCAAATGCGGCCAGAATCAGAATCGCGACAACGCTCTTGCGAATCAATCCACGGCTCACATCCACGTAGCCATTCTTCAACTTGTCAAATCCCCAGTTGAAACGCCGGAAGAATCCGCCCACAAACCCTTTTGAAGGCTTGCGCGGGCGCAGCAACATGGCGGAAAGCGCGGGCGAAAGGGTCAGGGCATTGAAGGCGGAAATGAGAACCGAGATGGCCACAGTGACGGCGAATTGCTTATTCAATCGGCCCTGGATGCCGCTCATGAAGGCCATGGGGATGAATACCGAGGCGAGAATCAGGGCAATTGCCACCACCGGACCGGAGACTTCGCGCATGGCGGCCAGCGTGGCAGCGGTCGGGGTACGGCCTTCCTCAATGTGGTGCTCAACCGCCTCCACCACCACAATGGCATCATCCACCACGAGCCCGATAGCCAAGACCAGTCCGAATAGCGACAGAGTATTAATGGAAAAACCCAGAGCCGGAAAGATGGCGAACGTGCCAATCAGCGAAACCGGCACGGCGATCATCGGGATCAGGGTGGCGCGCCAATTCTGCAAAAACAGATAGACAACCAAAATCACCAGCGCCAGGGCGATAAATAGAGTGACCACGATTTCATGGATGCCTTCGGTGACTGGCAGTGTGGTATCAAGGCCGATGGCATAAGACAGGTCGGGAGGAAATCGCTGCTTGAGTTGCTCCATCACCTTGCGAGCGCCATCGGCTACGGCCACGGCGTTGGCGCCAGGAGTGAGGAAGACGGCCACAATGCAACTGGGCTGCCCATTGAATCTCGACTGCTCGTTGTAGCTCAATCCGCCCAGTTGAATGCGGGCAACATCCTTTAGGCGAACCACGGAGCCATCAGGATTGGCGCGCACCACAATTTCGCCAAACTGACCGGCAGTAACCAAACGGCCCTGAGCGCGCACAATGTAGGTCATCTGCGTGCCGGGCGGCGCCGGATTGCCAGCGAGTTGGCCGGCAGGGTTCACGGCATTTTGTTGATTCAGCGCCCCCACCAGATCGGCCACTGTCAACCCCAGCTTGGCGAGAAGCTGCGGTTTGATCCAAATCCGCATGGAGTAGTCCGTCGAACCAAACAGGATCACCTGGCCGGCGCCGGGAACGCGCAAGAGCTGGTCACTGACGTTGATATTGGCGTAGTTGGCCAGAAATAGAGAATCGTGGGTTCGATGCGGAGAGTATAAGGCAAACGCCAGCAGCGGCAAGCCCGTGGACTTACGCAGGGTGGTCCCAAACTGGGTGACGTCGGGGGGAAGATTGGGTGACGCCTGCGCCACGCGGTTCTGCACATTGACCTCATCCGTGTTGACGTCCGTATCGACGTCAAAAGTCACGGTAAGCGCCATAGTGTTGTCATTGCCGTTAGTGGACTGCATGTAGAGCATGTTATCCACGCCGTTCATCTGCTGCTCGATGGGAGTGGCAACGGCCTGTTCAACAGTTTCCGCATCCGCGCCAGGGTAAGTAGCGTTGACGATGATCTGGGGCGGAACAATGTCAGGAAATTGAGCCTCTGGGAGCGAGCGCATCGACACCAGTCCTGCGAGCATGGTGATGATGGCAATGACGATGGCAACAATGGGGCGCCGAACGAAAAACTCAGCCATGGGTTACTGCGCCCCCTTGTTTGCGCCAAACGGCACGGGGGTCACCGTGGCGCCCTCGCGGGCATATTGCAATCCCCCCACCACGACACGGTCACCCATCGCGAGGCCCTGGTTGACAATCCAATCGCCGCTTACTTGAGACCCGATCTGAACGTTTTGAATTTTCACTTTGTTGTCGGGGCCCACAACCGCCACCTGATTGACGCCTTGCAGTTCGGACACGGCAGCCTGGGGAACAAGCAGCGCGTCGTGGCGCGCATCCGTTACGGCGCGTACTCTGCCGTATTCGCCTGGCCGAAGAATATTCCCCGGATTCGGGAAGGCCGCCGCAACGCGAATGGTGCCTGTGCTGGGATCAACCTGGCGGTCCGTCCACAACACCTCGCCCGAATGTGGATAGATGCTGCCATCGGCAAGCACCAGGGTCAGGGCAATTCCTTTGAGGGGGGTGCTTTGAATGCTGGACGCATTGGTTCCAATTTTCTGGGCACGCAGATATTCCTGCTCCGACATGGGAAAGTAGACTTTGATCGGATCCACTTGCGACACGGAGGTCAAAACCGAAGTTGTGTTGACCAGATCACCCATCTGAGCTTTGGCGATGCCCGCAACTCCATCCACCAGGGAAACGATTTTGGTGAAGGAGAGATTCAATTCAGCTTGCTCCACCGACGCCTGCGCCGCCGTCACCGCTGCCCGCGCCGCCGCCACCGCGGCTTCAGCTCCGGCCTTGGCTTGCAGATCATTGTCCAACTGGCTCTGCGCAATCGCTCTGGCTTCGGCCAGTGGCGTGTCACGAGCAACGTCCTGCGACGCTTTCACCAGTTGCGCCTGCGCCTGCACCACTTGCGCCTGACTTTGCGCCAGTTGTCCCTTGACCTGATCAAGCACGGCCTGGAATGGGCGGGGATCAATCTCAAAAAGGACCTCACCCTTGCGAACCAAAGACCCTTCGCGATAGTTCTGGCGGATCAAGTAACCTGAAACGTGGGGCTGGATTTCAGCATTGATGTAACCATCCATGGTGGCAATCCACTCGCTGGTCAGGGACACGTCCCGGCGCTCCACCACCGCCACCTGCACCATGGGAGGTGGCATGCCTGCCTGCGCGTTGACCTTGGAGTTACCGCCACAACCGCTCGTGGCGAGCAACAGTCCCCCCATGAATAATATCGGCCCCGAACGAAGCCGGTGACTTCGCAGCATTCCAAAACCTCCTATGAATTGCCTACCCTTTGTCGATGGGTTGAGGACGGCCTTTTAGCCCTGAGAGGCCGCCCGCAGATTGCGTATCAAACTCTGCGTTGTACGTCCCAATGTTTCGATGACCACTCCCTGTCACTCCATTGGATGTTCGACACGGCTATCAAGATAGCACTGGAGCAAAAATTTAAATTTCCACACATAGGGACGAAGCTCATACGGGAATTAATCGCGATAAGGAAAATTCATCGCTTTAAGCACCTGCAGCATCAATGTAGCCAGGCGCAGGGCTTTTCCAGCCAGGCATGCAGGGCCTGCGGGTCGAAAGAAATGTGGCTGGACTTTGCTGAAGTTTCTTGTGCGCAAAAGGACGCACGAGTGTGCCGGGCGGTGCATCCAGGAAGGTTTGAATGTGTTTGACCGTTGCGATTAGCTTTGCCCGACAAGGCTTTACCTGGAGCCGCAGCTTAAGCCTTCGTTCAGGATGGCATTTTCCTTCTTACAGGCCTTGATCGCCCCGTCGAGTTTTTGCTGAAGGACAGAATTGGAAGGATCAAGCTGCAATCCTCTCTGGTATGAGGAGATCGCATCGTCATACTCCCCCCGTCCGAGGTGGAAATCACCCAAAGTGATCGTCGACTTAACCGCCTTGGGGTCAGGCCCTGGAGCAGGCGGGGGTACCACCACAACGGGGGGCGGCTCCGGCTTCCGTGTCGTCCTAGTCTTGGTCCGATCTTTCGAACCTTGATCAGGGTTGTTGTGCTGTGGAGGATTAAAGACCGGCGGAGGATTGTTAACCGGGGGTTCAACGACTCGTGGCGTAACAGGATTCGATACGCTGACGTAGGCTGTTGAATTTTGCGGCTCACCCGAACCTTTGGCAGTCAACGTATATGTGGTCGATTCCTCAGGGGATACGGATGTGGATCCCTCAGCCGGAACCTTACCCACACCCGGTTCCAAATCCAAGTCCGTGGCATTCTGTGAGGACCAGCGCAAGGTGACGGAATGGCCTTTTTCGATAGTGGCCGGGTCCGCCGTCAACATTGCAGTAACAGTTGTTTTCGAAGGCGATGGGCGTGTGAGGATGTAAAGCACCCCGCCCCCAATGCCCAGGCACAATACAATCAACGCCACCCACATTCCCCAGCGGGATTCCTTAACTTTGACATGTTCGACCGGGACCACTTCCCGCGGTTGCTGACGGACTTCTTGTACTGGCGTAACTTTGACTGGCTCGACCCGGCGGACCTTTTCCTGCTGCTGGCGCGGAGTGGTGGACCATGCAGGAATACTACCCTCACCGCCGCTTGGAACTCGTTCTTCGTTGGCGCGATTGAATTCATCCGGCGTCACCACGCGCGTTTTGACAGGCAAGGAGTCCTTTTCCAGCTTTTCAATCTCCTGGATCAGGACGCGGCCGGAAGCCGGACGCAGGTCACGATTCTTTTCCAGCAGGCGCATCGCGAGGGCTGCCACGTCTTTGGGTATTTGCAATTCGGGATGCAACACCTCAATGGGCGAAGGCGGCTTCTGCATGTGAGCCAGCAGCATCTCCATGGTGGTGTCGGCTTTGAAGGGGAGGTCCGCGGTGAGCATCTGGTACATCACCACGCCCAAGGAGTAAAGGTCGGCGCGGCCGTCCAACTCATCCCCGCGCTTCCCCATAGCCTGTTCCGGAGACATATACTGCGGAGTCCCAATCACCACCCCGGCACCCGTCAAAGTGAGTCCGGCACTTTCACCCAGGCGCGCCTCTTTGACTTTGGCAATGCCAAAATCGAGGACCTTCACCATCTCACCGTCAGGAGTGTCCAGGAGTGCGATGTTGTCCGGCTTGATGTCGCGATGCACCATGCCTAGTTTGTGAGCGGCATCGAGAGCGCTCGCGCATTGTTTGATGATGCTGAGAACCCGCGGAACGGGGAGTGGGCCCTCTTCGCGAATCAGTTTCTTTAAACTCTTGCCGTCAATGAACTCCATGACGATGTAAGGACGGCCATCTTCGGCCTCGTCAATGTCGTCCACGCGCACGGCGTTGGGATGCTGGAGCCGCCGGGTTATTACTGCTTCGTGCTTAAACCGCTTAACGAACAAAGCGTCGCTAAGAAGTTCCGGGGCAATGACTTTCAGTGCCCGCATTTCATCAAATGCCAGGTGCAACGCCTTGTAGACCGACCCCATGCCGCCCTGACCCACCTTGGCGATCAGGCGGTATTTCCCGCGAATGATGCTTCCTTCCGCCCATGTCCCCAGTTCTTGCAGAGGACTACCATCTGCCGGGCAAATGGCATAATTGTTCGGATAGCTTCCTTGGCATGTAGGGCAGGTCTTCATGTCGCTCCCGTCGACATTCAATTTGCCAAAGTATACCACGAGCTGGCAAGAAGAATATCGGCTTGCTGAGGCCTGGGCATGAGTGTGGCATAAAAACCACGACCTCACCCCACGCAGAACCCAACTCTATGACGATTATGAACTTTTTCAATCCGGATTACTTAACTCGAGATCCAAGTCCCGGGACTCAACGTTCTGGATTGGGGTTCCGGAACTCCCAGTTCAGACCTGGAATGCCAAACAGTGCAGACAGGACCTAACCTGGGAAATCCATCGAAGAGCATCTCTTTGGTTTCCAGGTTTCTGATTCCGCAGCCGGTGACCAATTTCCCTAATTACCCCGGGTCCCCAATCATTCCGCCGAAGCCCGCGCAAAGGGAATGGGTGCGCGGTATTCCCAATCCGCCGTAGCGCTGCTTTTATACCGGAAAAGCTTGCAAACGTCACACACCTGCGCCACTGAGTATGGGCCTTCCTGTTTCTGCCACCTGTGTTGACAGGCGCCGGCCAAAGGCTTCTTTTGTTCCGGCAAAATCGAGTCATCGATATTCATTAGTAATATAACCTATTTGAGCAATTCAGCAATGGCGCGCTTTTGCCACACGAGTGGCCTCATTTTTGTTCCCTGATCTCAGAAAGCGTCATGGAACTTGCAAGGCAATCCTGTGGAGCAGTGCACGTGCTGCGCGAAGTGTACTACCTCAAGCCTTTATCGTCCAGCTCAGTTTGCATTTTTGGGAAAAAAATGGAAGGCTTCCGAGCCAGTTTGGGAGGGGTGCCCAATCAACGCGCCGTCAGGGTCAGCATAGGCGTGACACAGCTGTTTCCCCTGCAACGGAGGCAGAAACCCTGGGTCAGGGAGAATCCTGCCGCCGCAGTATTTCTTCAAACCCCGTCATGGGCTATGAAGAGGAATGGAAACGCAGCAGATTCAGTCCCCGTCTCCAAGGAAACTCCGGAACTGCCCTTGAGGACGTGGACAAAAATCATGGAACAAACCTTAAAGCGCCGATGCGTGACCGCGACTACCTTTCATTTGTCCCAGCCTCAATGCGGATTGGGAATGCCGCGAACAGCGCGGAACGTGTCGCGCGCAATTAACAGTTCCTCGTTGGTGGGAATCACCATCACCCGAATGCGGCTGGCATCGGTTGAAATTTCACCCTCTTTACCCACCATCGACGCATTGCGATCGGGATCAATCTGGATGCCCATTTCGCCAAGCCCTTCGCACGCCAGGGCGCGGATGGCGGGAGAGTTCTCCCCGATTCCGCCGGTGAAGACGAGACCATCCACGTGCCCGAGTGACGCGCTGTAAGCGCCGATGTACTTCTTGATGCGATAGCAGAAGACCTCAATCGCCAGCTTTGCCTGCTCGTCACCCTTAGCGGAAGCAGTAATCAATTCGCGCATGTCATTCGACTCGCCGGAGATTCCATAGAGCCCGCAGAACTTGTTGAGCAGCGTGGACATATCGTGCAGGGTTAATTCGTCCTTCGACATTATGTAAAACAGCGCTGCGGGGTCAATATCGCCGCAACGGGTGCCCATCAGCAGCCCTTCCTGGGGGGTAAATCCCATGGAGGTGTCAATGGAGCGGCCTTTCTCAATCGCCGTCATCGAACATCCATTGCCCAGGTGAGCCGTGATCAGGTTGGCTTCCTCGCGCTTCTTATCAAATATCTTCCGGTAACGAAATGCCACGTAGCGATGAGATGTGCCATGAAAGCCGTAGCGCCGAATGTGATAGCGGCGGTAGTAGGAATAGGGCAGGCCATACATAAAGGCATGGCCGGGCATGGTCTGATGAAAGGCGGTGTCAAAGACTGCAACTTGCGGCACCTGCGGCATCACCTTGCGCGCCACAAAATAGCCACGCAAATTGTGAGGATTATGTAGTGGCGCCAGCTCCACGCAGTTCTGGATCTCCTCTTCCACCTTATCGTCGATGACAACGGAAGCGGAAAAGTGCTCGCCCCCATGCACCACGCGATGCCCCACCGCTTGAATCTGGGTAATATCCGCAACCGCATGGCAATCCTTGAGCGTCGCGATCGCCCGCGTCAAAGCCGCTTGATGGTCCAGAATCTCTTCCGTCACCGAAATCGTCGGATTCGGTGGAACTGTCACCTTCAAAGTCGCTTCGTCCGTCCCGATGCGTTCCACACTGCCCTTAGCAATACAGCGGTCCGTGTTGGATTCAATCAATTCGATATCTGTCTCAATCAATTGGAACTTAATGGAGGAACTCCCGCAATTTAAGACCAATATTTTCATCGCTCACCCAAAACCCTTCATCCTTGGGAGAATGCAAGTTCAGACAAATCATCCGCATCCCCAGGTTAAAATAGTCACATATTATTACAGCGCAATATGACACTCTATTGTACTCCTAACAAATTGGGGGCCAAAGTCCGCAAAAGGATAAAGGGTGAAGTGTAGAGGATAAAAAGCTAAGGGATGTAGGGTGAAGCCCCAAAAGGGCTGAATATAACCCCTGGTTTTACTATGCACTACACTCCCTTTGACTCTTCCAAATTTCCGTAATTCATACCTCCTTTGTCCTCTAAAATTATTTTTGAGATTTATACTATTTTTGAGGCTCCACCCTTCACACTTTATCCTTCACGTTTTAACCTTCAGCCTTCAAACTTCATCCTTTACCCCTTAACTTTTATCCTTTAACCTTTCCACATGGTGAATGGCTCGAGTTCTGCGATTGTCACCGTGGAAGGTTTGCGCAAACGTTACGGTGACCTTGATGCCCTGCGCGGAATTTCTTTTGAAATCAAAGCTGGAGAAGTATTCGGTTTGTTGGGGCCTAACGGCGCAGGCAAAACCACGACCATCGAAATTCTGGAAGGTCTGCGGCAGGCCGATAGCGGCACGGTTCGGGTGTGCGGCATGGATCCCGCACGCGAACAAACTGCCCTCAAGGAGCGCATCGGAGCGCAACTCCAGAACACTGTCCTTCCGGACAAGATTCGAGTGGAAGAGGCCCTTGCCCTCTATGCCAGTTTTTACCAGGCTCCCGCCTCCATTGAAATGCTTCTGGATCGATTTGGCCTGGGAGAAAAAAGACGGGCTTTTTTCGAAAAACTTTCAGGCGGTCAGAAGCAGCGACTGGCCCTGGCACTCTCCATGGTGAACAATCCTGAACTGGTCTTGTTGGACGAACCTACGGTGGGCCTTGATGCTCAACTTCGCCGCGACATTTACGCCCTCATCGAGCGCTTCCGAGAAGAGCGCCGCACCACCCTGCTGACCACTCACTACATTGAAGAAGCGGAGCGCCTGTGCGATCGCGTCGCCATCATTGACCGCGGCCAGGTGATCGCACTGGGAACACCTCGCGAATTGGTGCAGAAGTCCGGAAAGGGAGCGCGCATCGAAGCCACCTTTGCGAAGCCCGTTCCCACAGACCGATTGCAGCAGCTTGAGGCAGTGGTTGAGTGCCGCGAGGAGGAGGGTAAGTATTTTATCCATGCCCAACCCATCGCCATAGCTGTGGCCGCGCTCGTGCGATTTCTCGAAGCAGAGGGCAATTCCCTGCTCGACCTTCACATCGCGCAGCCGACACTGGAAGATGTGTTCGTGGAAATGACCGGGCGAAAGATGGAAGGGTAAGGAACAGGAGACAGAAGGCAGGAGTCCGGAGTCAGAATAGAGGCGACTGGATTCTCCATTTTGAATTCTCATGAGGAAAACTGAGGAGTCAGTAGAATGAAGGCAGAATTAAGTCTCTGGTATTCGAAATTCTGACTTCTGTCTCCTGACTCCGTTCTTCTAAAAACCATGCTTCCTTCTATTCGAATCGCGCTGATGTCAATCAAGCTGGTGATGCGCACCAAGGCGGCGCTGTTTTTCACCTTCTTGTTCCCTCTCATCTTCCTATTTGTTTATGCCGGGCTGTTTGCGCGGGGCAATCCGCAGGCGGTCAGTTACATGTTCGGACCGGTGGTGACGCTCAACATCATGGGCAGCGCTTTCTGGGGACTGGGATTGCAATCGGTCATGCAGCGGGAACGCGGAAGTCTGCGCCGTTATCGCTTGGCGCCCATCGGCGCAGGCTCCATGGTCCTTAGCAGTCTGCTGGCGAACTACCTGCTTCAATTGCCCACACTCGTCATGTTGGTCACTTGCGCCATGGTGATCTTCCACATGCCGCTGAGGATTGACCCGCTCACGCTGCTTGTGCTGGTGACCATCGGCAGTTTTGCCTTCGCTGGTTTTGGCCTCACCATTGCGAGCGTGGCCAACACGATGCAAGAGGCGCAGGTTTACAACAATGTAGTCTGGTTCACACTGCTCTTTCTATCCGGGGTGACGGTGCCCCTGCCGTTGCTGCCAGGTTGGATCCAGCATTTCGCCGCCTATCTCCCCGCGACATACCTGGTTACTTCATTTCAAGCCATCATGGTGGGCGGCCAGTCGTTGTTTAGTCACCGGGCAGAGATGCTGGCGCTGCTCATCTCCGGAACATTTGGACTTCTCTTTGCCTGGAAACTTTTCCGGTGGGAAAAAGAAGAGAAGATTTCCATGCGTGCGAAGTTGATCTCCCTGACCTTCGTAGTGCCGTTTCTAGCCATGGGAATTTGGATGAACAAATACGGAAATCTCGCCGCAAATTGGAAGACAACTTTCGCACTGATGAATCACGAGCCGCAGGAGGCAGCGCAACACTCGTCGCCCGCCGAAAACTTTCCCCTGATTGATTTTGAGAATCCGGAGGAAGAGGAATTGCTACTGAAGACCTGGCAGGTTTCAACCGACCCGAACGCGGCGGGCCGCTCTGTTGGTGAGGTTGAGCTGATTTCACCGGGCGCCGCAGGAACCGGCCACGCGCTGCGATTCACCGGACGCATCGAATCCGCAAATGGGTTTGAACACGGAGCCGTGACAGCGCGCTATCCTTTCAAACTTGCCCCGAATGCCACGGGGTTCCGCGGGATTCAACTTGAATTACGGGGAGTCAGCCGTCTCTTCCAAGTCAAGATCATTCCGCCTGACCAGACACTGCCCGCCCCCGCACTCACGTTCATCCCCGATTCGGATTGGCAAACTGTTCGCTTGCCCGCCGCATGGCTGACCGCACCCAACCCATTCCCCGCCAAGAGCACTTTGATATTAGAATTCCGCGCCGACGGACCGCCCGGTGAATTTGAACTCGATGTCGACGAAGTTCGGTTTTACTGACCCGAAGTTCTCACTCGACATGCTATTTAAGCGGCCTAAAAGTTACGTTTTTGAGATTTCACGCGGACATCTTGTTGTTATGCGCATCCACTTTTTTGTATTTCAAATAAGTGGTTTCATTCTTGGTAACTTCCCAGGTTTGGGAAACCCAAAAGACGAATCGAGACCCTTTATTGTCAATATGTTCCCAGGTTTGGCAAGTTTTCGAGAAAGGGACAAGAAGTCTGCGTAATCTGGAGGGTCGTTTTCGGTATGAAAAGCGTTGCCATTCTTCCCTCCTTTTGCCGCGCTCGGAAGCGAAGATCACAGCAACTCCGCCCCCTTTCCATCCAACCGCTTGTAGCCTATCATGGCGGAATTGTAAAACGCAAAATGCCACGAGCTCTTTTTTTTAACTGGGGAGTGAATCAACCGGGTTGAATCCCAGGATTATCCGATATCCAACTTTGTGTACTTGCTTTCCGACGACTTGCCGCCTGCATTTTTAAGAATGGCAAAAAGAGCTCCACCAACTACCAGACCGCCGACCATTGCGATGATAACCATAAGATTAAATAAGACCTCCGGGGATAAATTTCCAAATGATGTAGACACTTATACTGCAAGAAACGTTCCAAAAGCTCGCATTCGGATAACGTGGAGAACCGTTTGGCGGATCAATTATTGAAAGACTCCGCCCGTCGCCAATATCCATCACTGTTTGGAAAGGTCGTTGTGGACCAGCGTTTCCACAAACGCTTGAAAATCCCCCGGATATTCAACGGACAGGGCACTCGCATCATCAAGTTTTTTCCATTCTTCGGAAGGAAAGTCCCAATCTCCTGCTCCCAAATTCTCACGAAGCTGCGCCAAATTCCTCGCCCCGATAATCGCGGAGGTGACGCCGGGCATGGCCAATAGCCACGCCAATGCAATTTGGCTGCAGGTTTTTCCCAATCGCGCCGATACCTCTTCCACTGCGCGTAGAATGCCAAAATTCCGCGCGGTGAAATTCCGTTCCACCCAAAATTTGTTTGCGGGCACAGAGTCCGCGACACGTGAGGCCGGCGGGGCAGGTTCTCCAGAACGATATTTGCCGCTCAGAAATCCGCCGCCGAGAGGGCTGTAGGCAATCACTCCGACTCCGTCGGCACGGCAACACGGAAGAATTTCGCGCTCGATCGAACGGCTGATCAGGCTGTATTGCGGTTGCAAGCAATCAAACCGGGCATAACCGTGCAACGCCGACACACCCAGCGCTTTGGCCAATTGCCACCCGGCAAAATTCGAACACCCGAGGTAACGGACTTTCCCTTGTTTCACCATGGCGTCGAGAGCAGAAAGCGTTTCTTCCAGCGGGGTGTGTAAATCAAAGCAATGTACTTGATAAAGGTCGATATAATCGGTTTGCAGGCGACGCAGGCTCACCTCAATATTTTCAAAGATGTGTTTGCGCGAAAGCCCTTTGCGGTTCGCCCCCGTGCCCGCGGGAAAGAAGACCTTTGTGGCCAGCACGATGTCATCGCGGCGTCCCTTCAATCCCCTTCCCAATATTTCTTCCGAATGTCCATCGGCGTAACCATCAGCGGTATCAATGAAGTTCCCGCCTGCTTCGCAGTAGGCATTTAGAATCTCAAGAGAAACCTTCTCATCGCAGCCCGGAGCACCGCGGCCGCCCGGCAAGCCTCCAAACGTCATGGTGCCGAGACAGATTTCCGAAACCTTCAATCCTGTACGTCCCAATAATCGTATACGCATGAATGGCCCCCAATATCGAGTGTGGAATCAAGCGGAGGAATTCTGAAGGGCAGAATCGCCGCCGGGGCGTTTGGTCGCGAAGGGCCAACTGCATTGGACCTTTCCTCCGCGTCCTTTCGCCCCGGCAGGAACGAATTACAGTTCGTGGTCTTTACATTGAAACTTTGAACATCTGATTCCGGACTTACTTTTGCCCCATAGATCTTACTTGAAATCGGCGGCCACTTCCAAAGTGCCCCATTGAATCTTGATAGTGGCGCCACCCCCAGCCTTTCGCAGCGAAAGGGTGATCGTTACGCTTTCAACGGACGCGGCAGGCTTGGACTCCTTCAGCGGTACCGATGCAAAGCAGTCTGCGGGGTCAGGAGTGGGCTCACCCCATTGACCGTGTTTCTTGTCAAAGAGCAGCTTCCATGAATTGTCTGCCTGCCGCTGCATCCAGATGCTGTACTCCCCGGCAGGGATGGTGACGTCGCCAAAAGTCAGGTCGCCGTCAGTCTTGAATGTCGTGGAGGTATCGGCCCCTAAACGCCACAGCCCGCCTGGCTGCAGCCTGCCCAGCAACGCATCCGTTGTGCGTCCCTTCAGTGATGGCCGCCCATATTCCACTGAAACCGCTTTCCCTTTGAGGGTTATTGTCGATTTGCCACGGGGGTTGCCCTGCGCAAGGGTCACCGCCGCCAAACAGGCCAGCATCATCACACTCAGTGCTGCAATTGCAATTTTTCTCATTTAATCCTCCTCCTTGTTGCCTTCTGACTTATAGCGCGAAATTATACCGCCACCGGAGCGCTTCTACCAGACATGTCTGAGGAAGCGTCCTGCCTCATTCTCCCTAACAAGCCCTTTACGGCCGCTGCCGCCCGTGTCAAGATGGCGGAATTGTGCCGGAACTTCCTGACATCGTCGTTTACATTGAAGCTCTCCAAGTGCGCATTCTGAATCAATCCCTCCAGCGGGTTCGCGTGGCCAGTCCGTTTTTACTGCGGACGGCAACACCATCCCTGGAAACAGTGGGAGGCAAATCCGTGCGCGAGCTGCGGCGCATTGGCAAACGCGTCGCCATCGGCCTGGAAGACGATCTTTGGCTAGTGCTGCATTTGATGATTGCGGGGCGCCTGCATTGGAGCAAGCCTGATGTTAAGCTCACACCCAAGCGCGCCCTGGCGGCATTTGACTTTGCCCATGGCAGCCTTCTCCTGACGGAAGCTGGATCGCAGCGCCGCGCGTCTCTTCATGTTGTTCTGGGTGAGACCGGATTGAGTGAGCTTGATCCGGGTGGATTGGAAGTTCTAAATGCTGACCTCGAATCCTTCAAGACACGCCTGACCTCGGCCAATCACACGCTAAAACGCGCCATGACCGACCCGCGACTCTTCAGCGGTGTGGGCAACGCCTACTCGGACGAAATCCTTCATCGCGCCCAACTATCACCCGTCACGCTGACCCAACGCCTGAACGAGGATGAAATCGCGTGTTTGCACCAAGCCACTCAAAGCGTTCTCATCGAATGGACGGATCGCCTTCGCGCCGAAGCGCAGGGCGGATTTCCTGAGAATGTGACCGCATTTCGGCCGGAGATGACCGTTCATGGAAAATATGGTAAGCCTTGCCCCCGCTGCGGAACCAAAGTCCAGCGCATTCGCTACGCCAACAACGAAACCAACTACTGCCCCACGTGCCAAACCGGAGGCAAACTGTTGGCGGACCGCGGCCTCTCACGCCTGATGAAACAGGATTGGCCACGCACATTGGAAGAGCTGGAATCGTTAAAGCGGAAGAATGCGTAAGCTGCATTTACGCACTCCGCGGAGAAGTCAAAAGGTATTGTTCGAAGGAGGCAAGGGGGGAAATACAAACGCAAGGATAACCTTGGATGGAATGGAATTGCCATTGTCCGTCGCGGCCATGAAGCGCCAATCGCCCACCACGTCCCGGGAATGTGACGTAAAAGGAGGCAGATCCTGGAGCACTTTCACATCCCCCGCTTCTCCTTTTGTACTCAGGTTAACCTCAAGCACGACGGTTCCGAAAGCGGTCGCGTCCATGGGATATATCGGGAACCTACCATGAAGGACTTCCGGCGGCTGGAATTCCGCCTGAATCGCTTCCTCGCTCTGTGACTTCAGCGTACCGGCAGTAAGTGGGTCGGCCATCGAGCCCACAGGGCAGAACGTGATCGCCACGGCGATTCTGGAAGCAACAGGTCTGCCCTTAACCGTCGCCGGCGAGAATGTCCAATCTTTCACTGCGTCCATAGCAATTTGGGTAAGGCAATCAATGTCACGGCGGACCTCAAGCTCCTTGGGCTTCCCCTCCTCCACAACCAGGGCGTCGATCACGACCGTCCCGTTGGTGTTGCAGCTTGATGGAATCAAAATGTCAGAGACGGTGAGCGTTTGCGCGGGCTTGAAGGCAGGATGATCGGCGTCCGGCGGGGTTTGCGCCGAAAGTGTGCGGACATAGAAGAAGACCATCATGACGACGAGTACTCGCGTCACTGCAAGCGGCTTCTTCATGCCCATGCTCGATGCCCTCAAAAAACGAAAATGCCCTTGATGAAATCGCTTGCCGTCAATTGCTCATCGGAAAAAGCCTGGCGGAAATCGTCCAGAAGAAAACGGTGTGTAATCATGCCTTCCGTCTTCAGCACGCCGTCACCCGCTGCCTGGGCCGCGGGTTCGATAAATCCGGGATTGTTCCCCGCCCCCAGCACACGGCGGTTCGATCCTTGAATTGAGTCCGGGTCGATGCTGAGCGCTTCATGCTTGCAGAAGCCACCCAGAACGAGACTACCACCGAAGCGGGTGAGGTTAACGCCCAGCGGGATCAACGGATGGTGCCCGCTGGCCTCAACCACGATGTCCGTTCCGCCGGGGTGCAGATCTCTGGTCAGTGCCTTCAGTTGCTCAGAGTCGTCGGTAACGTGCAGTGCTCCCCAGGATTTTGCCAAGGCGAGCCGCTTGGGCTGCTTATCGAGGCATAGAATCCGCCGAGCCCCCGAAGCCTTTAGCACCGCCAGACAATTCAATCCGATGGGGCCGAGGCCAAGAATCGTCGCCGTCATTCCCAGCTGAACTTCTCCGATTCTCCCCACAGCAAGCCCCACACCCAGCGGCTCCAGAATCGACCCTTGTTCAAAGGAGACGCTGTCGGCAAGCACGTGCAAATTGTGAACCGGCGCCACAACATACTCGGCGTATCCTCCGGGCGGCCCGAATCCAATGTGCCGGAATTCCGTGCAACGCCGCCATTCCCCGCGGCGGCAGTACCCACACTTCAGACAGCAGATTTCATTATCGGCCACCACCTTACGTCCCAGCCATGCTTCGTCGGCAGATGAGCCCACCTGGTCAACCACTCCGCAGAACTCGTGCCCGGGGATGATGGGAAACTCCACGGGATGGCGGCCGCGCAGGGTTTCCACATCGGTCATGCAAATCGCCGCCGCGTGCACACGAATTCGCACCCATCCCGCAACGGGCTGAGGATTGGGGATTTCCACCAGGTGAAGCTCACCAGGTCGTTCAAATCGAATGGCTTTCATTTGCGCAAATACCTCGCGAGCAGATGTCGCCCGGACCTTTCACTTAATCCGCAGCTTCGTTTCGAACCGTCGACAATGATGCAGTTGGGATGATGAAACCACTAAGCCATTCCTGCACTCACCATCATTCACTTGAGGGCGGAATTATAACCCGAATTGGCTCAGCCCAAATTCGCAATACTCTCTGACTGCGCGCAATTCTCCCCTTGATCCAGCCAACTTTTCGCCAGGCGGCGAATTGCTTCAACGTCATGCGCCATGCCCGTCAGCGTGTAGTAGACATGCTTTTCTGACCACCGGTTCAGTTCCATGTCGCGTGCTTCACGGTCATAGTCTTTGTGCGGTTCTTTGAGAGGTTCGTTCACAATGTAGTGGGAAAATGGGCCGAAGCTGTAAGGGTATTGCGATCCTTCCTTATAGTTATGGGTTTGGGAATTCAGCCATCCCACAGGCCAATGGTCCCACCGAGCCGCGCCCCATCCCCATCCCCCTGTGTCGTTAAAGGAGTGATCCACGATCTGGCTTTTCTCACTGGGGAACCCGCTTGATGCGCCCATGATAGTAAATAGGAAACCTTCCTTGAAAGGCATGATGATGGCGAAACCGCGCGAGTGCGAAATCTCCAGCAGCAGCGTGGCATCGCCATCTCGTCGTGGCTTGCCATTGTTATCCCAAAACACGTCGTAGCGCTTGCTGGAATAGGCGTCGATCACTGTCCCGACAAGGTAGTCACCATGCTGCTCATCACGCGTGAACAAGTCCTTCCACGTGGTTCCAGCGGGAGCACCGGCAAAGAAGTCAATGGGCTGCCAACTGTAACCGTTGGGATTGTCAGGCATCAGCGAAACGTAGGTGAGTCGCCGCCACACCAGGCCGTTTGGGTAGGAGATGTAATCTTCCGTGCCCCGCAATGCCGGCTGGGAATCGTCATCCTTGTTCACGCAGAGATAGTTCCAGCGCACCCAGACGCGCTTGGGCCCGCCCTGGATTATATCCACAAAGCTATTACGTTCCTTGCGCCCATTATTATTAAAAAGCTCTCCCCAGCCAAAATTGCCCTCAAAGAATTGATTGCACAGGCCCAAGCCATTCGGCAATTCCATCCAGGGATCGTAGCTCGATTCATGACTGAAAACCAGGCGCTGCGGCTTGTCTTTCCACACCACAATGATCGCTTTCTTCGGATTATGGTCCGCGTGTGGCGGGCTGGGGGAAAGTCCCCCCTGGTAATGAGCGGGGGCATAATCGCTGACCTCCGCGACCATCACGCCTGTGGTGTTTCGTAGTGCCAATTCCGCCAATGTAATTGGCGAGGGTTTCTCAAACAGCGCATCCGGCCCACTCTGCATCGCTTGAGAGTTAGGCGCAGCGCACGCTGCCATGGTCTGCACATTCTTAACTCCTGAGGCAAGACTCGCCCCGGCCACCACATTCATCAGGAGATTCCGGCGTGAAACTGGCATGCTTCCTCCCCGCCCGATCGCACATTAGGACAGGCGTTAATCGACGTGAAAGACTTCCCGCATGTCCGCCCACCACTCGCGTTCCGCCCGCGTGGCAAGCGGTTGCTGCATCGGTTTCATGATAGCCCACCACTGCTGCGTTACGGGGTCCGAAGCCATCTTCGCCATGTCCGCGGCAAAATCATCGCCAATGTATTCAAAGTAGGCAAAGAGCAGGTTATCCTTGAAATAGATGGAGTAGTTGCGAATGTTGCAGTCGCTGATGGTCTTGAGAACCCCCGGCCACACGGCCGCGTGGTCCGCGACATATTTGTCAAAGGCTTCCGGTTTCAGTCCGATCAGTTGACCGTAGCGCTTCACTTTTTGCGTCGCCATTCAATCCCTCCTTGGTATCACCAGATCTTCGAGGCCTCCGTCCGAACCGAACCCTGCGTGGAGACAAGCCAATCATCCGTGCGGAAGGGCGGCGCGGGCAGCCCCTGCTTGTTGTAGAGATTGCATTTTGGATCGTCCGCCCAGGCGTAACGAGCGGCAACGGGCTTGGAGACTTGTGCGCTTGTGAGCACCACCTCGTTGCCCACAACTTTCGCGGTGGCGGGGTAGAACTCCTGATCCTGCCCGGCAATCACAAATCCCGTCGGGCTCGGCCCGCGCACCACAAGTCCTCCCACAGCATGGGTAAATCGCAGATGCAAACCACCCGCGTCAACGCGCATCGATTTGAATGATGGGCCCATGTACTCGATCTTTCGGCCATACGCCACATTTTGCGCCGCCAGCGCCAGACGCCGCCCCACTTCCTGCTTATTCCTCGGGTGAATATCATGCGGGTCGCCGATATCAACGGCCACCGCCATGCCGGTCTTGGGCAAATCCAGCACCTTCTGCTGCGACTCCCTCAAAACTGCCCACGTATCCGGAAACTTGTTGTTGGGAACAAAATTGGCGAGTTGCACGAAGAAAAATGGAAAATCTCCCTCGCCCCACGATGTGCGCCACTGTCGAATCATGGTCGAAAAGACCTTGCGGTATTGATAGGCAAACTCCGCGTTCGATTCACCCTGGTACCAGATGGCGCCCGCAATGGCGTAAGGCGTAAGCGGCGCGATCATGGCGTTCCAAAGTCCGGAAGCGCGCCACGAATTGCTGCGAGGATCTTTGGGTGTTGGCGGAAGTGGCGGCGCGACATTACCCTTGGTCTCGGCATCTTCCGCTGTCTTCTCCCACTCGCTTAGCTTTTGTTGGTAGGTTTGGAGAGCACTGGGAAAATCCAGAATCCGCTGCTGCCACGAATCCGCCACCGCTTTCAAATCCGGATCGGCGTCTATGGCCTCGCTGCTGGTCCATGCTTCTGCCTCTGTCCCACCCCAGGTGGAATCGATCAAACCCACAGGCGCTTTGATGGCTTTGTACAAATTCCGCCCGAAGAAGTAGCCGACGGCGGAAAAGCTTCCCACCGTCGCCGGGCTTGCCACCACCCATTTGCCCTCAACATCGGTCTGCGGTTTGCCCGCCACCTCTCTGTTCACAATGAAGAGGCGCATTTCAGGAAAATTGGCCGCGGCCACTTCCTTCTCGGCATTATCGGCGCCGCCAAACACACCGTGGTTCCAGACCGCAAATTCCATGTTTGATTGCCCGGAGCAGACCCACACCTCGCCCACCAGCACNNGCCTCCGCATCCACAAATTGCTGGTCCGCGCCCGCAATCTGGAACCACTTCAGCGGTCCATCCTTGGCAATCAATCCTCCGCCCAGGTGCGTAAAGTCGATCCGGATCGAGCTGCCTTCCACTTTCATCGAGCGATACCGCGGCCCCGAGTATTCAAGCTTTTTCCCGTAGGCGTCGGCCATCGCAATCAGCGTCAGCCGCTCGCCCAACGGCGCCTTGTTCTTCGGATGCACGTTATCCGGATCGCCGATATCGATCGTCACCGCCAGCCCAGTCTTCGGCAGCTCCAGAATCTTCGCCTGCCCCTCGCGCACCATGGGGTTGTTGCTCACGTTCTTCAGCGCCGGCAGTTGCACCGCGTAGAATGGGAAATCTCCCTCGCCCCATAGCTGGCGCCACTGCGTCACCAGCGTCTCCATCACGTGCGGATATAGCAGAATCCCCGCCTTTCCGCCCACAATCGATTCCCCCTGGTACCAGATCGCCCCGCGAATCGCATACGGAATCACCGGATGCAGCATGCCGTTGAAGAGCACAGTAGGCTCATGCTGGTCCTGCACCGGGTCGCGCAGCGGCCCCGGCCTGGGTGCGCGCGCGTTGATCGTCATCGGTCCCGGAGGCGCATCGGCCGCGTTGGCCCCCGGATGCGACTTGTAAAAGTCTTCCTGCGCATCGAACTTGTCCAGCATCGGCTTCAGTTGCGGGTCGGCGTTCATCGCCGCGCGCGGCACCCACGCCTCCGCGGTGCTGGCCCCGTAGGCCACCGTCAAAATCCCCACCGGCACCTTCAGCCGCTGCTGCAAATCGCGCGCAAACAGGTATCCCACGGCAGAGAAGCCGGGCACGGTCTCCGGGCTGCACACCTTCCACTCGCCCTTCACTTCGTCCGTGGGCTCGTACGCCTTGAGCTGCTTCACCGTAAACATGCGGATGGTCGGGTAATTCGCCGCCGCGATCTCCTTGTCCTCGTCCTGCATTCCGGCAAACCGAGCCACCTTGCTTGAGACCGTGAACTCCATGTTCGACTGCCCCGAGCCGACCCACACCTCGCCCACCAGCACATTGTGCATGGTCAGTGTGTTCTTGCCCGCCACGGTCAGCTCAAAAGGGCCGCCCTTCTTCAGCGGCTCCAGTTCAACTTTCCACTTGCCGCTGGAATCCGCCGTGGCCGTCACCTTCTGTTCGCCCAAAGTTACCGTCACCTGCTCGTCCGCGTCAGCCCAGCCCCAAATCGCCACCTGCCGGCCCTGCTGCAAGACCATGTTGTCGCCAATCACGGACGGCAGCTTGACGTCCGCCGCGGCGGTGGAAATGACCATCAAAACAGCGAGAATGCCCAACGAAATGCTACTCTTCCAAATCCGCGAAGAATGAACTGCACTGCTTGACTTTGTAGAATGCCTGGCAAAACCAATTCTCATGACGCCTCCACGCCGAACAGAATGAGCAAACTCCCGCAATAGGATTGCGGCGCCGATACTAACACCGCAATCCATACAAAACCACAGTTTATCGCGGACCTAAGGCTCGTTCAGGGGGGAAACAACTCTATTGCGCCGCATCAATCAAAACGCTTTTTCATAAAGCATGATCATGTCCGTTTCCGTGCAGCGCCGCGGATTCGATTGGTGGCAGGCGTCTTCCATGGCTTTGAGTGCGAGCACGGGGATGAGGTCGCGCGTCACTCCCAGTGCGCTGAGCGTGGAGGGGATTCCCACTTCGGACAGCAACTGTCGCAAGCGTTCGATCAGCGCCATGGCGGCTTCTGCCGCAGTCCCTTGTGCCCCTTCAAGCTCCATGGCGATGGCAAGATCGCGCAGGCGGCTTTCGGAAGTTGTGCGATTGAACTCCAGCACGTGCGGCAGCAGAATCCCATTCGTAGTCCCATGATGCAGATTGGCGATGCTTGAGAGCGGATGGGCGAGCGAATGCACAGCGCCCAAACCTTTTTGGAAAGCCACCGCGCCCATCATCGCCGCCATCATCATGTTGCTGCGCGCTTCCAGGTCTTTTCCATTCGCGACTGCCCGCGCGAGATTCTGCATGGAGAGCTTCGCGCCCTGAAGCGCAATGGCGTCGCACAGCGGATGATAACCAAGCGCCAAATAAGCCTCTACGTTGTGCGTCAATGCATCAAGGCCCGTGCCCGCAGTAATTTTGGGCGGCATGCCGACCGTCAATTCCGGATCAGCCAGCGCAACGTTAGGCATGAGGAAGGGACTGAAGATCACCGTCTTGCGCTCATTCGATTTCAGGATGATGACGGTGCTGCGCCCCACTTCACTGCCCGTGCCCGCCGTCGTGGCCATGGCAATCATGGGCGGAATGTTGGCGCGAATATTTACACCACCATCGATCTTGTCGTCGTATTGCTCCAGCGGAAACGGATGAGTAACCACCAGGCGGATCGCTTTGGCCACATCGATGGCGCTGCCGCCGCCCAACCCGATGACGCCGTCGCAATTCCCGCGGCGATAAGCTTCCAATCCGTCCAGAATATTTTTCTCCACCGGATTAGGGTTCACGTCCTCAAAAAGCGTGGGAGAGAGGCCTGCCCGCCGCGCCTCCTCGAGCACCTGCGCGGCAAGTCCGCAAGCCACCACGCCACGGTCGGTCACCAGCAGCGGCCGCGCGATATTGAGAAGTTTGGCTTCGCCGCCAAGTTCACGCAAAGCACCCGCGCCAAAGATGATTCGGGTGGGAAAGGAGAATCTGTTGATCATGGAAAATTGGCCCTCAGCGATCAGCGGTCAGTCTAAATAATCTCAAAATACCGTGCCAGTTCCCAATCGGTAACGGCGCGGCGGAATTCACGGGCTTCCCATTGCCGCGTGGCAGCGTAGTGCTCCACAAACTCGGCGCCAAAATATTCGCGGGCCGCTTCGCTGGAACGCAGCAGAGCGGCCGCCTTCTCCAGCGTGCGCGGCAGTGGCGTCGATTTAGACTTGTAGGCGTTCACAGTCGGCTCGCCCAACTCCAGCTTATTTTCGATTCCATAAAGCCCCGCCGCCAGGCTTGCAGCGAGCGCCAGGAATGGATTGGAGTCTGCCCCCGGCAATCGATTCTCAACGCGCGTGGCCTTGGCCCCCCCGGGAATGGCACGCAGCGCCGTGGTGCGATTATCAATTCCCCAGGTCACGTTGGTGGGCGCCCACGTGCCGGGCACCGTCCGCTTATAAGAATTGATGGTGGGAAGGAACAGGGCGGAAAACTCCCGCATCAGGGCAAGCTGCCCCGCCATAAAGTGCCGCATCAGGCCCGACATCTCATTCACGCCATCGGCTGAGTGGAACAGATTCCTACCGCTTTTCGGCTCGGCAAGGCTCTGGTGGATGTGTCCGCTGCACCCGGGCAGCTCGCTGTTCCACTTGGCCATGAACGTAGCGACCAGTCCATGTTTTTGCGCGAGAATCTTTACAACAGCCTTGAACAGGGCGGCATTGTCAGCGGCGGCGAGCGCGTCACTGTAGCGGATGGCGGTTTCATACACGCCGGGGCCCGTTTCCGTGTGGAAACCTTCGATCTCAATCTCCATCGCCTTCATGCAATTCAAAATGGCATGGGCAAGGTCTGAGTTCACCGAGGCGCGCAGGAAGCTGTACCCAAACATCCCGGGTGATAGCGGCACAAGGTTGCGATAGGTTTTTTCCCGCAAAGACTTCGGATCCTCGCAGAAGAAGAAGTACTCGTATTCAATGGCGGCGTTGGGCGTATACCCCATGGATTCAGCGCGCTCAACGACCCGGCGCAAAACTTGCCGAGGGGAGACGGCGAGCGAGGTGCCGTCCTTGTTGAAGAAATCCACAAGGAAGAAAGCCGTATCCGGCTCCCACGGCAATACCCGAAACGTGGCCAGGTCGATTCGCGCCACGCCGTCCGGGTAGCCTGTATGCCATCCGGTCATGCGGACGTTGTCATAAAGCGCGTCGGAGCTGTCCCAGCCGAAGATGACATCGCAAAATCCCAGCCCCGCATTTGCCGCTGAATTGAATTTCTCCAGCGAAATGTATTTGCCTCGCAAAACGCCATCCACATCGAATCCGCCAATCTTGATCTTCTGAATGTGATGTGTGGCGAAAAGCTCTTTGATTTGGTCGATAGTCATTAACGCCTCAGGCGATTTTGGATTTTAGATTTTGGATTTTGGATTAGTTACCAACCTCAATTGTCTCCCAATTCGATAGTTGCAATATCCCCAAGCAAAACCATAAAACCCTTAAATGATCCTAAAATGGGTGTCCGTCAGTTGCTTAAAGAATCGAACGGGACCGAATCCAAAATCTAAAATCCAAAATCAATCAAGCGCCACCCACACCGACTTCACCTGCGTGTACGACTCCAGCGCGTGGGGGCCCATTTCGCGGCCAAAGCCGCTTTGCTTGTATCCACCAAAAGGAGAACTGCTGTCGAAGCAGTTGTAGGCATTGATCCAGACCGAACCGGCCTTGATCTGCTGCGCCAGGCGATGTGCGGTGGCAATGTCGCGCGTCCAGACGGCGGAAACCAATCCGTAGATGGTGGAATTGGCAATTTCCGCCGCCTCCTCCACATCCCGAAACTTCAACGCCGCCAACACCGGGCCGAAAATTTCATCCTGCGCGATTTTCATTTGCGGAGTGACGTTGGCGAAGACGGTGGGCTTTACATAGAACCCCTTTCCCTTGTCGCCTTCCAGGTCGCGTTCACCGCCCGTCAGCAAGCTGGCGCCTTCCGCCCTGCCACTATCGATGTAGGTGAGAATCCGTTTCATCTGCGTTTCGCTGATTTGGGAACCCATCTCTGAAGCGGGGTCGAGCGGATCTCCGATTTTCATCTTGCTGGCGCGCTCGGCAAGGGTGCCCACAAATTCGTCGTAAATGTCTTCGTGCACCAGCAGGCGCGACCCGGCGCTGCACACTTCACCTTTGTTGGCATAGATTCCCCAGAAGGCGGACTTGGCCGCCCGCTCCAGATCCGCGTCAGGAAAGACAATGTTGGGCGATTTACCACCCAGTTCCAGAGACAGCCGCTTCAGGTTGCTTTCACCCGACGCCTTCAGCAGTTCCCGCGCCGTGCGCACGCTACCAGTGAAGGCGATTTTATCCACGTCCATGTGGCGAGCCAGCGCGTCGCCCGCCGTGGGACCGTAGCCCGTCACCACGTTCACCACCCCGTCCGGCACACCCGCCTCCTGGCAATATTCCGCTAGCTTGAAGGTGGTGAGCGGAGTCATTTCCGAAGGCTTCAGCACCATGGTGCAGCCCGCCGCCAGCGCCGGAGCCACTTTCCAACCTGCCAGCAGCATGGGATAATTCCACGCCGTAACCATTCCCACCACGCCCACGGGCTCGCGCAACGTATAGTTCAGAAAATTGCCGTCGACGGGTATAGTTTCGCCATAGATTTTCCGCGCCCAACCGGCGTAGTAATAAAAGATGTCCGCCGTGGGGGGGATATCGCCGCGCAACGCCTCACCGTAGGTCTTGCCGTTATTCAACGACTCCAGCAGGGCCAACTCCTCCTTGTTCTTCTCGATTAGCTCGCCAATGCGCCAGATGATGCGTTCGCGTTTGGAGACGTCCATCTTTCGCCAGACGCCGATTTCAAAAGCGCGGCGGGCAGCACGCACAGCGCGGTCAACATCCTCCGCATTCGCGTCGGGCACGGTGGTGAGTTGCTCTCCCGTGGCGGGATTCATCACCGGAATGCTCACCGTGCCGGAGGGGGCGGTCCACTTGCCATCGATGAAGAGTTGGTAGGGCTTGAAATCCTTCTTAATCCATGCTGCGTCCATGAATGACCTCAAGGCTGAGAGATGGGGGCTTCTTCCGCCACGGCCCATGCGGGCTTGCGGATTTCATGTGGTCCCGTAAATCGATGCAAAGCATAAAGAACCACCAGCACAATGGCCAGGCTGATGCCCGCCAGCGCGTTCGGTGGCATGATCATAATCGCACAGATAAAGACTGTCCACACGAGGGCCAGCAGGTTGATCCAGTTAGTGTGACTGCTCAAATTCCACGGGCCTCGCTTATCGATCCATTGTCCCTTCCGCCGCCAGCCCAGGTAGACAGGAATGTTATACGCCAGATAGCAGGCCACCACGCTAAGCGAGGTGACAACGGAATAAGCTGCGTTATACGCGAGGGCGAGAAAAGCAACAGTCACGGAGAACCAGATGGCTGCTCCCGGAGTTTGATGCCGCGAGTTTGTTCGGCACCAGAAGGCGGCGAAGGGCAGCCCCTTGTCCCGCGCCAGGGCGAAGATGATGCGCGAAACCGACGTGACGGTGGAGAGGCCGCAGAACCACATGGCCGCCACCGCCAGCAGCATCACCGCGCTGCCCGCCCGCTGGCCAAGCCCTGAAGTGACAATGGCCAGCACGGCGGGAAGCGGATTCCCCGCCCCGTCTTTGGCGTTGAGCACGCTATGAATGCTGGGGATGGCACAGGTGAGTGAAAGCACCAGGAGATAACCGAAAAAACCTGAGACCGCGACGGAAAGAACAATGCCCCAGGGAGCGCGGCGGCGCGGATCAATAGTCTCTTCCGCCACGTGAGCCGAGGCGTCGTAGCCGGTGTAGGTCCACGCGGCCTGTAGCAGTCCCAACATGAAGAGCCACGCAAATGGGGCGTGAATTGAGCTCGAGGAGGTGCGCGATAGAAGGAAACTGAAGGGCTGCTTGGGCGCGAAGATCCACAACCCGCCGATCAGCACCAGAACACCAACAATGTGGACGGTTACGCTGAGGTCATTGAGCCGGGCGACCCAGCGAATCCCAAAATGGTTGATGAGGCCGTGAGACAAGAGAATGACACCGTAGATGCCGAGCAAAGACCGCGTCGAACCCGCGAGCCCCAGAATCGGCGTCAAAAACTGGGCGCATCCGTAGTCGATGCCAGCGAGCACGGCCACCAATCCCACAATGTTCAGGAGGGCTGTAAACCATGCCCACGTCGGGCCGCCCAACTCGGCCGACCAGTGGTAGGTGCCGCCAGACGTGGGAAGCGCCGAACAAAGCTCGGCCATGCTCAAGGCCACGAAGAGCGTTCCAATTGTTGCCAGGGGCCAGCCCAGGGTCATTTCCAGCGGACCGCCCATCTGCAATCCGTAATCAAAAAGGGTGACGGCGCCGGTGAGGATGGAAATGATAGAAAATGAGATGGCGAAGTTGGAGAATCCGCCCATGCTGCGCAACAGCTCTTGCGCGTAGCCAAACCGCTGGAGTTCGCGAGCATCCTGCTGGGCCTGGAGATCCTGGCTCGTGCTGGGCGGCGTCAAGTCTTACCATCCCTTCCCGTGCAGTTTTCAACCTCTTGTTGAATGCCCAATGTAAAGTGGTCTGCAATATTATTTTCTCCCTCAAGCGGCGTCAAGAAGGTTACAGGGTTGTGAAATCCAGGTTGCCGTTTATCGGTGGCTGGCGCATCAGGGCTGCGTTCGCCCAGCCTGCCGGACCCTCGCTGGATTTCAGGGCGAATAGCCCGGTGCTTCCCGGCATAACCCGTTGTAAGGCGGAGCAACTCCCCGAAAAGTTAGTCCCCGGAAGTCCTCAAGGCGCATCATACGGGTGGTTAGGCCCCAATTCCGGCAAAAGGTCCGGACTAATCGTCCAGACCATTTCGAGGTTTTGATTGCGATGCCGGCAAAGAGTCTGGACAAATACGCCAGGTCATATCGAGATTTGAGACGGCGATGCCGGCAATGCGTCGTATCGCGCCGACGGCGACGGTTGTGCGATGGCCATTCCGACCGAGGGTATCGGGAGAGGTCCTGGCCATGCTCCAGCACGGGCAAGATGCCTCTGGCGCCAAGAGGGTGGTTCACGATTTTGATGCCCGCAAGAGGGGGAAGAGATTGGAAATAGTGTGCCTGTGACGCTTTCCTTATCCCTAGCGCCGCGAATTTCTGCCGGAAGGTAGCGGCGGGTTTATCCCGCCATTGTAGGGCCGAACAGCGTTCGGCCGGGGCCGAAGGCTCTTCGGCCCTACAGCCCCAGAGCGGGGTAAACACGCCGCGTTGTAGCGTCGATCTCCGATCGACGTTCGGCGTTTAGCGCCGACCTTCAGGTCGGCACGTTTCGTTCCATACGAACGATAATGACCTTAAGGTGAGCGCTACGACGTTCGACGGTCCCCGCCCTGCGGGGAAAACTCCGCCCGCCTCTACAGCCCAATGGCGGCGTAAGAC
>PLSX01000133.1:47048-47204 GCA_003165315.1 Acidobacteriota bacterium
CACACTGCGGCTACCTCTGCGCTACGCTGCTTCCCCAGAACACCCTGCGCCAGCCGCCGATGCACCACCTGCTGATGTTTACCTGAAGTGTCGGCTAAGCGGTGTAGCGCAGAGTTGTTCCGCCTTTTGGAACTACTCTGCGGCTTTCATCCTTTC
>PLSX01000109.1 GCA_003165315.1 Acidobacteriota bacterium
TCCTCCCAAAGCAGGACAGCGCAGGCGACTCCGCTGGTGGCGTGGCTGAAGGAGTCGGTCCTGAAGTCGCGGCGCGTGCCCCGGAACAACCCGCCGTCGAGCCGCATGGCGCTTTGGTACCACTCGCCGGCGCGGCGGGCGCAGGCGAGATAGCGCGGGTCATGGCTGTCGCGAAAGGCGTCGATCATCGGGCGTCCCCACCAATACGCCTGGCGCGGATGGATCATCCCCGTGGCGGCATTGCACGGCCCGTAGTTGATCCAGTTTCCCGGCGGATCTTCGTCGCGCAGAAGGCGTTCGGCGACTTCATAGAAGATGGCGCGGAGTTTCGGGTCGCCGGTTCGCGCCGCCGCTTTGAGGAAGATGGCGTCATCGTTCAAGGGGCGGCCGGGCTTCTTTGCGCTGGCCGATGGAGGCATGTAGCTCCAGCTCTTCACGTTAAACTGGTCGCGAAACAGCCCCTCTCCAAGGTAGGAATTGCGCGCCTCCCAAAGGGCGGCGGCGTTGGCCCATTCAGCGTAGCGGGCGTCGCCAGTGGCATCGGCCAGAACCCAGAGCCCGTCAAGGGCTTCGAGCACGGCAGAGGTGCTGGACTTGTCGCCAAAGTCCTCGAAGCCGAGGATCAGACCATAGTGCGGACTAGACTGATCCGCGATCCTCGCAGTACCGATGAAATCTGCGCCAAGGCGTGCGGCGTCCAGCAATCCCGGACGATCGAACGCCTGCGCGGCCCACACCAATGATTTGATGGCTTGTCCGGTGTGCCACACGGGGCAAAAGAAATCCCACTGGTGCGTGGAGGCTCGATATTCTCCCCGCAGCGCGCCACGCCAATGCTGGTGCTCGAGCTTGTGGGTGTTCTGTTCGCCGGAAAGCATGTCCGTCTTCATTTGCGCGACGTCCGTAATCCAAGCGCAAGCCGCTGCCAAGGCACCGTTTAGGCCGGCGCGGTCAAGTGTCTGTTCAGTCTTGCCCGCGGGTGCTGACATGGTGCCAGCAAGCCGTGCGGCCCCGGAAGATTTTGACCCCGGAACGTGCGTGAACCCCGGTCCCTCACTGCCGTCGGCGATTACCGGCAGGCTTGCACCTAGGGCGGTTGCCTTCAGAAAACCCCTTCGCGTGGACTTCAACGGCGCGTCCTTCATGTGCTTAAATCCATCCTATAAAAGCCAGTCTTGTAACCCGGCACACCATCATACCGTATGGGGATGCAATCTTTTCCCCAACATCTCGGCACGGCCACTGGCACTCCCCAATAAGGGCGTGGTGTCAGCATTTCAAATCTGGCGGGGCACTCACCCGGACAGCAAACTTCCAAGTAAATTTCCAATACTTAAGGCAAGCGAGTCCTGCTAGTATTCCTGGCCTGCGCGCATAAATAGATTGTCAGCAGGGGGTTTGCCTCTGGTAGAATCCCGCAGGACAATGGTCTCAGGAGCCCTGAATGCCGAAAAAAAAGATAACGAAAGCAGAAACTGTCTTTACCAAGTCAGGCCCCACGCATACGCGCGTGTTGGGAATTGTACTCGCTGGCGGCAAAGGTACTCGGCTCTTTCCCCTGACGCGGGAGCGTGCCAAGCCGGCGGTTCCTTTCGGAGGTAAGTACAGGGTCATCGATTTCGTACTCAGCAATTTCATCAACTCAGGAATCAACTCGGTGTACGTGCTCACGCAGTTCCGCAGCCAGTCACTGCTGCAACATCTCAGTGAAGGATGGCAGTTCAGCGGATTGCTGAAGAGCCACTTTATTATCCCGGTGCCAGCACAGATGCGTTCGGAGGACGAAACCTGGTACCAGGGTACGGCCGACGCCATTTTGCAGAACATCAACTTGATCCAACAGTCCGATCCGCACGTGGTGGCGATTTTCGGTGGAGATCACATCTACCGCATGAACATTGCCAGCATGATCGATTATCACATGACGAAGCAGGCGGAAGTGACAGTGGCCGCCATTCCCGTGCCGCAAAAGCACGCTGCTGAATTCGGCGTAATTGAGGCCAACAAGGATGGGCGCATCCTGGCCTTTCATGAAAAGAACGCCAATGCACCCACGATGCCTGGCGATCCCACACAGGTCTACGCCTCCATGGGCAACTACATTTTCTCCAAGGACACCCTGGTGAATCTGCTCACCGCGGACGCAAATGACTCCAACAGCCATCACGATTTCGGCAAAGATATTCTTCCCAAACTCGCCGGTAAAGCTCCCATTTTTGCTTACAATTTTCAGACCAACCGCATCCCCGGGGAGGCCGAAGACTCCGTTCCTTACTGGCGCGATGTGGGCACCATTGATGCTTACTATGAAGCCAACATGGACCTGCGGTCGGTAAAGCCTGAGCTGAACCTCTACAATCGCCAATGGCCGCTGCGAAGTTCCAGCTATCCCGATCCGCCCGCCAAGTTTACCTTTGACGAAGCCCACCGGCGCGGCGAAGCCATTGACAGCATCGTCTCTGGCGGATGCATCCTTTCCGGCGGGATCGTTCGCAACTCCATTCTCGGCCGCGGCGTTCGCGTCCACACGGGCGCGCACGTTGAAGGTTGCGTCATACTGGACAACTGTGACATCGGCCGGCGAGCCAAGGTGCGCCGCGCCATCCTGGACAAGAACGTCCGGGTCCCCGAAGGCGTCCAGATTGGCTATGATCGCGACGCCGACCGCGCGCGCGGTTGGCACGTCACCGAGTCCGGGATCGTGGTCATCGGCGGAGAACCCGGCAAAGTTCCCGTGGCGTCGCTTGTTATCTGACGGAATTCGCAAGAAATACCCGCCATGCCCCAGGGTGTTCCTTTTTGAACAGCACCGCTCATTTCCAGTGTCTAAGATGCTGGGTTGAAATGACAATTTTTGATTCAAAGGTAGTAGAATAGAGACGGCAACTCCGAAAAATAAGATGTGTGCATGCACAATATGTTAGTGCATTGGATCGTTGGGCACCTACTCCGGCACCCATTGCCCTCTTTTCTTCTTAAGAACGCCGGCATTGTTATCGAAATTTCCCGGCCTTATTGCACCTCGCTGAGCCGCTGGCCAGCCCAATCCTGCAAGAGGTTCGGAACTGAAAAAGGAGATTCCGATTGGCCGCGGACATTAACGAACATTCAGCTATCGGCAATGATCATCAACTCCCGGCTTTTGCTTCTCGACACAATGGTTTGCATGTCCTCATGTGGATTTTGCTGCTCCTAATTGTAGCCGTGCCGCTCCTGCTGGTACTGCGCCACCGTGCGGAGGCCAAGAAAGAAGCGGCAGCGGCAAAACATGTAACGCCGGGCATCACGATTACGAGCGCGACGGCTAAAACAGGAAATATCGGCGTCTATCTTGACGCTATCGGCACGGTTACGCCGGTTTATACCGATTCGATTACAAGCCAGGTGAATGGCCTGGTTGAAGCCGTGCATTACAAGGAAGGCCAGCGCGTCCGCGTGGGCGATCCGCTTGTAGATATTGATCCACGTCCGTATCGAGCCTTGCTCATGCAGGCGCAGGGAGCGCTCGAGCGGGACCAGAGTCTTCTGGCGCAGGCGCAGATGGACCTGGAACGCTATCGCGCCGCGTGGGCTCGCAATGCCATTGCCAAGCAGACCCTGGACGACCAGGAAAAACTTGTCCATCAGTACGAAGGCACCGTCAAAAACGACGAGGGGAATGTGCAGTATGACCAGGTCCAACTGGACTACTGCCACATTACGGCTCCTATTGCCGGCCGTTTGGGTTTCAGGTTGGTGGATCCGGGCAACGTGGTGCAGTCGGCCGGGACCGTAACCCTGGCTGTTATCACGCAACTCGAACCCATCACGGTGATCTTCACTATTCCGGAAGACAGTCTGGGCCCGGTTGAAGCCCGCCTCAAGGTGGGAGTTAAGCTACCCGTCGATGCCTTTGACCGCACAGCGCTAGTCAAGATTGCCAGCGGGCAGTTATTGACGCTGGACAACTTGATTGATACCACCACGGGTACCGTAAAAGGCCGGGCACAATTCGCCAACGCGGATGATGCCCTCTTTCCGAACCAATTTGTCAATACGCGCCTGCTAGTAAACACGCTCAAGGGAGTAACGGTAATTCCGTCCTCCGCCATTCAACAGAATGGGCAAGCGTCGTTTGTCTATTTGATTCAAAGCAATTTCGCTCACATGGTCAGCATCAAGCCAGGGGTTACGGACGGCGGTTTAACACAGGTTGAACCCATCACTCCAGGAGCTAAAGGCATCAACCCTGGGGATGTCGTGGCGAACAGCAGCTTCGATAAGTTGCAGGACAAGGTTAAGGTTGCCATTTCGAACAAGCCGGCCGCGTCAAGCAACCCGGCTTCAGCCAATACGAGCGGGAGCGGCGCGCCTTGAGTCCATCACGTCCGTTCATTTTGCGGCCGGTGGCCACAGCTCTGCTGATGGCTGCCATCTTGCTGGTCGGCATTGTTGGATATACACAACTGCCCGTTTCCGCCTTGCCGGAAGTCGATTACCCCACCATCCAGGTACTTACGTTTTATCCCGGCGCCAGCCCCACAGTGATGGCCACGACGGTGACGGCGCCGCTTGAGCGTCAATTCGGCCAACTTCAGGGCCTGAGCCAGATGACCTCCACCAGCTCCGGAGGCACTTCCGTCATTGTGCTTCAATTCAATCTTTCCCTTGCGATCGATGTGGCCGAAGAAGAGGTGCAGGCGGCCATCAACGCCTCGCAGAGCCTGTTGCCCTCCGTCCTGCCCGCGCCGCCGACCTATAGCAAAACGAATCCCGCCGATGCCCCGGTGCTCACCCTTGCGATTACCTCAAAATCCGTACCGCTTTCCCAGGTCGAGGACCTGGTGGATACGCGTCTGGCACCGAAGATCTCTCAACTCAACGGGGTTGGTCTGGTCTCCATCAGCGGCGGACAAAAGCCTGCCGTTCGCATTCAAGCGAACCCCACAGCCATGTCGTCCTACGGTATTAACATGGAGGATTTGCGCACGGCGCTGACGCAGTCCAGCGTTAACGCCGCCAAAGGCAATTTTGACGGGCCGTGGCAGGATTACCAGATCGATGCCAACGATCAACTGGTGACCACGGGCGACTACGGAAAGGTCGTGGTTGCTTACCGCAATGGGGCGCCCGTGATGCTCACCGATGTGGCACGTATCGTGAACGGGGTTGAGAACAATAGTCAGGCCGCGTGGATGAATGAAACCCCTGCGGTCATCTTGAATGTGCAACGCCAGCCTGGGGCCAACACCATCAGCGTGGTCAAAAGCATTAAGCAATTGCTGCCGCAGATGGAGGCCAATCTTCCCACCGGCATTTTGGTGTCTACGCTTACCGATCTCACCACCTCCATCGAAGCATCGGTTTCCGACGTTGAGTTCGAACTAATGTTGACTGTTGGACTTGTCGTCCTGGTCATTTTTCTGTTCTTGCGGAGTCTTTACGCAACCATCATCCCCAGCGTGGCCGTACCTCTTTCACTGGTGGGAACCTTCGCGGCGATGTACATCCTTGGTTACAGCTTGGACAACCTTTCGCTGATGGCGCTGACCATCTCCACCGGGTTCGTGGTTGACGATGCCATCGTGATGATTGAGAACATCGCCCGGTACATCGAAGCGGGCGATCCTCCCATGGAAGCGGCG
>PLSX01000222.1 GCA_003165315.1 Acidobacteriota bacterium
TCGTAATGCCGAAGATGTTCCACCGTGTGCCACGTCGCAACAGGCTGACCATCATGTTAACGGCTTGAATGGGCCCAGCCGCTTCCAGGACGAAATCGGTGCCGTCGGGCAGGATCTCATAAACTTTGGCCTTTATGTCATCCCGCTTGGGGTTTAGAAGATGCGTAGCCCCTAGTTTTTTGGCGGTATCCAGCGCATGATCGCTGACGTCCACGGCAATCAGCCTGCCCGCGCCCGCAGCCTTCGCAATCATCAGGCAATACATTCCAATTCCACCCGTACCGATGATCACCACATCGTCGCCCACCTGCATTTCAGAGTAGTTGATGATGCCTTTCCACGCGCCGCTCAGGGGTTCGGTCTGGCAGGCGGCGTCAAAGCTCACGTTTTTGGGCTTGGCGTAAAGTGAGTTCGCGCCGGTCACCGTATACTCGGCAAAGCTGCCGGGGCGCACATCGTCGGGGCCGTCGCCTCCCGTTGTGTACATGCGCTCGCAATAGTGCTCCTTGCCCATCAGGCAGTATCGGCAATATCCGCAATGGCCGCTGGGACAAACGATGACTTCATCGCCTTCCTTTACGCTACGCACGTGCGCTCCCACCGCGGCCACAATGCCTGCGGGTTCGTGCCCGGGAATCAGCGGAAACCGCACGTTCTTCCGGATCCCCTTGATGGCTTTGTAGTCGGTGGCGCAGATTCCGCATGACTTGATTCGCACCACCGCTTCATCCGGTTTCGGCGTGGGAGTCGGCCGTTCCTCCAGCACTAGCTTGTCTACTTCATATAAGACTGCAGCTAACATTTAATCGATCCTCCGCAATATTTTATTGAGCTCCATATTCTCGCATGGAAATAGGCTGGAGGGATATTTAGATTGTGCATGCACACCAGTAAAACGCGCCAGCACCCCGGATTGATTGCCGTTGACTGGGGAAAACAAAGTGTTAGAATCGCCCTATTATGCTTTTGAATATTCTTTCCTATGCCTTCCCTTTTGCAATGCTGATGTTCATCCTCAGCCTCTATTTGAGGGAACTCATGACCCGGACGTTAAAGATGAAATTCCCCGAGGCGAATCAGAGCGGCTTAACCTCTTTACGTACCAGTGGTAATTTCCTCAGTCTTCTCCATCAGTACTTTCCTCAAAGTCACCTGCGGGTTGCCTATTGGGCTTCACTAATTTCATATGTGCTTCTCTTGGCAGTTTGGATCGCGGGCCAAATTTTACGCGCTTTGCCAAAATCGTAATAACAAATGCTGCTAATGAATATTCGCTTGCCTGAGCCTTCCGCTCGCCGGTTAAGTTACAATGGAGTTTTGCGCCGGGCGCGGTAACTGCTACAGTCTGCCCTGGCAGGATTTCAAAAGCCGACATGCACATCCCGGATGGATATCTCAGCCCGTCGACTTGCGCGGTTCTTTACGCGGCCGCCGCGCCGTTCTGGTACACCGCCTTGCAAAGGGTGAAAAAGAGTCTCTCCACGCGCTTGGTGCCGCTGCTCTCCGTAATGGCGGCGCTTTCGTTTGTGGTGATGATGTTCAACCTGCCACTGCCGGGCGGAACCACGGGACATGCTGTTGGCGTTGGCATCGCCACAATTATTCTGGGGCCGTGGGCCTCCATGCTTGCCGTATCAATTGCGCTTGCGATTCAGGCCGTCTTCTTTGGCGATGGAGGCATCACCACGCTCGGCGCCAATTGCTTCAACATGGCGATTGTAGGGTCATTGGTGGTGTATGCGGTTTATCGCGTCGCTGCAGGGCATGTGGCACTGACTTCGCCGCGCAGGGTGGTGGCTGCGGCGCTGGGGGGATACGCGGCCATCAATGCCTCCGCGTTTTGTGCTGCGGTGGAGTTCGGCATTCAGCCGATGTTTTTCAAAGACGCATCCGGAGCGCCGCTTTACGCTCCTTATCCTCTCAGCATCGCCATTCCCGCCATGATGATAGGCCACCTGACGTTTGCCGGCCTGGCGGAGTTGGTGTTGACGGCGGGAGTGGTGGCCTACTTTCAGCGCACCAACCCAGCGCTTCTAAAGGTGACGGCGCCCGGTGAATTGGCGGTGGAAAGCGAAACTTCGACCACTCATGCGCAGACGATCTGGCAAACCGTTCGGCCGCTGTGGGTTGGGCTGGCCCTGCTGATGGTGCTGACACCGTTGGGAATTCTGGCGGCGGGAACAGCCTGGGGTGAATGGAGCGCGCGGGATTTTTCCAATGTGCAAGCGCGTGAGAGAATGGCCCGCGCCTCAAGCCATACCGCGCCGCCCATCGATCCGCCAAAAAGCTTGGAGCGGCTTTCCACGCTATGGACCTCGCCATTCCCTCAATACGCCCCGCCGTTTGTTCACCGCCCGGCGGTGGGTTATGCGCTCTCTGCCATGTTTGGTTCAGGCGCCATCATACTGGTTGCGCTGGGTGTGGGTGCCGTGGCCATGAAGCGGAAGAGCAGATGTTAGGTGACAGGCGTCAGGTAACAGGCAGGTGGTAGATGGTGGGTGGCCCGTGGGGCACATTAGAGGCGTCCATCGGAGTGAGGCAAGTTTCGTAGTTCTGTGGCAGCCCGTCAGTTGGACAGGACATGCTGCAAACTGCTTTCAGCCAACTGCCAACACCGTGACGCCGCGAGGACGAGACAACAATTTCAATGAACTTTCTTGAGCGCACTCTCGCCGGCTTCCTCAGTGCGATGGAATATGCACTGGACGCCGAAGATATTGCCAAGGCAAACGGCTTGCTCCAGCGGCTCGACCCGCGCATCAAGGTGATTGGCATCTTATTCCTGATTATCGCCGCGGCAACGGCTCACAAACTGTGGGTGATTGGCGCCGTGTTTGCCACCGCGCTTGTGCTTGCCGTATCGTCGCGCGTCTCGCCGCTGTTGTTGGCCAAGCGAGTCTGGATCCCGGTTCTTCTCTTTACCGGCATCATCGCCTTGCCTGCGCCTTTCGTAATTCCCGGCCGTGTGATTGCGCGGCTGCCGGTGCTGGGTTGTCCCATGACCGCCCAGGGCTTGTTGAGCGCGGGTTATTTGGTGAGCAGGGTTATAACTGCGTCCACACTTTCCGTGTTGCTGATTCTCTCTACGCATTGGAATCACGTCTTGAAGGCGTTGCGAGTACTTCGCGTTCCCGTCGTGGTCGTAGTGATATTGGGAATGGCCTATCGCTATATCTTCCTGCTGATCGATAGCGCTCGCGACATGCTGGAATCGCGCCGCAGCCGCATGTTGGGCGAATTGCCAGGGCCTGAGCGCCGCCGCCTTGCCGCTGCCAGCGTGGGTGTCTTGATGTCGAAAACGATGCAGTTGAGCGGCGACGTTTACAGCGCCATGCTCTCACGCGGATTCCGCGGGGAAGTGTATCTCCTGGATGATTTTCGCACCAGCGCGCTGGATTGGATTATGCTGGTTCTGTTCGTGGTGCTGGCTTGTGGAGCGTTCTATTGCGGCAGGTGATGGGCAAATCGCAAATCGCAAATCGCAAATGAACACTCGGGGAGGGGCGATCGACAGTCAAAATTGCGTAATCCAAAACTTAAAATCTAAATTCCAAAATAAAATGCCCGTTCCGGTCTTTGACGTTCGTGAAGTTACATTTCGTTACAACAAGGTGGTGGCGCTCGACAATTTGAGCCTCTCCATTGCCCCCGGCCAGCGTGTGGCCTTGATGGGGGCGAATGGTTCAGGCAAGTCCACGCTGTTGCGGATGCTCAATGCATTGGCTTATCCGGAGAACGGCAGCATCTTGTTTTGCGGCGTGCCGCTTACCGAAGAGCGTCTGCAGACTCCCGAATTCGCCTACCCTTTCCGGCGCCGCGTGGGGCTGGTGTTTCAGAACCCCGATGTGCAGCTCTTTTCCCCCACCGTATTTGATGAAGTGGCTTTCGGGCCCTTGCAGCTTCAGTGGTCCAAAGCTGAGGTCATTGCCAAGGTGGAAGCGATGTTGGAGATGATGAAGATTACCCACCTCAGGGATCGCTCGCCTCATCACCTCTCGACAGGGGAGAAGAAGCGCGTAACGCTGGCTTCCGTGCTGGTGCTTGATCCCGAAGTGCTGCTGCTGGATGAACCCACGGCGGCGCTGGATCCCAAAAGCGCCAGCCAGATGATCGACTTTCTGGTTGGGGTACGCGGCGGTTCGAAGACGGTGATTACAAGCACCCACGATCTCGACATCGTGAAGGATATCGCCGACCAGTGCTTCGTATTTCAGACCGGACAGTTGGTGGCCAGGGGAACGCCTGCTGAGATTCTGCGTCAGACCGCCATGCTGGAGCAGACCAATCTGGTTCATGTGCACCGGCACATTCATGATGGCGGCGAAGCCCACTCGCACCCGCATATCCGCCCGCACGCCCATCCGCACAAACATTAATGCCGTTGGAGTGCGATCGCGAAGCTACCGCCTTTAGACTGCATTTTAAGTTGAAAGATGGGAGGAGCGGCTTGAACGAGCCCCTTTGTGACCTCTGTGCCGGGATGAAAGTGTCACACAGAGCTCGCGGACCTCTGTGTGAAATGGTTTGTGAGGCCCGGAGGGCACGGAGAGTTTTCCGTAACACTCAAGACTTCAAGTAAAGCGTGGCAATATTTAGGAAGGCTTCCGACTGAAGAAATTGCTGCTGGATTCCTAGGCGGGGGCTAATTCATTGGCCAGCAAGGCTTTTCCGTATTCATGGCCTTTTTCGAAAGCGGCGAGATTGAGTGGTTCGGTTCCGCGCGGCACCAACGAGCCAACTGCCTTGCGCACGGCCTCCGGGGAAGCCACGCCCGTGATGGCCGTCACGAAGCCCACCATGACCATGTTCAGAACCATTTTGCGTCCCAACTCTTCCGCAAAGCGCGTGGCGGGAATGCCATAGGTGCGCGTTCCATGGTTCAGCCGAGCCGGTTCCAGCAGGTCTTGTTCGTAGATCACCATGCCGCCGGGTTTCAAATCTTTTCCGTACTTTTCATTGGCGTCCCGCGACATCACTACCAGGATATCGGGCGTAGTGAGGTAAGGATAAAGAATCGGTTCCAGGGAGACAAGAAGCTGCACGCTGCAAGTAGTGCCGCGAGCTTCCGGGCCGAAGCTTTGCGTCAGCGTCACGAATTTGCCATCGTGCAGGGTCGCGGCGTTGCCTATCACCATGCCCGCCAGCACCACACCCTGCCCACCGAATCCCGCGATGCGGATTTCCGTCGTGGCCATCAGTAGCCTCCCATGCCGGCGTATTGGTCGCGCAAGGTGTGCCGGAGTTGTTGTTCCATGCTCTGCTGCAAAGTGGGGCGCTCGATATCCACGAACTTTCCCACGGTGATTTCCCCTTGCAGATTAATGTCCACTTCGCGCGTCCGCGCGCCGTTCTTGATGATGCTGCGTTGTTTGTAGAAGCGCATGGTTTCAAGCCCGTCGCCCATCTTGTTCCGGCGCTGGTAGAGCGTGGGGCAGGGGGCAAGAATCTCGATGAAAGAGAATCCCTTCTTGTTAATGGCCTCCACCATGGAGTGGGCGATGTGGCGAACGTGGAATGCGGTCCAGCGGGCCACATAAACGGCGCCTGATGATTCCGCCAGGAACGGCAGGTTGAAGGGACGCTCAAAGCACCCGTAGGGTGATGTTGAGGCGGTGGCCCCGAGCGGAGTGGTGGGCGCCACCTGGCCGCCCGTCATACCATAAATGAAGTTATTCACACAGATGACGGTGATATCCACATTGCGGCGGGCCGCATGGATAAAGTGGTTGCCGCCAATCGAAATCAGGTCGCCATCACCGCTATAGACCACCACGTTAAGAGCGGGGTTGGCCAGCTTCAGCCCGGTGGCAAAGGGAATAGCGCGGCCGTGGGTGGTGTGGAA
>PLSX01000186.1 GCA_003165315.1 Acidobacteriota bacterium
GGTGACGACTTCGGGAAGTATACCCAGTTGATCATGGGTGACCATTTTCATCGATCATTGAAATCGCCAAATTTCCCCTTGCATCGGCAGGCGTAACACACAGCGAACGCGTCATCATCGTATTCGATTGATCCGTCCTCTGCATCGTCACTGCCGCTGTCATAGAGGAGAACTCGCATTGAGACCTCGACTTCAAATGGACCGTATGACCCGCACCTTGGGCAGCGCTTGCCATCCAGACAATTGCTATTGGGGTTGGTTTCGTTTCTGTCTAATCCGGAATCGGTGGTGATACCATTCGTCACGGATGGGGCTCCTAATTGACGGCTAGTGCATTTCTCATCCTTTTACCACATATTGCCGTCCGCTCAAAATGTTATTTGCCGTCGATCAAAAAGCCGACTATATAGTGGCGGCCTGGCCTCAGACACTGAATTCGTCGCAGAATTCACTGCTCTCGCTAGTGCTCAAACTCGCTTGTTTTCCGAGCAAGGTCGTTGACGGAGCGCATATAGTGCTTAAACAATGCGTTCCGTGGGTCCTCTAAGAACCGCTCAGGCGCGTTTATCGAAAAGCCTTGGCATGGAGGGCCGCCGGTCAATACGGAAAGCTCTCCCTTTCCTAAGCGGAGCTTCCTCCGGACTGAAAGAGGGTCAATAGATTCAATTTTACGCGGATCAGCCCACGACTCGGGGTGGTTGAAGTGGAAGGTCTCTATTGCCGACGGGTTAGAGTCATTTCCATAGAGACATTGAAAACCCGCTAGCTGGAAACCAGTGGTGATTCCCCCTGCACCGCAAAACAGGTCGATAGTCGTATGCATTGTGCCACACCAAGCAAAACTTAACTGGTGAGGTAAATGTAGTTCACAGAGCTCCAATTGGTCAAGCTGAGATTGCAACATCTTGCGGCCATTCTCGATTGAGCCACAATATCTAGCGCTCGAAAAGTAGCAAGTTCGTCCTTTGTTTTCATCGGCAGACAATGTCGACGACATGAGGAAAAAGGCGTAGTTACGCACAGCGCCAATCTGTCAGTTGGCATTCTCGCGCCTACCTTTAGGAACGCATCCTCCATCAGAGCCATGCCGAACGGGGAACTGCCCTGGGCCGCGCCCGGCAGTTTGACCTCCCCGCAAAGAGCGAGCTTGCCCCGCCCGCCCTCTTTTCGTTCGTAAACGCGAAAGTCCTGCCTCTTCAGGCTGCCTCGTCCAAACCGTTCAATTTCAGACGAGCCAAACGGAAGGTCTGGATGGGTTTCAAAGATTTTGTCGGACCACTTTGAAACATCAGCGCAAAAACTGGTCTCGTGTTGGCGGTAGATCAAGGGTGGCATTCGTTTTCTCGGAACAACTATCGCCCATTGATTATCGATACGGCAACAGAAATTTGAACGGAGCTGGCTCGGGCACATATGAATGGCAGGGAGATGAATTGGCTGTGGCAATCTCCGAGGCTCGGAATACGATATGGGGGTGATTATGCCCATCAACCACGAAGAAATGATTGAAGGCCGGCTGGCGCAGGGCGAGCGCAGCCCTGCGTTTCGAAAAATGATCNNCGAAATGACGTCCGTCGATGAGCACTTAGAAAGTATCCGCGCACGCGGCGAGGATCACAAGTCGCATGGCTGTGCTCGCCATGCGCCAGCAGGCCAGCCCGCCCTCCAAAAGCGCTACGCGCAGGATCCCACCATGGCCCGTCTTGCATGGGCAGGTTGCTCACCAGCAGGAATGGGTAAATGACGAAACCCGAAAAGCTTCAGAGGGCGGCGGTGATCTTCGCGCACGCCGTTATGGGCTGTGGACATGTTGCGGCGCCNNCGGCGGCGGGGTCATCGAGGCTCCAATGGATGCGCTTGGTAGTGGCGGGAAAGATGGGGCAACTCTCTTTGGCGTTGTCGCAAACCGTAATCACATAATCGAAAGCCTG
Organism: Acidobacteriota bacterium; assembly: GCA_003165315.1. Classification (GTDB taxonomy): domain Bacteria; phylum Acidobacteriota; class Terriglobia; order UBA7540; family UBA7540; genus Bog-366. Next base: position 1,932 of record PLSX01000186.1, read on the forward strand.
CCCGGCGAACTCGTCCACGGATTTCGACCGGTGGCCGGAGATGTCAATCCCAATTTCATGCATGGCGGTAATGGCTTCCGGGCGCACGTGGCTCGGTTTCGTGCCGGCGCTCGCAACCGCAAACGCCCCGCCGCCATCGTGCCGAAGCAGGCCTTCCGCCATCTGGCTGCGCGCGGAGTTTCCTGTGCAGAGAATCAAAACTCGCATGGTTTAGCACCTTCCCCAAAGACCTGGAGACTCCAATAGTTTGAATTTACTTCGCCCGCCCCTTGGGGGGAGAGGTGACATCCGGAGGCAAAGTTCTTACGCCCTGCAAGGGCACAAGTCAATAGCCGGGGGCAACGCCCCCGGAACACGTGCCGTTTGATTCCCGACCCTGAAGGGGTCGCACTGCCTCCTACGCCTTTACCCAGAACCGTCGGGACGTCACCGCGAATCGACCCATTCAGGGTCGGAATTTGTTGGAGCACCTTCCGGGGGCGTTGCCCCCGGCTATTGAATGAATCCCCTGCGGGGATCAAGGCTAGCACGGCGATAACTTCCTCTGCCCCATCGATGAATCCCCGCCATTCCCGCCATGAGAAATCCCCATTAGCCTCGCACCAATTTCGCTTCGCTGGCGAGCGCTGGTCTTGGCGGCCAGAACAGGCGTTGAAAACGCAGCGAGACTCCCACCAGTCCAATCAATACCGGTACCTCCACCAGCGGGCCGATTACCGCCGCGAAGGCCGCGCCCGAGTGAATTCCAAAGACCGCCACCGCCACGGCGATAGCCAGTTCGAAGTTATTGCTCGCGGCGGTAAAGGAAAGGGTGGCGGTTTTCGAGTAGTCAGCGCCCAGCTTCTTGCCCATATAGAACGAGACCAGAAACATCACCACGAAGTAGATCAACAGGGGCAGTGCGATGCGCAACACGTCCAGCGGCAGTTGAATGATGTATTGCCCCTTCAGCGAGAACATCACCACAATCGTGAAGAGCAGAGCCACCAGCGTGAGCGGGCTGATGCGGGGCACAAACTTCTTTTCGTACCATTCCCGCCCCTTCGAGCGAACCAGGGTGAAGCGGGTAATCATTCCCGCAAGAAACGGAATGCCCAAGTAGAAGAAGACGCTCTGCGCGATCTGCTTCATGGAGACATTAACAATCGTCCCCTTCAAACCGATCCACAAAGGCAACAGGGTGATGAAGAACCAGGCGTAGATGGAGTAGAACAGCACCTGGAAAACAGAATTGAAGGCCACCAGACCGGCCGCGTATTCGGTGTCTCCCTTGGCGAGTTCGTTCCAAACAATCACCATGGCGATGCACCGCGCCAGGCCGATCATGATCAGGCCCACCATGTATTCGGGATAGTGCCGCAGAAAAGTAACAGCCAGAACAAACATCAAGATCGGCCCGATCACCCAGTTTTGCAGCAGGGAGAGCAGCAGAATGCGTTTGTTGCGGAAGACCTCGCCCATCTCTTCGTAGCGAACTTTCGCGAGCGGCGGATACATCATCAGGATGAGTCCCACGGCGATGGGAATATTCGTTGTGCCCGCTTGATACCGTTGCAGCATCGCGGGAAAGGCCGGCATAAAGCGCCCCAGCGCAACGCCCGCCGCCATCGCCAAAAAAATCCACAGCGTCAGAAATCGATCGATGAAGGATAGCTTAGATGCGCCGCCGGGCGCCGGGCAGCAAAGGTCTGAGTTAGTCTGCATTCAATCCTTCCGATGAGGCAAGTTACAAAGTCCTGGAATTTCTTCTTCAATCGATGTTTTGAAAGGGCACGACTTCAGTCGTGCCATAAAGGCTGCGGGATGAATGAGGGCTTTAGCCCCTGAGGGAATCTCCAATCGCAATAAAGATCACAACGGCAGCTTTCCAATCGCTTTCATTTGGTTCTCAATTGCCATGCGGTCCAGAGTCTCCAGCGGCAAGCTTAGAAAGAGTTGCACGCGCCTCTGAATCTGGAATAGCGTCTGTTCGAAGGCCGCACGCTTCTCTTCGTCCGAGCCAACCACAGCAGCCGGATCGGCAAAGCCCCAGTGCGCCGTTACCGGCTTGCCGGGCCACAGCGGGCACACCTCGCCGGCCGCGTTGTCACAGACCGTCACCACGAAATCCATCTCCGGGGCGCCAGGTTGTGCAAACTCGTCCCAGCTCTTGCTGCGCAGGTTCTCCACCGGGTAGCCCAGAGCCCGCACCAGCTCAATGGCAAATGGATTTACCCGGCCCGTCGGATGGCTGCCCGCGCTGTAAGCCTTGAAGCGGCCCGCGCCCATCGTGTTAAAGAGCGCCTCTGCCATGATGCTGCGCGCCGAGTTGCCGGTACACAACACAAGAATGTTGTAGGGCTTCCGCATGGCAGTTTCTCCTGTACTTTCTTGAACGCTCC
>PLSX01000065.1 GCA_003165315.1 Acidobacteriota bacterium
CTTCGCGGGCTCCCCGCATCGCCGGCACACGGAGCGAAGCTAGAGTGCGTGGAGCTGGCTGCCGCTCTCCTGCCAGCCAGCTTGCCGGCTCCTATCTTGTGCCACGAGCAACCTGCCCGATCCATCGGGGTCTTGCCCTTGCTCGGGCATGGCCAGGACCTGTCCCGATGCTTTTAATCGGGATGGCCATGGCACATTGCCCTCGAACAAGCTCGCGGGCCGGAAAGCGGCAGCAAGCTCCACGCACTCCAAAGCTTCGCTCCGTGTCTATGAGCAGGCGCCTTGACTTCCGACTTATCCCGACATACTCTTGGCTTTCCAGGGTCAGTTGAAATCTACGTAATTTAGCTTCAAAATCCATTTTGTCCGGAGGCCTCTATGAGTCTCCTCAGAATTGCCAGTGTTCCCCCTGCCACGGTCGAGCCCAAAGCATCGGTTACGGAAGCTGTAGAAGTCATGGCCGAGCATGCCGTGGGAGCTGTTGCCGTGGTGGAGAACGGCCGCTTGCTTGGAATTTTCACGGAAAGAGACCTGATGCTGCGCGTTGTCCTGCGCCATCGCCACCCCAAGAACACCACTGTAGGTGAAGTCATGACTGCACCGGTGGAGACCATCACTGAGGAGAGCCACGAGGAAGACGCCCTGGTCCACATGGTGGAGCGGCACGTGCGCCACCTTCCCATTATCAATACTCAAGGCGCGCTCACAGGAATGCTCTCCATTCGCAACCTGCTGGAGCATCGTGTGGACGAGCTGGCGCGCGAACTCCATTCCCTCGATCAATATCTATCCAACGATGGGCCTGGCGGTTAGACCCAGCCGGCAGCGCGGTAAGCTCGCAGAATATCCGGAAGGCCCACCACCCCCTCCAGTTTGTGGAAGTTGGCGCGGTTCACCACGGGCAGAAGGCGCAAATCTCCCAGGCGCCGCATCGCTTCTTCCAGGGCGTGGTCAGGATGGACATGGGGTAGCGGATCATGGGGAAGCACGCTGCGTAAGGTTGCACCTTCAGGCAGAGTCCTGGCCTGGCTCCGCAGATCCTCCCGCGTCATCCCAAACCATTTTCCCAAGCCATCTTCGACGAAGACAAAGTCCTCAGTGGATTCCTCGGCGCGCGCCACGGCCGTCTTGAGGGGCTCCTCAATATTCAAGACGGCGCCTTGATAGGCATGCATGGCGTCTTCGACGTGCACAGAAATTTCTTCGCGTCGCTCTTCCATGGAGGGCAAGTCCATTCCGTCCTGGCGGGAAAGCAGATCAAAGAGCGAAGTCTCCTGATACTGCCGGGAGATGAGGTAGGCGATGGTGTTGGAAATCATCACGGGGAGAATGATGGAATAATTGCCGCTTACTTCCAGCACCATGAATACCGAGGTCAGAGGAACGCGAAGGAATCCCGCAAAGAGAGTCCCCATGCCGACCAGGGCATAGGCTCCCAGCCCCCCTGTGAGCCAGGGGAAGAAGTGATGTTCAACACTGCCCACCGCCCCACCCAACATGGCGCCGATGAAGAGCGTGGGCGCAAACATTCCGCCGGGAGTGCCGCTGACAAAGGATAGGCTGGAGGAAAGAATTTTGAAGGCGGCCAGCAGGGCCAGAATCTGCCAGGTGAATTGGTCGTGCATGGCCTGGTCGATAAAACCATAGCCGGCGCCCATGACTTGCGGAAACCAGATCCCGATAATTCCGATCAGCAATCCAGCAACGGCGGGCTGCACATACTGCGTCCAGCGCGGAAGGGCTTTCAGCCGCGGCCGCGCGTAAGCCACCAACTTGACGAAAGCTATGGAGGAAACTCCACCGATCACTCCCAGCGCCGCATAAGCCAGTAACTCCGCGGGATGAACCAGGTGATAGGCAGGGATGCGAAACAGCGCCTGGTCGCCAAGGAACCAACGGGAAACGATGACGCTGGAAACCGCCGACAGGACGATTGCACCCAGGACCCCGGCATTCCAGTTTCCAATGACCTCTTCGATGACAAAGATAACCGCGGAAATTGGGGCGTTGAAAGCCGCCGCCAAGCCTGCCGCCGCGCCCACCGGGGCAATCAACCGGACCTTTTCGCGGGATAATCGCAGCCTGCGCCCCAGCGCAGAAGCGATCCCGGCGCCCATCTGCAGCGAAGGGTCCTCCGGGCCCAGCGATTGACCCGTACCAATCGCTAGGGCGCAGGTTATAAATTTCCCGATGACCGTATTGAAGGGAATGTAACCGTCAAAAATATAGACGGCCGCTTTGGTCTGGTTCACACCGCTGCCGCGGGCACGGGGAAAGAATCGAATGACAAGGTATGCCACCGCCAACCCGCCGATCGTGGGCACCAGCAGCAAGCGCGTCCAGGGCGGATTCAAACCGGAACCAAAGGCCAGCAGCCTTGTCCAATCGATGGCGATACGAAACAAAACCACCGACAAGCCGCCAAACAACCCAATGATTACAGCCAGGAGGAGGAAGAGCTGTCCTTCTTTAAACTGCTTCCCCTCCCGTACCCAGGCCAGGGACTTCCGCAACTCGGCCCAAATGCGAGGCCCGGAAGGAGGCGGCGGCTCGACATGGGAAACAGGCGGGGTTAGCGGAGAGGCATTCATGGGTGGGGTCCTCCCTGCTCTCGTGCCATCAATAACAACGCCAGGTTCATTCCCCCCGGCTCACCACATGCGTGTGCTGTTGCTTGCTCAATGGCGAATACCACGTCCATCGCCTGGGAAATCGCCTCGGAATCCCGACTCAAGTTCTGTTGACGAGCGTCCGGCTGAATCGCCTCGGCTTGAACGTAGAGAGTTTGGAGCGGGTCGCCGCCTGCCGCCTTTAAGTCAATTCTCTTTAGTGCTGCGCAATCTTGCAGACGTGTCAGGGCAGAGTTGAAGTCCAGAACGGCACGGCGGGCCCGCTCAGCGTTACCCAGACGGCGATTGAAGGGGTCGTTGTTCAGCACTGAGCGGACAGTGTCAAGCATCGCCGCAGCCTGAGTCATGTGGGGATCCTGCTCCAACGCTCGCGTCAAGTATCTCTCTGCCTGGGCATAATCGCCGTTCTGGAAGTGACATTCGCCGGACCCGGCCAGGGCAGCCGGCAAGTGGGGATCTTCCAGGAGGGCGCGGTGAAACAACTTCAAAGCGTCATCGTAACCTTTCACCTGCATAAGAAGCGTCCCCACCTGGGTCTGCAAGGCAGGATCGGGGGGCAGGAATGCCGCCATGGCGATCAACTCCGCGCGGGCGGAGTCCTTCTGGCCTGACCGCAACAGAAATTCCACAAGTTCCAGCCTCGCCGCTCTGCGCCGCCCCACCGGATCGTCATCCCACTGGCCGTAAACAGCACCGTGATAGAACCGCAACGCGTCGGGAATGGCGTGATCACGCGCTGCCAGACGTGCCAATTCCAAATTCACCGTGGCGTTCCCGGGATCATGCTCCAACAGGTTCAAGAGGTAAGTACGAGCTTCCGATCCCGTCGCTCCCCTGATTCCCGGCATCATCAATGCCTGAGCCAATCGCAACTGATATTGGTCATTGTCATGCGAGTAGGACAAAGCCGTGCGAAAGTCAGCCAACGCAGCCTCCGCACGCCCCGCACGCAGATCATCTTCGCCGCGAATGTACCATTCCTGCGCGTACCCTCTTTCGACATCATGGTAGATCCGCGCGGCGAACCCCGTGACGACGAAGAGGAGAATGAGGAAGAGGATTGTGATCAGCAGAAAAGTATCGCGCCGAAGGGACCAAAGGTACCCACCATGGCCCGGGCAGAACGGGCACTTCAATTGTCCCCAGGGAATTTTACGCCCACATTTCCGGCACTGCCTCTCAGGCTCCATCCCACCAACCTTCTCCTGTTATCCCTCCACTTCATCCAGCCACGCATGCTGTCTTCGAATGCAAATCCGGGGAAAAAGCGGAGGCACTATTCAATATATCGCAATGCGACCTACCGGGGTGAGTTTTTCGAATGAGAAGCGGCAAAGCCGGGGGATGCCATCCCGAAGTATAAGTATTCCTCCTCCTCCGGCATACAGTGCTCGTTTCCAAACCGCACTATACTGCTCAACCTCTGGTTGCGTCGCTGGAATACTGCAAAGTGTGGGAATTTGACAAAAGTCAAATTCTTGAAAAGACTACCTTTCCAGTGCTTTTGTAATGGCACACCTGGAAAAAAGATGGTATGGTCAACGCCGCAGTTTGTTGCGGTGGTTTCTGTTCAATCGAACACACGAGAAGAGCACAGATCACGGCTGCAGAATCGGTAGAGCGAGGTTACCCATAATTGGAAGGTCATCCCGCGATTGCCAATTCGACAAACTGCCAAATTAAAACTAACCAGGTGCTTTTAGTATGAAAGAACAAGGAACAGTAAAGTGGTTTAACGCCGCAAAGGGCTACGGATTCATTCAACGGGAAAGCGGCGAAGATGTATTCGTACACTTCTCGGCAATCCAGGGTGATGGGTATCGCTCGCTCGAAGAGGGCGCCCGGGTAAGCTTTGAAGTCACCAAGGGCCCCAAAGGTTTGCAAGCCGCGAACGTCGAACGTGTGTAAGACTCGTGCGGTGAGATAGCTGAACTGAAAAGCGGGCCGAATTCTTCGTCTTCTCCCGGATGGCGTCGAATTATGTGCAGGTTTGTCCGCTTACGGGTATAATTATGTCTGATGCCAAGCGGATCGCTTCGCAATAGGGCGAAGGGTTTGTTTCCCTGGCCCTCCTTCCTTGGTGTCTGAGTTCAACAGGGCACAAGTTCATCCCAAAGAATATCGCCGGCTTGGGCCAGATACCTGGGCGGGCGTTTGAGGTTATTTCATGGCTCAGATTAGTGTGGCGCTCCCGCCCACTCCAGCCGTCCCCGTTCGTGACCAGTTCAAGCCCATCAAAGTCGGCTTCCTCCTTGCCATGCACTTGGGCGTCATCGCTGTTTTTTGGCAGACAACTTGGGCCGCAATTGGCGTCTGCATCCTTCTACATGCCCTTTGCGGAGGGCTTGGCATTTGCGTTGGGTACCACCGATTGCTCACTCACCGGTCGTTTAAATGTCCCAAGGCCGTGGAATATACGCTTGCCTTTCTGGGAGCACTGACCCTGGAAGGCGGCCCCATTGATTGGGTTGCGCATCATCGGCAGCACCACCAGTATTCCGACGAGCCCGGCGACCCACATAGCGCCCGCGATGGGTTCTTTTGGAGCCATGTCCTCTGGATGTTCTGGACCCCCAATGACAAGGACTTTGACGAGCTCACTGAACGTTATGTGCCGGACCTGCTCCGCCAGCCCTTCTATCGTTTCCTTGGCCGTTACTACCTTGAGATCTCCATCGCCCTTGCCGTCGTGCTCTACCTTCTGGGTGGATGGCCTTTCGTGGTTTGGGGCATGTGCGTGCGCCTCGTGATCACTTACCACAGCACCTGGCTGGTCAACTCCGCCAGCCACAAATTCGGATATCGGAACTTCGATGTCTCGGACCTCTCCACCAATTGCTGGTGGGTGGCCCTGGTGACTTATGGCGAAGGCTGGCACAACAACCATCACGCTTTCCCCACCTCGGCGCGCCATGGACTTCGCGCCTGGGAATTCGATCTTGCTTACGGCTTCATTCGCCTGCTGAAATCAGTGGGCCTGGCTTGGGATGTGCGAATGCCTCCCGCCGAGAAGCTCAAATTCGATACCCCCCGCGCTGCCTGAGCAAAGCGTTGGGCTGACAAAGGAATTTCCCCCCAGACGCAAGAGGCGTGCGAAGAAGACACAGAATTTCATCTTTGCACGCCTCTCGCGTCTGGGCGTTTTTGCTTATCGATCCATCCGTCAAAGTGTAGGTTCAACTCCCGCGCTTGAAATCGTGTAACTTTTCCCCTGGTAATTCAGCTTCACTAATTTGGCCTTTGGATCAAAATCGTTGAGGTGGGAATTGACTTGGATCCCGTGGTCGAGGGTCAAATCCGCTCCAAATAGTGTGTCAATCACCATGTTCATGAAACTGCCGCCCGCAACCTCAGACCAGCCACCAGCCGGGTCCTTGCGCGCTCCTCCGGCATCATGCGGAAAAGTGGTCTCCACAAAATGCGCTTGTCCAAAAGTTCCCTGGTTGGCAGTCACGGAGAGGCGCTTTACCCAAGCCGCCAGCCGGGGGGAGGCCCCGATCTTGTAAAGTCCCCGGGCCGTCATGGGTGGCCAGGCGATGTAAGCGCCAATCCAGGTGTGGTCGGAGCGAAGGCCACGCGAGGCTCCGGGTTTCCAACTGGCATCGGCATCCCCGGGCGAGAGGGCGTGCATCCAGAGCGGCGTGTAGAGCTCATTCCAGAAGAACTTCGCCATCTCCTGCTTTTGCCGATCACTTAAATCCTCAAACATCGTATCAAGAACCGTAAGCAAATCGTGGCAGTGGCGAACTTCCACAAAAGTTCCGTCGCTCTGCCCGCATTTCCACCACCCTTTTCCATCGACATAAAGGAGTCGATTGATGCGCCCCGCAAGGTCCTTGGCCTCTGACCGGAATTGCGCGGCGCGGGAAGAATCCCCGTGCCGATCGAGCAATGATGCGACGAACCGCATGCCGTAGACATTCCCCGCATTCATTGCAGCCACTTCATGCGTGTAGGTGCTCACTGCTTCCAGCAGATAATCAATGCCGCCATAGTCCCCCAACCCATGCCCGTACCGGTCGAGTTGCTTCCAATGCAGGGCGCGCGCCACCAGATGCTCCAGCACAATCTTTCCCTCAATCTCTTTGTCCAGCCACAGGAAGTCACCTGTTACGCGAAGATAATCGTGGGCGCAGCGCAGGATGCCCATATCGTTAGCGGCATACCAAGGACCCACACCTTTACCTGAAAGAAAGTCGGTGCCGTAGTGATTCTCCATGCCACCTGCCGCGAGCCAGGTTTCCAGCAGGGTGCGGAGTGCAGCTGGGTCCAGAAGGGCCATGCCCAGTGATGCCATCATGGTGTCCCAAACGTAACTGACCGTCGGAGTATCCTGCGGGACCGTAACGTAGGTGGGTCCATAGACAGATCCGGGTGAGACGCGCCGCGCTAGGAGCACATCCAGGAATCCTGCGTGATAAAGTTTCCAGAGTGCCGGATCGCGAGTAACGATTTGGGGCACCGATCCTGAAAATTCTGAGTTCCCCGGGGTGAAGGCGGAACGAATTCTGGAATTGACTGTATTCTCCGCATCTTTCTGTAATCTTGAGAATCCTGCCTGAAGGCGCGCGTAATCCTCGCTCACTGAATTAGGATCATCCCCTATAACGTTGACATATCGGAAGACGCGAAATTCCCCCGGATTCAAGGTGAACTCATAAGTGAGCATGCGACCTTGTTCAATACGATTGGGCGGTGGAGCAATGCCCTGCACAGAAACTGCGCGAGTGTGAACCGACTCGAAAGCGATGTATCCATCGGATGCGTTCGGCGTGAGGCGGTCATCCGCTTCGGCCGGAACCCCTGAATACCAGAGATCATCTTTGTGAGTCACGCCGGCGCGCAGATCAAAGCCCAACGTAAGCTTGCGCCGCTCGTGGCTTTCGTTCAATACCCTAATCTCCTCCGCCACAGCCTTTTGGCGGGAGGGCATGAAGGTCTCTGTAGTGAAACGGATGCCTCCAGCTTGAGTCTCGCGCCGGATGCAGTGGGGATACCAGGTATAAGCCACTCTTGCTTCCGGAAGAGGATAGGATGAGAGGATCCGCCCGTTCAGAAAAAGCTCACAGGTTATGAGGTTGCCGGGAGAGATTTCTCCGCCCGGAGTGGGTATGGACGGCGCTCCGCAGCAAGCATAGGGGGGAAATAGAATGGCAGTGATTCCGGAAACGGATCGCGTGGATTTGCAATATCCCCATTCATTCTGCGCCGGAGGTGGATTAAAGATTTCACTGTATTCGTAAACCAAACGATGGCTGGCCAGGTCGTTTGACTCCGGGATTGCGGGGAGCAACTCATGTTCCGTGGCAGCAGGCGCCCGAAGCGGCTGGTTTCCCTTGGATGGAGTTGGCTGCTCGTCTGCCAGGCTACTTGAAGGAGAATCGGCGACAGGCAAAGCCAAGCCTACTCCCCCCACTTTTAAGAACGACCGGCGATTCATTCAATATGCTCCTTTTGAACAGACACTCTTGAACACTTTTGAACAGAAGCCTTGCGGCTCTTTACGGGTTGCTGTATACTGAAGCTTCGATGTTTAACACCTACGCCAACTCGTTTGGAAGCTTTGGTTACTGGTATTGGAGCTTTACTCCAATCCGGTAGAGTGGCGTTGGTCAGAACTAAAAAGGCATCATCGCAAGGCCAGCCCACTCCCAATGAGTGGGCTTTTTCATTTATAGGGAGGACGGGGCAATGATCATTTCCATGAAGCCGGACGCCACGCAGGAGCAGATTGAACACGTTTGCGAGCGCATCCGTGAGTTTGGGTACAAGGTCCACTCCATTCAGGGGGAAGAGCGCGTGGTCATTGGAGTCATCGGAATGGGCGATGTCAGCGATTGCCTGGAAGCGATCGAAGTCGCCCCGGGTGTAGCCAGCGCCGTGCGGATCTCTTCGCCCTTCAAATTTGTGAGCAGGGAATTCAAGCAGGAGCGCACGCAGATTCCCATCAACGGCGTTTCCATCGGCGGCGACCAGTTCGTCGTCATGGCGGGCCCGTGCTCGGTGGAGAGTGAAAAGCAGATCATGGAAGCGGCGGAGTTCGTGGCTTCCGTGGGTGGCAAGATTCTTCGCGGCGGCGCCTATAAACCTCGTACTTCCCCCTATGACTTCCAGGGAATGGAAGAGGAAGGGCTGAAATTGCTGGCCAAGGCGCGCACTGCCACCGGGCTTGCCATCGTTACCGAAGTCATGAGTGAGCAGGACGTGACACTGATCGCCGGTTACGCTGACATTATGCAAGTAGGGGCACGCAATATGCAGAACTTCGCGCTCCTCAAGGCGCTGGGCCGATGCGGGCGTCCCGTCCTCTTGAAGCGCGGACTGAGTTCCACCATTAAAGAGCTGCTGATGTCGGCGGAGTATATAACCGCGCACGGCAATCCCAACGTAATCCTCTGCGAGCGCGGCATCCGTACTTTTGAAACCGCCACGCGTAACACTTGCGATATCTCTGCTGTGCCGGTGCTGAACGAACTGACCCATCTGCCCGTTATCGTGGACCCGAGCCATGCCGCGGGCAAACAGAGCCTGGTGCCTGCATTGTCCCGTGCAGCCGTCGCGATTGGCGCGGACGGTTTGATTGTGGAGATGCATCCGTGTCCGGAAAAAGCCATGAGCGACGGCGCGCAGTCCCTGAACTTCCCCCAGTTTCGCGCCATGATGCAGGAACTCAGACCTTTCATTGATATTTGGAAGGACATGCGAAGCAAAAGGACTGTTGCGGCCAAAGCTGCCGTTTGAGCCAGGGCATCCCGCGCGGAAATCAACTAGTGAAAAGAAACTCATAACTTTACTGCTGACGCCCCGTCGTTTAGGCGGCGCTGCTAGTGAATCATGAACTGCACGACGAATAGTGCCGCGAAGATATACGTAAGCGTTGGGCACTCGCGCCAGCGGCCCGTGGCGAGCTTGGCGATTGAGTAGGAAATCAGCCCAAACGCGATTCCATCCGCAATGCTAAAGGTCAGCGGAATTCCCACCAGCACCAGGAAAGCCGGCAAGTATTCTGTGGGGTCATCCCACTGAAGTTCACGCAGCGGCCTCAACATCATCGAACCCACTACGATCAGGGCGGGAGCCAGCGTGGGATAAAGAGTTGATTCGCCCACCTTGACTCCCCCGCCAATCATCGCCGCGAGGGGGCTGAAAAATAGCGACGCAGCAAGCAATACACCCGTCACGACACTCGCCAGGCCGGTTCGCGCTCCGTCGGAAACGCCCGCCGCAGATTCGATATAGCAGGTGATGGTGGAAGTTCCCAGCGCCGCGCCTACGGTCGTTCCCACAGCATCGGCAAACAGGGCGCGATCTACTCGAGGCAACTTGCCATCTCGCACCAACCCTGCCTGTTGCCCCACACCTACCAGAGTTCCCACCGTATCAAAAAGGGCCAGGTAAAATAGCACAAAGATGGCCGCGCCTAATCGCACCGGCGGAACCATTAGCAGCCCCGCCAAATCAAATTTCCAGAATGTGGGGGCCAGATGGAGTTGCATCGAAAATAAGCCCTGGTAGTGGACCAGACCCAGCAGCAAACAGATCGTGGTGCTGGCGAGAATTCCCATCAGGATCGCACCACGGACGCGAAAGCTCAACAGCACCACAATAAACAAAAGCCCCGCAACGGTGGCAATCACGACCGGCTGGCGCAAATCGCCCATACGCACTAGCGTGCCGGGGGCTGACGTCACCAGTCCGCCATATTCGAGCCCAATAAAGGTGATGAACAGTCCGATTCCCGCTGCGATGCTGCACTTCAGGGAATTGGGAATGGAGTTCACAATCTGCGCGCGCAGGCCCGTGAGCGTAATGGCAATGAAAAAGACACCCGCTAAAAACACGGCCGCAAGCGCCTGCTGCCACGAAAGGCCGAATCCCAGAGGAATTGCGCCACAAAGCGTGTAGGCAAAGAAGAAGTTCTCTCCCATACCCGGTGCCAGCGCCACAGGGTAGTTGGCAGCCAACCCCATCAGAATGGTCGCGGCCGCTGCGGCAAGACAAGTGGCCGTGAGCACCGACTGAAAGTTCATCCCCGAAACCGACAGCACCCCCGGCTGCACGAAGATGATGTAAGACATCGCGAGAAACGTGGTTACGCCGCCCAGGATCTCGCGTTGGAAGGTTGTGCCGTGTTCCTGCAACTTGAAGAACTGTGCGATACGGTTCATAAGAGTCGTCATTTGTCAGTTGCCAGTAGTCCGTTGTGCACGGTCAGTGCGACTTATCGGTGAGGACTACGTGGAATCCAATCCATTCTCAAGACTGAATACTGGCGACTGACCATTGACAACGGACAGCAGTTTATTCTTCTTTCAGCAGCCGTTTCAATACTTCAATTTGTTTGGGATTCTTCTTGGTGATAATACGGCGTAAACGGCGGAATTCGTCGGTGTCGATTCTTTGTACGGTGCCTCGGCCGCGTTTAGGGCTAAAGGCGAGAATGTGGTCAAGATCAGGCTTGCGGGTAAGAGGATTTTCCAAGCGCACGGCCTGACTTGGCGGGCAGAAGTCAATCAGGGAACCCAGGCCAGTGTCACGGCCATCGGAGGCGGTGCGGGCAATTCCCACCACCTGCTTTCGGTCAACCTCATAGCAGAGAAAAAGGTCGCCCCGTTTTACTTCTTCGCGAAGGTAACGAAGGCTTGAAGCACTGCGAATCCAGCCCTCATCACCCATCGCGTAGACCCCGCGCTTGCGGGATCGAAAATAATTGTCGAACGCCCACCCGCGCTTGGTATTTATCTTGAAAACCCAGGCTCGCATGAGCGTGCTGCCTTTCGGAGTTTCTAATTTCACAACGTGAAGAATCCAACCAAGCTGGCGCGCTTCCCTACACCACTCCGGCTTTGTGGCAATCGAGACAAACAACCGGCACCGTCATCGTCAAGGAGCCTTCTGACTTGGCCACCGCGTTGAGCTTCTCTTCCACCTGCTCGAACGCCTTCGCCTGTTTCGACTCCGACACCAGAGCCCTCCAACTCGGGAGGAACGCCAGCCGGATGAGACTGTGGTTCAGGAACGCCGTCCCATTCACATAACGCAGGACGAAATAGGGGTACTGTTCTAGCACCAATTCGTAACCAATGTTGGAAATAAGATGCCGCGTCTCTTCGATTGGCTTGCGTTTCGAGTGAATATGCTTCTCCACGCCAGCGAGATATTCGTGCAAATTCAAATCACGCAAGGTTTCTGGAAAGCATTCATAAAACTCCTCCATGGTGCCCGGCAAATTCTCCGTCGCCACCAATTGTGCGCCGGGCTTGGAAACGCGAAAGCACTCCTGCCAAGCACGCTTGGGGTCCGCCACCTTATTTAGACAATTATTGGAGGTAATTAAGTCGAAGGTCGAATCTGCAAACGGCATTTGTTCCGCGCTTGCATTCAAAATCGTCAGGTTCTCAATTCCGTACTGTTGCATTTCTTGCTGCAGGCGGTCCGTCGCTGCTCTCCACGGGTCCAGAGCCACAACATTCGAACGGGCTCCAAAACGCTGCGCCAGTTCCAGGGCGGGAAAGCCGGTACCGCTGCCAATGTCGAGAACGGCGATGCCTGGCCGGTACAATACAGTTTCCAGGAGCACCTGGGCAAAGTGAGCGGACCATAACGGTAGTTCATCAATGGCTGAGATCAGGTCCGGGTCATCGAGATTCCACAAATCCGTCTTTGGAGCGGCCATTTCAGCCTCTCAGTCAACCTCGAAAGCAATTGCGGTCGCCGCCGCCTCCAACACGAAACTGGTAGCTGAGGGGGCGTTACTGATAACTGATGAATACGCTTAAACCTCCACTACCTGCGCGACGGTCACCGCGGGAATGGTGCGAATTTCCTGCAGCACCTCATCGGGCACGTGGTTATCCACATTGACCAAGGCGATGGCTTGCTGAGTTTGCGAGTTGCGTCCCAAGGTGAAAGTGGCAATGTTGATGTTTCGATTGCCGAGAATTGTGCCCACCCTTCCGATAACACCCGGCACATCCTGATTGCGGATAAAGATGATAACGCCGCGCAGTGGCGCCTCAATATCAATGTCGTTGAGTCCGAGAATGCGAAGCGTTCCCCGCACGCCCACCATACCCACGCCGGTGGCGGATTCACCCTCGGTGAAGATTCCTATGCCGAGCGAGTTGGAGAAGTTTGCGCGTCTCGCGCTGCGCAACTCTCCAACTTCTACGCCACGTTTCTGCGCCAAGGCACCGGCATTGATCAGGTTCACCTGCTCAGAGAGCGCAGGCGTCAGCACGCCCTTCAAAACGGCATTTTTTACCAGGTGGGTGTTCAGCTCCGCCAAGCCTCCGTCGTAGCTGATGCGCACTTCGCGGATTCGTTCACCAGCGAGCTGCGCCAGAAAGGCTCCCAGCTTCTCGCCGAGCTGAATGTAGGGTTCAAGCTTCTTGTAATGGTCGGGGGAAACGGCTGGCATGTTCACTGCATTTCGCGCCGTGCCCGTCGTGAGAAAATCGCGTATTTGCTCCGCGATGCGGATGCCCACAATCTCCTGTGCCTCTTCCGTGGAGCCCGCAATGTGCGGAGTGGCAATCACGTTGGGGTGCGCCACGAGTTTTGAATCCTTGGGCGGCTCAACCTCAAAAACGTCCAGCGCAGCTCCCGCCACCAGTCCACTTTCGAGTGCCGCCAGCAGATCCACCTCATTGACCAACTCGCCCCGAGCGCAGTTGACGATGCGCAGGCCAGACTGGGCCTGAGCCAGATTCTTGGAATTAACCAGGTGCCGGGTCTCAGGCGTGGCGGAGCAGTGAAGGCTGATGAAGTGCGCCGATTTGAAGACTTCTTCAATCGATGCCAGCTTTACATCCAACTCTCCTGCCACGATGGAAGAAACGTATGGGTCATAGGCGATAACCTGCATCTCAAAGGCTTTCGCCAGGCGGGCCACGTCCGAACCAATTTGGCCCAGACCGATCAAGCCCAGGGTCTTGCCGCGTAGTTCTATTCCTTCGAGTGTTTTCTTATCCCACCGGCCTGCCTTCATTGAAGCATCGGCTTGGGAGACGCGCCGGGCCAGCGCCAAGAGCAGCGCCAAGGTATGTTCCGCCACGCTAACAGCATTGCCGCCGGGCGTGTTCATCACCACCACACCTTTTTGCGTGGCGGCATCAAGATCCACATTATCAACACCCGTGCCGGCGCGCCCGATCACACGAAGGCGCTCTGCCTTGGCCAGCAACGCTGCGGTCGCTTTGGTTGCACTACGGACAATCAGTGCGTCGGCATCGACGATTTCTTCCGCCAAATTGGCGCCCATCTTCTTCGGCAGGAAGACCACATCCCAGCCTTCCTGTTCACGCAAAATATCAACGGCTTTTTCCGAAACACTGTCAGCTACCAGAATTTTCATATTGGTTGTCAGTCGTCAGTGGTCAGTTGCCGCACCACTTCTTAACTTGCTCCCCATTCTTCAATAACATTCGCCGCGCGCCGATTCAATCACCCATCACGAATCGCGAATCGCCCACTATTTCACGTGGCTTAAATAAACTTCCTGAACCGCTCGCACACTGGAACCGAGTTCAACCTTCTGACCCAGCTTTTGCAACGCGATTTCCAGGGCGGCGAAGATTGCGAACAGATCCGCGATATCGTAATAACCGAGGTGCGCCAGGCGGAAAATCTGGCCCTTCATGCTGCCCTGGCCATTGGCGATGATGGCTCCAAACCGCGTGCGCAGTTCCTTGACGATGGCCCCGGAATCCATTCCCTCGGGCGCATGAATGGCCGTTGCGGCATTGGCGGGAGAAGATTGGGCAAAGAGCTTCAGTCCCAACGCCGCCGCTCCGGCACGTGAAGCCTCCGCCAGCAATGCGGCATTGGCAATCAGATTTTCGCGTCCGAGCTTTTTGATGTATTCAAGCGCGGCATGTAAGCCGATGACGAGTGTTGTGGCGGGAGTGTATGCGGTCTCGCCCTTCGCCTGATTCTTGCGTTCCTTGGCGAAGTCGAAGTAGAAGCGCGGCAGTTTGGAATTGGCAATCAGACCCCAGGCCTTTTCGCTGACGCTTACGAAAGCCAATCCTGGGGGAATCATGGCCGCCTTTTGCGAACCGCCAATGACGATGTCGAGTCCCCACTCCTCGACGCGCAGGTCGGAGGTTCCCAGTCCGGTAATGGCGTCGACCACCAGCGCGGTCTCTGGATAAGCCTTCACGGCTTCGCCCAGCGCCCGCACGTTGTTCATCACGGCGGTGGATGTTTCCGTGGCCTGGATGTATACGGCGCGAAAAGGCCCTTCATTGGCTAACTTCTCTTTCAAAGCCTCAATGTTCACAGGTTGGCCGTAGGGAGACTCCACTATCACTGCCTCGATACCGTAAGCTTTGGCCAGTCCCAGCCAGCGCTCGCCGAATTTACCGGCCGTGCCCACTAGAATGCGCTCGCCGGGCGAAAGCAGATTGGAGAGCGAGCCTTCCATGGCACCTGTGCCGGAACTCGCGAAAATCAGCACATCGTTTTGGGTATCGTAGTAGTACTTCAGCAACGTCAGCGTCTCCGACATAATTTTGCGGAACGCTTCGGTGCGGTGATGAACGTTGCCGGCCGCCAGCGTGCTGATCTGTGCGTCCATCAGCAGCGGAGTGGGGCCGGGGGTGAAGAGTCGCTCTTTAATGATGCCAGGCATGACTTTTATCCTTTTTGGATTTTAGACGGCTCCGGGAAAACCTGGGCGGAACTTACGAGGCTTCCTGCGAGACCTGATTAATTGTTTCGTAGCAATTTTTAGGATAGAAAACGGGCCTTGGATTGTCAAATCAAAATCCCCCCAGAAGAGGGTAAGATCGGGCCATCGGATCATTGGGGCATCTAAATTCCAAACGGATTCGGCGGGTGTATTCTCGTGTCCTTGCTCCACGCCCGGGGCTTTCAGAATCTCCAATTCAGGATTCAGCACTTTTCGCCCCTGGGGAAGCCAATTTCTTCTTTATGTTCACTAATATATTGGGTTCAAGCCCATAAGTGGCTTATTTTTGTTCAACATATTGGGGTACCCGGCGTTTGCAAAAGACGTCCCTTTATTTTCAATAATATATTGGGATGTCCCTTCATTTTACGTTCAAATTCTACGCCTATCAATAGCCTACAAATGATATATTTGACAGACCTATCATCAATGACTCGCGTTTTATGGGAAGACATAGGAGTCCCCTTGATCTGCGCTAACTTCTGCTTTTTCATAAACTTATTGGGATATCTGTTCTCTTCTTGGATTTTCCTTTCCGTCGGTATCTGCATTCGGCCCTAAGCTTTGTCCTGCGCCTCCTCGCCCGCCATCTTCCCCAGTTGATGAGAATGGAACCGCGCCAATCCGCAGCGCGGCTCCAAGAGAACACCCTATCGCCAGCAGGCGCTGGGCTCCAAAACTAGTATATGATAAATATTACCTCGGCTATAAGAAATTTAGCCTACAGGCAGGGAGAACCGGGCTGGGCAAAACGACCATCAGCGAGCCTTGTATAGACAGATTCTCAACTGCCGCGTCAGGCGGGTGGGGCGGGGACGAGTAGTTCGCGAAGGGCTTCAGGCGTTTGCACGGGTGGATGGCAGGCCGAGCCCTTGCAGATCAGGGCAACCGGAACGCCGTCGAAAGGCAATTCGGGCAGTGTAGCGACCAGACCCGCGGGCAGGTTGTGGGCCTTCACGACGTCGGGGGAGAAAGCGAACACGCGTTTGCCGGCCCGCGGCGCATCGTATGCGGCGCGAAGGAGTTTTGTGGTACGGCCATCACCGGCTTCGCCCACCACTACCACATCCGTTGGCGCACGCAGATGATGCAGCAGCGCCAGACCGTAAGTAGCCGCGAACAGGCCGTATTGACCGCCCTTGGAGGCAAAGAGCGCCAGCGTCACTTCCGCCTTCTCACCAAAGTCTTCGCGGTCGGCAAGAATATCCAGCCGGTCGAGCACGAACGCCGCAACCGCATTCGGCGCGGGGGTAGGTGAGTCCTGAAAGGGCTTGCGCTGCGTGGTCAGGCTGCCGTGGCGGTCCTCAAGGTCCTGGGCGGTGTCGAAAAACCCGCCTTCTTTTTGATCCCAGAAACGACGCACCGTGATTTCCATCAACTCCAAGGCGCGGTCAAAGTAAGTACGGGTTCCCGTAATCTCATAGGCATCCAGCAATGCGGCGATGATGAAGACCTGATCTTCCAGTAAACCCTCAATTCGTGGGAAGTCCCCCACCAGCGAATGGAACATGCCCTTTTCGCGGTCGTAAGCCTTGGCCATCAAAAGATCGAGCGTCGCCAGGGCGCGGTCGCGTTCACCGGACAATCCCAGCACTCGATACGCTTCCAACAGGGCGGAAATCAGCATCCCGTTCCAACTTGTGTAGATCGACTTGTCGATGAAGGGCATCTGCCGCCGGGCGCGGGCATCGGCCATTTTTCGCTGGGAGTTGGCCAAAAGCTCCTCAACCTTCGCTTCGTCCAGATTCAGGCGTGCTGCGATGGCGCTGAGGGGTTGGTCAATAAAGAGCACATTCTTGGCGGGATTGTGGTGCATTTCACCTTGCGCTTCGACGTGGTAGTAAAGAACCGCCACACTGGCCTCGGGCTCGTCGAGCACTGCCTTCAACTCATCCAGCGTCCAAGTGAAGTAGTCCCCATCGTCATCAAGATTGATGTCCGCATCCTGACTGGCGTAGAAGCCTGCCTCGCGATGCGATAGCACGCTTTCCAGGAACCTGAGGATTCCGAGGGCAATCTCTCGAAAGAACTCATTCCTGGTAATCTGATAGGCGCGGAGGTAATTTCCCAACAGGCCGGCATTGTCATAGGACATCTTCTCAAAGTGAGGAACAACCCAGCGCTCATCCACGGAGTAGCGGTGGAAGCCGCCGCCAATCTGGTCGTACACTCCGCCCCGTCCCATATGCTCCAGAGTGGAGGTCACCATGTTCAGGGGCCAGTCCTGCCGGGTCGAAAGATGAACTTCCATCAGTAGATCGATGGCGGTGGGGTGGGGAAACTTGGGAGAGCTGCCAAAGCCACCGTTCTGCGCGTCGAACATGCCGCCGATGCTTTCCACAATCGCCTTGACCAACAGCTCGTCCGCTGGCTCTCCGCCCGACTTAAAATGTTCCACCTCGCCTAGTGCCCCGGCAATTTTTGCGGCGCTATCGTGGATTTTGTCACGCTCGGTATGGTAATTGTGCGCGATGGCTTCCAGCAGGCGCTTCATTCCGGGCCGGCCGCCACGATCATCGGGCGGAAAGTAGGTGCCTCCAAAAAACGGTTTGCCGTCAGGGGTTAAAAAAGCCGTAAGCGGCCAACCTCCCTGCCCCGTCAAGGCGCTAACCGCCACCTGATAGCGGGAGTCAATGTCCGGGCGCTCGTCGCGATCAACCTTCACTGGAATGAACGACTCATTGATGATGCGCGCAACGTCCGCATTCTCATAACTCTCTCGGTCCATCACGTGGCACCAATGGCACCACACGGCTCCAATATCGAGAAGGATGGGCTTATCCTGCGCTTTCGCCAGTGCGAACGCTTCCGCGTTCCATTCGTGCCACTTGACGGGCTGATGCGCGGCGGAGCGCAGATAGGAGCTTGCGGCCTTTGCCAGTTCGTTGCCGGAATTTTCATGGCTCATGGACGCTCTCATCTACTACGGGATTCACGTCAACTAAGACAGTGTTCCCCGCTTCATGGAAGTGGATATTCGAGTCCTTCTTGAGACCGTAGAGGGATGGAAGGGTGCGGTAATTCGCAGCCCGCCCTGATGTACAATTCTATTGCAACCGGGGGCCTTGCGGTGGCGTGCGCCCTGTCTTGGGTTCGTCAAGAGGCTTGCGGCCGGTGAATCCTTCGTCAATTCCATGCCAAAATGCAATGTGGTCTTCACCGAGCTTCCAGCAGAGATAAATCTCTTCTCCTTCAAGGAGGCTGGGAAAATCCACCAGGCCGATATCGAGGTCTTTCACCAGGACGCCGGTTTCCTGAATGCGATTCACGATCTCAACCAGACGTTCAGATGCCTCGTCATGCTCGGTCTTTTTCCGCAGAAGTTCGCCGAGAGACGGTGAGGTTCCCCCCATCACCATGATGCGAGATGCAACCTGCGCCAATTCGTTCTTGAAGGCCTCAATCGTTTGCTTCTCGCTCCGGGCTTCTTCCAACCAGGGCGCGATGGTGCTGAGAAGGCCTTCAGCCTCTTTGCGATCGAAATATTTGTCGGCCATAGGCGAAGTCAAAAGTCGAAAGTCAAAAGTCAGGAGCCAAAATGCCAAACAGGTCTTTCAGCTTTCGACTTTCAACTTCTTACCTGATCTCCAACATGCGATTCAAAGCCACCAGCGCCCAGCCCTTCGTCTCGGGGTCCACCTGGATGCGGTTCACAACCCGGCCGGAGCACAAGCTTTCCAGCGTCCAGCAAAGATGCTGGGGCGAGATTCGAAACATGGTGCTGCACATACAAACACAGTCGTCGAGAGAGACCACCATCCGGTCAGGGTGCTCGTGAGCCAAGCGGCGAATCATATGAATCTCCGTGCCCACTGCCCATGCGCTTCCCGGAGGAGCTTCAACGATGCGCTTGATGATGTATTCCGTCGAGCCCACCTCGTCGGCGGCCTGGCAGACTTCCCATGAACATTCCGGATGGGCGATCACTCGAATGCCGGGATGGGCCTTGCGCGCATGCTCCACATGTTCAGGGCTGAAACGCATATGCACCGAGCAGTGGCCCTTCCATAAAAATATGCGCGAGTCCCCGATTTGATCGCCAGTGAGTCCGCCATCTACTTCGCGCGGATTCCACACCGCCATCTGTTCCAGGGGAATTCCCAACCCATAACCCGTATTGCGGCCCAGATGCTCGTCCGGCAGGAAGAGCGCCTTTTCCCCGCGCGCCAGTGCCCATTCCATCACCTTGCGGGCGTTGGAGGAAGTGCAAACCGCGCCGCCGTTCCGCCCCACAAAGGCCTTGATGGCCGCGGTGGAGTTGATGTAGGTAACGGGCAAGATCTTGCCGCTGTTTGCCGCCGTCAGGGCCTCCCAGCAAACCTCAACCTGCTCCAGGTTGGCCATATCCGCCATGGAGCAGCCTGCGTTCAGGTCAGGAAGAATCACCGTCTGGTGGTCGCCGCTCAGAATGTCGGCGCTTTCCGCCATAAAATGAACGCCGCAGAAAACAATGTACTCGGCCTCGGGGCGGCCGGCGGCAAGCTGCGATAGGCGCAGGGAATCGCCTCGGTAATCGGCAAATTTCACCACCTCATCGCGCTGATAATGGTGCCCCAGAATCACCAGGCGTGAACCGAGTTCACACTTGGCCCGCGCAATGCGGTCGTCAAGCTCCCGCGCGGAGAGATCTGCGTAATTGGCGAGCAGCGTATCGAGGGTTGCCGTAGCCATAAAGACTCGATTTCTATTCTAGCAGAATTGGGACAATGGGCACGGGACAAGGCCGTTGCCGGACTTTTGAACTTGAGCTTTTTGAGCCCCCTAGTTAGCGCCGCGCGGGAAAAAAAGCGGACATGAATCTCTTGTCCCTTATCCCTTGTCCCGTCCTTTCACCCTCCAATGTAAACCATAGTGCGCGAAGGTTGGACAAAATCCGGTTCGTTGATGCGATGGCTGGGTTCCTTTTGGTGCACCACATTCTCCATGAAACGGGCAATGTGGTGGTCGGTGGCGCCGTTGCGGACCAGGTGCCGCACATCATGCTCATTGAGCGAAAACAGGCAGGTGCGCAACTTGCCATCCGCAGTGATCCGGATGCGGCTGCACTGCCCGCAAAATGGAATCGAAACCGGAGCGATGATGCCGATTTCGCCCTGGCCGTCGGTGAAGCGATACCGAAGGGCCGTTTCACTGGGCGAGTGGCGGGCGATCTCTTCTAGCGAAAATACCGGCTGGATGGCGTGCACAATTTCCTTTGCCGTCACCACCAGTTCGCGCTTCCAGGCATGATCGGCATCCAGCGGCATGAACTCAATGAATCGCACCACGATGTCGCGGCGGCGGGCCAGACGGGCAAAATCCACGATCTCATCGTCGTTGAAACCACGTACCAGGACGATATTCACCTTCACGGGGCGCAGGCCTGCATCCAGAGCAGCGTCAATCCCCGCCATGACTTTTTCGTAGGAGCGCAGGGTGCGGGTGATCTTGGTGAATTTTTCCGGGTTGGTTGAATCGAGGCTGACCGTGACTCGGGGAGATCCAGCGGCCGCCAGATCCCGCGCCATCTCCGGCAACAGGTACCCATTGGTGGTCAGCGCCACATCCTCTAGCCCCTTGATGTCACGGAGGCGTGTAATGAAATCGACCACACCCTCGCGCAGCAATGGTTCACCACCCGTCACACGAATCTTGCGAATCCCTAGCCCAACCAGGACGCGACTGAGCCGCAGAAATTCCTCCCAGGTCAGCAGATCGCGGTGGGGAACATAATTCTTCGGATCGGCAGACTTGCAGTATACGCAACTGAAGTTGCAGCGGTCCGTCACCGAAATGCGCAAGTCGTGGATTTCGCGCCCGAGCTTATCGTGCAACATAGTTTCGCCGCGCCCAAGAGTCAGCGGATTATATGCGTTGCCGCTTGAATGACTGGATTCTCTTTAAGCGTCTTCCCACTGCCCTGAAAACAAAAGCCGGCTCGTTTTTGGAGCCGGCGGCGTATCACCTTGCTATTTACTAGGATATCGCTCTTATCGTAACGCGATTCCATATGCGCAGGCAAGCGTCTGACAACATGATCTTTTTCGTCTCTAAACGAAATCCCGTCCGATCAGCCGCTCAATGCGCTTGGGGATGGGCGGATGGGTGGCGAACAGGCTGGAAAAGATGGCGCCGGATGTAAGCGGCTGAAGGATGTAGAGGTGTGCCATCGAGGGGGCGACATCCATAGGGATACGCTTTGACCACTTATCGATCTTGTCGAGGGCCCGAGCAAGGCCCATGGGGTTGCCCGTAATTTCCGCGCCGGTGTGGTCTGCTTCGTATTCGCGCGACCGTGAAATGGCCAGTTGAATCAGCATGGCCGCGAGAGGCGCCAGAATCATCATGGCGAGGCCGGAAATTGCCCCGCCGCGGCGATCATCATTGCGTCCGCCACCGCCAAATCCTCCAAACATCTCGGCATACATCAGCATGCGGGCAATCATGGTAATCGCACCCGCCAGAGTGGCTACAACTGCGCTGGTCAAGATGTCGCGATTCTTAACGTGGCCCAACTCATGCGCCAGCACACCTTCAATTTCCTCATCGTCGCAAATATCGAGTATGCCGTGCGTCACCGCCACTGCGGCGTGGTTGGGGTTGCGGCCCGTGGCAAAAGCGTTGGGCGAATCGGTGGGAATCATGTAGATCTTGGGGACGGGAATATTGGCCTTGGCGGCGAGGCGTTCGACAATCTGGTAGATGCGCGGTCCTTCCTCGCGGGAAATCGGCTGTGCGCCGGAAGATGCAAGGGCAATCTTGTCAGAAAAGAAATAGCTGCCAAGATTCATGACCGCGGCGAGCACTAATGCGAAGATGAGGCCGTTCTGTCCGCCCCACCACTCCCCAATGACCAACACCAAGCCGGTCATGGCAGCAAGCAAGACAGTCGTTTTAAGATTGTTCCACATGGTCCCTCTTTCCTAATCTTCCCTCACCTATTGGATGCTCGCACAAGTCCTGGTGTCACCTCAAATCGAGTGGGGGGCTGATTCATTCTCCCCGCCGAACAGGACCATGCGCATCGAAAGGCTGCCGTATTCAAACCCTTCGTAAGGATAACTCACCGCGTCGCGCTCCGTCGTGCTCCCCATGCAGTAGAGCAGTGGTACGTAGTGCTCCAGCGTGGGATGCGCCAATGCAGCTAGCGGCTTGCCCCAGTGCTCAGGCGCTGCCAGTGAAGTGACGTCGCGGATCTCGAGGGCGTTCTTCACCTTCGAGTCAAATTCGACGGTCCAGGGATAGGGTTCGGCGTCCTTATCGCCCTCAAGGCGGCGGAGATTATGCACAATGTTGCCACTTCCCAAGATCAAAACGCCACGGTTGCGCAAGCGGGCAAGCTCGGCGCCGAGTTCAATGTGGCCTGCCAAACTGCGGCCGTCGTCAAGACTAACCTGAAACACGGGAATATCAGCTTCGGGATACAGGTGACACAAAACACTCCAGCCGCCGTGGTCAAAACCCCACGTTTCGTCCGGCTTGATCTTCAGTTCACCCGCCACGCGTTTGGCTTCAGTGGGCGCGCCCGGGGCGGGGTATTCCATTTGATAGAGCGGCGCCGGAAATCCATAAAAGTCATGAATGGTACGCGGCTTGGCCACCGTCAGAACTTCGGATCCTCGCGTTACCCAGTGCGCCGAGACGACGCAAACGGCCTTCGGACGCGGCAGCCGCTGGGCCAGCCCCGATAAGGTCTCGGTGAACCGGTTCTGCTCAATGGCATTCATCGGCGAACCGTGACCAACGAAAAGCACGGGCATTTTCATGAAATACCTTCCTTCTCCAAAGGGCGCGCGGTTGAATCTCAAAAGTCCAAAGCAGACGTTCCGACAGAGACTATAATGGAACTGTGATATTTATATGGGATCCGAAAAAAATCGAAAAACCGTAAATGGCATGCGCCCGCAGTACGATTTCGCAACGATGAAGGGTGGCGTTCGCGGCAAACACGCGAAGCGATATCGCACGGGTACCAACCTCATTCTCCTCGACCCCGAACTGGCCAAGGCCTTTCCCACCGAAGCCGCCGTGAATGGAGCCCTCCGTGCCATCCTGAGATTCACAGAGTCGGTACACTTGCCTCAGCAGGGTTCCCACCATGTAGGGCAAAAGGCCCGTCAGGCGGCGCCGAGGTAAGCGCAGGTTACTTTCCTTTGAGACTCCCAGAATCGGCATCTCGACCTGTTTATTGCCAACCAACGAGTAAGAGTCGCGGAGGAATTAGGCCCCGAGCCAAATGCCTCCGCGCTACCAGCCTGTCTTTTACGATTGCTTGGCTGCCTTCGCGGCCGCCGGCTCGAAGGTCATCTGCCCCTGCTTCAGGTCGCCATCGATGGTCAGGGATTCGCCGGGAACCACTTCGCCATTGAGCAATTTCATGGCGAGCGGGTCCTGGATGAGCCGCTGAATCGCCCGCTTCAGTGGACGCGCTCCGAACTGCGGATCGTAACCCTGCTGGAAGAGCAGCTCGTGAGCCTTCTTCGTCAGCGTGATTTCAATCTTGCGTTCGGTGAGCTGATGGCGTAAACGCTCAAGCTGCAAGTCGATGATTCTCTCAATTTCCGCCTTGCCCAAGGCGTTAAAGATTACAACCTCATCGATCCGGTTCAGGAACTCTGGCCGGAAGTGTTGGAGCAGCGTGTCTTGAATCTTCTTGCGCAGCTCGTCACTCAGAGTTCCCGCCTCACTGACCCTGCCTCCGGGCTTGGTGGTCATGCCAATCGCATGATCGACCCCGTTCATGGCTTCGTGAATAAAGTGGCTGCCGATGTTCGAGGTCATGATGATCACCGTGTTCTTGAAGTCCACGGTTCGACCCTTGCCGTCGGTCAGGCGTCCGTCTTCGAGAATCTGCAAAAAGATGTTGAAGACGTCGGAATGCGCCTTCTCGATTTCATCGAAGAGCAGCACCGCATACGGCCGGCGCCGCACCAGTTCGGTCAACTGGCCGCCTTCCTCGTAACCGACGTATCCTGGCGGCGCGCCGATCAACCGCGCCACCGCGTGTTTCTCCATATATTCTGACATGTCAATGCGAAGCATGGCGCGCTCGTCATCGAAAAGGAATTCCGCCAGCGCTCGAGCCAGCTCCGTCTTGCCCACCCCTGTGGGTCCGAGGAACAGAAACGACCCGATGGGGCGGTGCGGGTCCGACAACCCTGCACGGCTGCGGCGCACGGCATTCGCCACCAGGCGCAATCCATCTTCCTGTCCCACCACCCGCTTCCGCAAGCGCTCTTCCATCTTGACGAGCTTCGCCACTTCGCCTTCCAGCATCTTGGTGACGGGAATGTGTGTCCAACGCGAAACCACGCGCGCCACGTCCTCCTCATCCACGACTTGCTTCAGCATGCGGCCGGTCTTGTCGATGCCCTCCAGCTTGGCATTGGCTGCGGCAAGTTCCTTTTCCAGACTCACGAGCTTGCCGTAGCGGATTTCCGCCGCCTTGTTCAGATCGCCCTCGCGGGTGACGCGTGCCTCTTCGATCTTCGCCTGCTCAATGGCTTCCTTCAGCTTGCCAATATTGGCAATGACCTCTTTTTCTGATTTCCAGCGCAATTTCAACCGGTTGGATTTCTCCTTGAGCCCCGCCAGTTCCTTTTCTAACACCTGCAAACGCTCGCGTCCGGCTGAGTCGTCTTCCTTACGCAACGCCTGCCGCTCGATTTCAAGCTGGGTCACGCGGCGCTCAATCTGGTCGATCTCGACCGGCATGGAGTCGATCTCAATGCGCAGGCCGGAAGCGGCTTCGTCAATCAGGTCGATCGCCTTATCGGGCAGGAAGCGG
>PLSX01000046.1 GCA_003165315.1 Acidobacteriota bacterium
TTTCTACGAACTAACGGGCATCCTCAATGCAGTTTGTTGCCCAAAAGTATCCTCCGGCATGGTTGATTCTTGCCCGTTTATTCGAGGAATCAGGTCTCGACAAAGGGATAGACCGGGCAAAAGAAGCTGTGGGTCGATATTTGGAGGCAACCCCTAGGAGCAAAGGTCAACTAGATGCATGGTTGAGGCTGGCCGAGTACTGCCGTCTTTCGGAAGACTGGCTTGGAGAGATACACTCGGTGGTCGAAATAAGCCAGCTGCCCGATATACCATTTGACCAACTCAGCAATGCTGCAAACCGACTAAACAATCTTCTCCGGTTTCACCAGTTCCTTGACATTTATGACATAAAGCTTCAGATCAGAAAGTTGGTAGACACTTTAGCTTCCCGAATCGACAAAGAGGGCGACGCTACTGATTGTTCGAGACTCGCCTGGCTCTACCGCCGTCTAGGAGAACAAGAAGCTGCGGCGCTTTTGATTGAACAGGGACTTCAAATGGAGCCAGACAATGAATACTGCCTGAAGCTCAAAGCCTCGCTTTCTCAACAGGGAGGTTTTGTGCGACAGGCAGCACTCTGAACTCGTGCCCACTGTTCTACTCACTGCTGCCTGTGCATTTGACGATTTCACTCGTTAACAACATCATTAACGACCTAGCCGCGACTGGCGTATTGCTGAACTGCGCCAAGAGGAAGCCCTTCCCCGGTTGCTTTCAGGTTGCTTAGAATCAGATCGGAAATGCCCCGTTTCCGGAGAAGTCGCCAGTGACGATCCTTCATATTCAGGCATTTAGCGATATAATAGGCATTTGGTACGGGGCCGGAAAAGCCCTGAAACGCCCTTTCACGGCGATAACACGNNAATCCCGTCGGGGACGCCATTCAATCAATTCAGGCCATTTCGCCAATTTTCTAAATTAGGGACTATGTCCCGGCAGTGCTGGGGAGCGCGTGGCCCCCAAGATTTTGCCGGAGGTGGCCCTTAAGATTGCATCAGGCCTCTTTACCCTCGGCTTCGCATGCCTACCGGGAATTCGCCCAAATCGACCGGGCCGGTCTTGTTAGAACGGTATCTGACACAATGACCAATCCTGAGTCGAGAGGGTTCGGGGTGATTACACAGAATCAAGAAATTCTGGTAAGCTGGCCAGCGCCCTCCGGACTATTCAACGCCTCGGGCAAACGCCGATGGTTGGAAGACTTCCGCCGATATTCAGCAGCATCTTACTTCAGGTTGAAGACAGTTTGGGCGGGGCAGGATCAACTGGAAAATTTATTAGGGAGAATTTCATGGACAGTGCACTCTTACTTGCAAAATATTCAATCGGAGTTGGCGATAGGTTTTCACATCAGGGCAAAGCTCAACTACATGCCTGTGTTTTGGCGGCCGAGCGGGGTGTTGAGGTTATTCCTGTGTGGAATAAGTCGAACCGCGAACACACCATCATCGGATCTGCTCCTGCCAGTGCCCGCGCGGCGGCCGATCAGGCGGTGAAAGCGCTGCGCTGGACCAAGCCCTATTTCGTGGATGCCGACCACATCAACATTAAGACGGTGGACAAGTTTATCGATGCATGTGATTTCTACACCATCGACGTTGCTGATTTGATTGGCCAGGCGTCTGACGCCGGCGCTGTGGAGGCGTTCGTAAAGCGGCATCCGGAACTGGTGGGAGAGTTACGCATTCCTGGCGTCGATCAACCCTTTCGCATTAGCACCGACGCCGTAGTCCGGGTTGCGGGCAAGTACCTCGCGGCGGTTCAGGAAGCTGGCGTGATTTACCGTCACATTCAGCAGAAGAAGGGCAAAGGGCAATTCATTACCGAAGTGTCGATGGATGAGACCGATTCTCCCCAGACTCCGGTGGAATTGCTCATCATCCTTGCCGCCGTGGCGGATCAGGGGATCGCGATTCAAACCATCGCGCCGAAATTTACCGGCCGGTTCAACAAAGGCGTAGATTATGTTGGTGATCTGGAGAAATTCAGTGAAGAATTCTCGAGCGACATCGCCGCGATTGCTTTTGCTATCCGGCAGTATGGATTACCGGGCAGCCTGAAGCTGAGCGTTCATTCCGGCAGCGATAAGTTTTCCATCTACGCGCCCATTCATCGGGCAATTAAGAAGTTCGATGCGGGAGTGCATTTAAAAACCGCGGGAACCACCTGGCTGGAAGAGTTGATTGGCCTGGCAGAGGCCGGCGGCGAGGGGCTGGACATGGCCAAGGAAATTTACGCCGAGGCCTATGCCCATCGCGCGGAACTGTGCGCGCCTTATGCGACGGTGATCGATATCGATCCCGCCAAACTGCCCTCGCCATCTGCAGTAGCCCAGTGGTCATCGGAGCAGTTTGTGTCCGCCCTGCGTCACAACCCCAAGTGCCCGGGTTACAACAATAGCCTGCGGCAACTTCTCCACGTGGGTTTTAAAGTGGCGGCAAAAATGGGAACTCGTTACATCGATCTCTTGTCAGTGATGGAAACGACGATTGCGAAGAACGTCACTGAAAACCTCTTCACCCGTCACATCAAGCCCGTCTTCATTGGCGAATGATGCGTACATCAAGGGGCGCTTGATCTTCCTTTTGGCATTCAAACGCCCCCAAATGCCGAAAACCCTCCATCAACGGGAACGACGATTCCGGTGACAAACTCTGAGGCAGGCGACAGAAGCCACAGCACCGCTCCCAGCAGATCCTCCGGCTGGCCGAAGCGTCCCATGGCGGTGTGCTCAATAATTGAGTTGCCGCGGGCAGTGAGTTCGCCCGTCTTTTCATCGGTCAGGATGAACTTGTTTTGCTGGGTGAGAAAAAAGCCCGGCGCGATGGCGTTGACGCGAATCTTTGCCGAATATCCGCGGGCCATGTGCACAGCAAGCCACTGTGTAAAGCTGTCGACTGCCGCCTTCGCCGCGGAATAGGCCATGACGCGCGTCAAGGGGCGGATGGCGCTCATGGAAGAGACGTTCAGGATGACCCCTTCGCCTTTTTCCGCCATCATCTTTCCGAACACTTGCGTTGGCAGCACGGTGCCCATCAAGTTCAGATCAAACACATCCCGCACGGCGTCAGCAGGCAGGTCAAAGAAAGAGAGATTGGGGCTTGTGGTGGCCAGTGGTTTGTTCCCCCCCGCCGCGTTCAACAGACCGTAAATTGTTCCGAAACGTGACTTGATAGTCTTGGCGGCCTCGCGCAGGCTGTCTTGGCTCACCACGTCGGCCTGAACCGCTACCGCCTGACTGGCGCGCGGCCCCATTAGATCCAGAATGCGTTTGGCTGCGTCCATGTTGCGGCCAAGGATCGCCACATTCGCCCCGCAGCCCACCAGGGTCAGGGCCATTTCTCTCCCTAGAATTCCCGTTCCCCCCGTAACCACAATCGTCTTCCCGCTGAAATCATAAAGATGCGCCAATTGAGCTGAATCCATTTGAACTTGACCTCCAGAAAAAAGGACTAATTTTGATGCGTAACGGTCGCTGGTTCTGCGGTGAAATTTCCCCGCATCGCTCCAGCCCCACTTTCACTGCTGTGATCAATCCCTCGCCCGGCCACCTCAAGTATTCCTATGCGTGGCCGCGGCACAAAATTACTTCAGGCGGGGCAGGCCTTAGCTTGCGTGCACTTCTTCTTTGAAAGCGGCCCTCTCGTTCTGCGTAAGTTCACGGCAAGATTCCCGGCGAATCAGCCTCGTGGGAAGCATCACAACCTGCGGTTTAACATCCAGGCGCGAGATTTGTTTGAGGAGCAGTTCCGCCATCTGCTTGCCGAGTTGGTCAGTAAAGACGCGCACGGAGGTCAGCGGGGGAACGAGCGCAGAAGCCTCGATGGTATCATTCACCCCAATCACGCTGACATCAGCTGGAATCTTAAGGCCATGGTCTGCGAGGGCACGGTAAGCACCACGGGCAGTCGTGTCGTCGCCGGCGAGAATCGCCGTCATCGCCCGGCCTTCGCTGAGAATCGATTTGGTGGCCAAGTATCCCAGGTCTTCGGAATTTTCGATATTCAGGTCACGAATGAGAGGCGAAAGGCCGGCATCGTGCATCGCTTGGCGATAACCCTCCTGACGGCGGGCAAACCAGGGAAGCTGGCAGTTGCCAATGCACCAGATCTCCCGGTGCCCAAGGGAAAGCAAGTAACTTGTAGCTTCCTGCGCGCCGCCAATGTCGTCAAAGAAGACAGCATTGTATTTGTCGCTGTGCCAGTCGCCCACAATGTTGTTACCGAGGCAGACGATGGGCAGACCGCGATCCGTCAGTGCATCGAGCAGGTTTTGGGAATTTGTCCCTGCGGCAATTACCCCGCGAACTATCTTGCGGTTTTGCAGAAGCCGGGGGATGTGAAGTTCTTTCCAGGCAAGCTTGGGCGAGTATTGCATGGGCAAAAACAAGACGCCAAAATCGTTGGCGGCGCAGTGGGCCTCCGCACCCATTAATACGGCGGAGTGGAAGGGATGCAGCACGGCGCGATTGCAAAGCAGGAACGCAATGATGGGAGAATCGTTGCTGCGGTTCAGATCAAATCCCAAACTCAGGGCCGTCTTTATTACCCGTTCATGGAGGTTCGGCCGCACGCGCTCACTGCCGCTTAAGACACGCGAGACGGTGGCATTGCTGAGGCCAGCGGCGCGGGCGACATCCTGAAGTTTGATCTTCGTTTTTGGCCTTTTCTTTTTCAATCAACCCTTTCGGTGCGGGCGGAAGGTCATAACCTCCGCCTCCTGATAGATCCAGACAATGCTAGGACTTAAACGGACTGGTTCATGAAACCGGTTAGAATTTACGACAACGCCTGAAAATTTTCAAGATTTATCCAAGCGGCTTCGCGTAAGAGGTACTATCCACATAGGACCCCACTCCATAAAGACCAGGTCAGGACAAAGGGAAACTTCGGAAAAGGGATAAATCGTTGTTTTTGTGGATATTTACGGCAGTATACGGTATGCTCTGAATCCTTCTACCTATCCAAGCGGGCCAATCAGGGTTGTTCTAAACGGCCGGATCCGGGCTCTTCCTGGGGTGTGCAATCAAAATTGTCACAGAATCGGTGGCCGAATGAGGCGCAATTTTATGTGTATTTTCAGTGTAAATAGAAAATTTTCTTTACAACGCGGCGGAAATCCACTATAAGTGACAACTATTTTTGTGGTACTTCACGGAGTCGGTGAGGTGAGTGCGCCGGGATTGCCGCCTCCAAGATTGAGCTGAAACCGTGGTTGCCACTACTCTTCGATTGAGAGGCTTTGTTACATGACGTGCTTTCAAAAGACCGGATCTCTGCTGGCGCTTGTAATTCTGCTGCCATGTGCTCATCTGGCGGCTGCGGGTGAACCGGTGAAGTTCCAAGAGCGGGCGGATTCCGTCGAGGTGATCATTGGGGGAAAGGACTTCACCACTTACTATTTTGGTCCCAAATCGCCCAAGCCTTACATGGCGCCTTTGCATTCGGCGCAGGGCACGGTGGTGACTCGCGGTTTCCCCATGCGGACAGATATTCCCGGGGAGCGCCATGACCATCCGCATCATCGCGGACTGTTTTTTGCCCATGGCGATATCAATGGAGTTGATTTCTGGGGAGAGGGAACAGCCAACAAGGCCGCGCAGACTGCCAACGGGGTGTATTATCCCACTGCAGGGGAGTTGCCCACCGGTCGAACCGTGTTCGTGAAGCTGGACCAGGTTAACGCCCATGGCAAGAGCGGAACTCTGAAGGCAGAGTTCAAACTGGTGGGCCCCGGCGGCAAGGCGATAGGCGGTGAGACTCAACAATATACCTTCAGCGGCGACGCCTCCTTCCGCATCATCGATTGCGTCTTCACGCTGACCGCTGATCAGGGTGTGCCGCTGAAGATGGCAGATACCAAGGAGGGCACGTTTGCCATTCGCGTCGTCAACGGACTCACGCAGCCCAATCTCAAGATGGTGAATTCGGATGGCAAGGTGGGAGTGGATGCAATCTGGGGCAAGCGCGCCAACTGGGTGGATTACTCTGGCGATGTTGATGGAGAGTCCCTGGGCATCGCGATCTTTGATAATCCTGCCAACCTCAAGCATCCTACCTACTGGCACGCGCGGGATTATGGATTATTCGCCGTGAATCCATTTGGTGAGCACGATTTCTACCACGACCCCAAGCGCGATGGCAGTGTCACAATTGCCAAGGGTGAATCGTTGACGTTTCGCTACCGTGTAGTGATCCACCACGGCGATGCAACCGATGCCCAGATCGGCGCCGCATACAACGCCTACGTGGCAGAAAAATAGAGATTGTCGAAGGTGGCCGGCCGTTGGAATCTGCCACTAACCACTGGCCGCTATCCACTAACCACTGCTTTTAGGAGGCACTCATGGACCGTCTTATCAAAGCCCGCAAGAATGGGAAGTTCCAACAGATCGTGGCGCCTGGCACACTGCGGTTTCTGGATTTTGCGACACTGCAATTGGAGGCAGGAGAGACCCACTCGCTCCAGACGGGCGCGCGGGAATACGTGCTCGACATCTTCTCCGGCGCTGCGACTCTGGTGATCAACACTATTGGGCGCAGCAAGGAGATTTATAGCAAAATTGGAAAGCGCGCCGACGTGTTCTCGGGACCGCCTGTGATGAGCTACATTCCGCCAAACTCGCAGGTGGAAATCAAGGCCGACTGGGCGCTCGACCTCGGAATCTTCTCCGCGCCCTCAAGCTCTCATACGCCGGCCGCGGTGCTGGAAGGGGCAACAGTGACCAGCAAGCAGGTAGGCCGCGATAATTGGCAGCGGACGGTCTATTCAGCCCTGGATCAGAACGTGCCGGCGGAGCGTCTTCTTGCTGGCGAGACCCTGAACCCGCCGGGAAACTGGTCAAGCTTTCCGCCCCACAAGCATGACCAATCCCATCCGCCGCAGGAAGCCGTGCTGGAAGAGGTCTATTACTTTCGCTTAAGGCCCTCGCAGGGCTTCGGATTCATTTGGACCTACACCGCCGCCGGAGATCCCGATGGCTTCTCCAACGTCTTCGTGGTGGAGGATCGGGACACGGTTCTGCTTCCGAAGGGTTATCATCCCGTCGTTGCCGCTCCCGGATACGAATTGCAGTACACCTGGGTACTGGCGGGCGAGGAGCGGAAGTACGGAGCATGGGCAGACGAGCCGCGCCATGCCTGGGTGAAGGACGCCAAGTAGTAGTTCACGCCGACGCACCGATTCGCCATTGAAGCCGCACCGCAAGGAGAACTGTGCCGATTCCACTCTCCGAATCAGAACCCGCTGGACTAACTCCCGCGATGCCATCAAACTCGTTCCAATTGCCCCAACTGCGTTGGCTGATTTGCGCGGTTCTGTTCTTTGGTTCCGTCATCAATTATATCGACCGCGGCACCATCTCAATTCTCTCCCACCACGTGCAAAAGATCTTCAGCATGTCGCAGAGTGACTATGGATGGATCATTTTCTCCTTCCAATTTTCCTACGCCATCATGATGCTGGTCTTCGGGCGGATCATCGATCGATTGGGAACGCGCGCGGGCTTTGCGCTGGCCATGGCATGGTGGTCGTGCGCGGCCATGGGGCAGGCTCTTGCCCGCGGCGTGGGCTCGTTTGCCGTGGCCTGCGGACTATTGGGAATGGGGGAAGCGGGCAACTTCCCGGGCTGCATCAAGGCTGTGGCGGAATGGTTCCCGAAGCGCGAACGCGCACTGGCCACGGGGATTTTCAACTCCGGCACTGCGGTGGGCGCAGTGATCTCCTACCCGCTGGTGGGCTGGCTATTCCTTCGCTGGGGATGGCAGGTGGCCTTTGTGGGAACAGGCGCGCTGGGATTCATCTGCGTCTCACTCTGGCTGCTTCTTTACCGCCTGCCGCGCAGGCACCCATGGATTACGCCAACCGAACTTCAGCATATTGAGACCGAACATGGGGACGAGCATGAAGCGTCGGGCGCGCGCCTGGCGTGGGGAAAAATCTTTGGCTACCGGCAAGCGTGGAGCTTCTTGCTGGCCAAGTTTATGACCGACCCGGTGTGGTGGTTCTACATTTTCTGGTTGCCCAAGTATTTAATCGAGGCGCGCCATTTCTCCATTGAAAACCTGAGACTTTTTGGATTTATTCCCTTCGTGGCTGCCGTGCCGGGATCGATTGCAGGCGGTTGGCTTTCCGGCTATCTTCTCCGTCGCGGACGGTCTGTCAACTTCGCGCGCAAGACGGCATTGCTGATCTGCGCCGCTTGCATCCCGCTCGGAATCATTGCGGTATTTTCCGGCAGTCCGTGGATGGCACTGCTCTTCATCTCCATCGGTACTGCATCCCACCAGGGTTGGTCCGCCAATGTTTTTACTCTGGCCTCCGATACTTTCCCTAAGAAGGATGTTGGCTCCGTAGTGGGAATCGGTGGGGCTGCCGGTGCCTTCGGTGGCGCCATTCTGGCATGGGTGGCCGGGCATATTCTTCAGCATCACTCCTATCTCCCCCTTTTCATCATTGCCGGAGTCATGCATCCGCTGGCCATGGGAGTAGTGCAATTGTTGACGCCCAAAATTGAGAGGATTCCGGCCCCCGCGGCCGGCTAGATCAGGCCAATCCCGCACGTTGAACTGCCCTCCTAGGGGACAAATTGTCTATGCAAAATAGCGCCTATATGGTTTTTCATAGAACGTTTAAGTGATTGTATCTTCAATTGATCCCCAGGTTTTTGATGGCGAAATTAATTTTTGCTGTTTGTTTTCTGGAAGTTCCCAGGTTTGGCATTTTTCAATTCTCGGTGCGAAAATCAGACGAAATGTCAGTGTGATTTTGAGGTGCTTGAGGCGGAAAATCTAGTAGCATAAAACGGTCCTGGCAGGTGCCCCTCGCCATCGCGTTTGCTGGCGCGACGGTGAACAATTCGCGCCCATCTTCACTTCGATTGTAGCCTATTTACCCTTCTATGTCAAGATGACAAAATGTCGATTCTGCCTCGACAGCCCAGCATCTCGGGGATCCCGGTTCCGGCTGAAGCGGGGGGCGCGGACCACTGCTTTTATGGTTCCCGGCCTTTGACCAGCAAGAACCGCGGACCTCAAAGACGGAGGCGCTCGCGCAGGTTTAGGGGCTTCAGATCTTAGAGCATTTCCATAAATAATGTAG
>PLSX01000164.1 GCA_003165315.1 Acidobacteriota bacterium
CACTTTCGCAGTAAACTACCGTTAGGGGTTAGAAAGTGAGGAATTCGGAAATTGGATTGGGCCGTAAGCACTCAATCACGATGTAGCGGATTGGGAAAAAACGATGGCGGAAAATTACGGGGTTTTGTCCAATTCGCGCAGGAACGCTCCCTCTGACGGAAGGGCGGCTTCCGCGTCCCATGAATTATGGCAGCCCCAATCAAACATTTGGTTAATTGGAGTTGTGGTTGCGCTGGCGGCGTTCATGGAGGTGCTTGATACGAGCATCGCCAACGTCGCCCTGCCCTACATGGCCGGCAGCCTGGGTGCAACAAACGATGAAAGCACCTGGGTGCTGACCTCCTACCTGGTTTCGAACGCCATCGTCCTGCCCATCAGCGGTTGGTTCGCCAACGTGATTGGTCGCAAGAGATTTTTCATGATGTGTCTTGTGATTTTCACATTGAGTTCCTTGTTGTGCGGAATAGCGCCCAGTCTGGGAGCGATGATCTTTTTTCGCGTGTTGCAAGGGGCAGGGGGAGGGGGCCTCCAACCCATGGCCCAGGCGATCCTCGCGGACACCTTCCCACCTCGACTGCGCGGCGTCGCCTTTGCACTTTATGGAATCACCACCATCGTCGCGCCAACCGTTGGACCGACGTTGGGTGGGTGGATTACAGATAACTATACCTGGCGCTGGATATTCTTCATCAATCTGCCAGTCGGCATTCTGGCTTTGCTCCTCGTTTATCGGCTGATTGAAGACCCACCCTGGGTAAAGCGCGCCAAGGGAGCGGGGATCAAATTTGATTATGTTGGAGTGCCTCTGCTCGTCCTCGGTGTGGGCGCCTTGCAGGTGATGCTGGACAAAGGGCAGGAGGACGACTGGTTCGGGTCGCACTTTATCATGATCCTTGCCGTCCTTGCCGCCGTCAGCCTCGTATCGCTCGTCCTCTGGGAGTGGTTTAGCAAGGCCCCCATCATCGATGTACGTCTTTACAAGAATTTGAATTTCGTCGGCGCCAACGCGATGATGTTTGTTCTTGGCATCGTGCTATTTTCCAGCCTGGTTATGATGCCCCTCTATCTACAGTCGCTGATGGGTTACACGGCCGAATCCGCTGGTCTGGTGCTTTCCGGCGGAGGATTGCTGCTTCTGTTTCTGATGCCCGTCGCGGGAACGCTCTCGTCCAAGGTCCAGGCGCGTTATATCATCGCCTTCGGGTGGCTCACGCTCTCCCTGGCCATGTATTACACAACCCAGAATATCGACCTTCAAATAAGTTTCTGGTCGGCCACGAAACTCCGAGTGCTGCAAGTATTCGGCCTGGGTTTCCTTTTCGTCCCCATCAACCTGGCCTCCTATGTCGGCATGCCGGCGGAAAAGAGTAACAATATCGCCGGCCTTGTCAACTTCATGCGCAACATCGGTAGCAGCATTGGAACATCGATGGTAACTACTCTTATTGCGCGCCGATCGCAATCGCATCAAGTTTACCTGGTGGCGCACTCCAGCTTGGGGAAGCCCGCTTTTTCACTGGCGGTCAGGGCTTTGGCGGCGCGACTTGCGGGGTCAGGGCTGGACATCACAACGGCCTCTAGAAAGGCTTACGGCCTGATCTATGGCACGCTGATTGGCCAGGCAACAACTCTCGCCTATATCGATACCTATTGGGTTCTGGCCGTGGGAGCAGGAGTCATGTTTCTGCTCTCATTCGCGCTGAAGAGGAATGAGCCGGGCGGAGGCAGAGAAGTGGCAATAGGGTGAAATCAAAAGTCGAAGAGTCAAAAAGTTGAAAAGTCGAAATCCAACAATGCATGGGCGGCCATTCTCCCTATCTATAATGTGAAGAATATTGAGGGAACGTGAACATTTAACCGTTTAAGTTTTAACCTTTCGACTCTTTGACTTTCGACTTTTTTGAGGTTTCCACGATGATTCGAGTCATCACGATTGAGCGGGAATACGGAAGCGGGGGGGGTGCGATCGCGGAACAGGTGGCGGCGCGTCTGGGCTGGAAACTCTGGGACCAATTACTGACTCAGGAAATTGCTCGGCGCATGGATTGTGAGTGCCAGGCCGTGGCGAAGCATGAAGAACGTGAGGATCCCGTCTATTACCGCTTACTCAAGTCTTTTATGCGAGGCAGCCATGAGGGAAGTTTGAGCGCGCCGCGATTGAAGATGCTGGATGCAGACTGCGTCCGTGAGGTGGCGAAAAAACTCGTGCCGGAAATCTCCCGAGAGGGTAACAGCGTCATTGTGGGGCGAGGTTCGGCTTATTACCTCTGCAGCCGCCCCGATACCTTTCACGTTTTCATCTACGCGCCCTTTCACGAGCGGGTTCGCAGGCTTCAGGAAACGGGCAAGAGTGAAAGTGAAGCTGAGGAATTGGCAGATACGGTGGATCGCGATCGCGCTGACTTCATCAAGCGATATTTCAAAGTCGATTGGCCCGCGAGAAATTGTTTTCACCTGATGGTCAATTCCGCCGTGGGTAACGAAGTGGCGGTGGATATCATTCTCGACGCCGTAGCGCGGTATGGAAAGCAGAAAACGTGAAGGCGCTGCCCCAGTGCGGGGGAGGAGGTGCAATGTTGGGACGTCAGCCGCTTCCGTATCAACTCATTTCGGTTCCCATCCTTCTGACCTTACTTCTGGGATCGGCAGGATCAACTGCGGCCCAAACTGGCAGCAGGTTCTCCGGTAGCGTCCCCTCTGGGCCGGCCACCAGGACGACGATTGATCTTTCGCTTCAAGAGGCATTCCAAAGGGCGCTGAAATACAACCTGGGGGAAATTGAGAGCAGCCAGAACACGCGCGCGGCACATGCCGCGCGCCTTCGCAGCTTGAACGCCCTACTGCCCAATTTAACAGCACGCATCGGCGGTACCATTCAACAACTCGACCTTGCTGCGGAAGGCCTCGGGGGGTTGAAAATCCCCGGGGTCCAATTGCCCAAGGTGGTGGGGCCTTTCGGCGTTGAGGATGCGCGCGGTTATTTTTCTCAGGAAATCTTCAATTGGTCCGATCTCAAGAACTGGAAGTCAGCCGCCGAGGCGGAAGCGGCGTCACAGTATTCCTATAAAAGCGATCGTAACCTGGTGGTGATAACCGCAGGCAATGCCTATCTGCTGGTAATTTCGGATCAGGCGACGGTGGACTCCATTCAGGCTCAGGTAAAGACGGCCCAAACGCTCGTTACGAACGATGTGGACCTGAATAAGCATGGTTTGATCGCCAGCATCGATCTGCTGCGCGCCCGGGTGGAGTTGCAAACCCAGCAGCAGCGGCTGATCGCGGCGGAAAATCAGGTGCAGATTGACAAGCTCACCCTGGCGCGGGTGATCGGGCTCCCGATGGGCCAGGAATTCCAGTTGACCGATTCTGTTCCCTACGCAGCACTGGATGGAATGACTCAGGAGCGGGCGCTTCAGCAAGCGATTTCAACCCGGCCCGACTACCTCAGCACCAAGGCGCAGGTGCACGCGGCGGAGTTGGCTCGTCAGGCGGCAGCCGCCGAGAACTACCCCTCGCTCACAACCAACACAAATTATGGAGAGATCGGCAGCCCAAACTTTGGAAGTGCGCACGGAACCCTTGATTTCGCCCTCACCCTGAACATTCCCATTTATCAGGGCAGCCGGGTGCGGGCGGACAAATTGCACACGGATTCGGTCTTGCAACAGCGCAAGGCTGAACTCGCTGACATGGAGGGCCAGATCGATGAACAGGTGCGCACGGCGTTCTTCAACCTCAAGTCTTCATCGGAACTCGTAAGCGTTGCAGAAAGCAACGTCGAACTCGCAGGCCAGACACTGGGCCAGGCGCAGGACCGGTTTCGGGCGGGGGTTGCCGACAATCTCGAAGTCGTCCAAGCCCAGGAGTCCGTGGCTGCTGCAAACCAGTCCTATATTTCCAGTCTTTTCGCATTTAACCTGGCCAAAATCTCACTCGCGCAGGCAATCGGCGTCACCGAGCAATCGGCCTTGCAATATTTGGGAGCAAAGTAACCATGGCAGAGACAACAACACCTCCGGAACCGGAAAAGACCGAAGCACCGAAATTGAGCGCCACCACCATGGAAGAACGACACGCCTCTGCGAAACGCAGAAAGCGGAGATGGATCTTCGTCACGTTGGTGGTGGGCCTCATGATGGTACTGGCAATTGTTCTGCTCTATGACCATTACTCCCAATGGGAATCCACAGACGACGCCCAGATTGACGGTTATATTTACCCGGTCAGCTCCCGCGTTGCCGGCTATGTGACGCACGTGATGGTGGATGACAACCTATATGTCAAGGCTGGCACTGTGTTAGTCCGGCTCGACCCCAAAGATTACGAGGTTGCATTGGCAAATGCCAAAGCGACCTTGGCCAATGACCAGGCCAGCGCCGCCGCACTCCAGGTCAATGTCCCCATCACTTCGGTGAACACTTCCAGTGAACTCTCCAGCGCGGGATCCGATGTGGAGAGCTTCAGAGCCGGGCTGGTTGCAGCCCAGCGGGACTTTGAGGCCGCACAAGCCTCCCTGCTCCAGGCGGAAGCCAATGACTTGAAGGCCCA
Organism: Acidobacteriota bacterium; assembly: GCA_003165315.1. Lineage (GTDB taxonomy): Bacteria > Acidobacteriota > Terriglobia > UBA7540 > UBA7540 > Bog-366. The sequence goes on from PLSX01000164.1 coordinate 4,549, forward strand.
GGATGACGTCAACCGCTACAAGCCCCTGGCGGAAAAAGACGAGATACCGCAGCAACTCTACACCCAGGCCGTGGATTCTCAAAAGGCAACGGCAGCCGCCGTGCAAGCCGCCAGAGCCTCTTCTGCTGCGGCTGAACAGGCGGTCACCCAGGCACGCGACAAGGTTGCACAATCTCAGGCGCGATTGCGGTACGCCGAAACTCGGCCGCAGCAGGTTTCCGCCCAACGCTCCCGCGCGGAAGCAGCGGAAGCGGAGGTCCAAACCGCTGCCGCGGTCATCGAACAAGCCGAACTCAACTTGCAATACACCACCATCGTGGCACCAGTTGATGGAATCGTGGGACAAAGATCGGTGCAACCCGGCCAAAACGTTGCCACCGGCCAGCAGCTCATGACCATCATCCCGCCGGATTCCCAGAATATTTGGGTAACTGCCGACTTCAAGGAGACCCAACTGACTTATATGCGGCCCGGCCAGCACGTGGAGATTTCCGTCGACACTTACGACCGCACTTACAACGGGCACGTTGATAGCATCGCTGGCGCCAGCGGCGCCCGCTACAGCCTGCTGCCACCGGAAAACGCTACGGGCAATTACGTCAAGGTAGTGCAGCGGATTCCGGTAAAGATCTTTTTCGAAAAGGGCCAGGACCCGCAGCATCTGTTGCGGCCGGGAATGTCCGTGGAGCCCAACGTGAAAGTGCGGTAGTTATATTTTGAATCGAACAGGATCTTGAACCGAACCCCATTACCTCAGGTATGCTTTCAATATACTTGGCTAAATGAGGGATGAGCCCAAACGATCGGGATAGGTGAATCCTGTCCAAATTCCTTTACGTTCCCACCAGTTCTTCAGCTTTTACATAGATCGCACGCTTTCTGACCAGGTCTGCCCCGCGTAACTTGATTGCATTCAGAAAAGCCTTGCCATGGACAAAATGGCACTCAATCAGCATTCCAGTTGACGCCTGCGTGCGACTTCAAGCAGGATAACGGCGCCAGTGTTACTTCTCCCCGGTCGCAACCCGCAAGGCCCAACATCAATGACCGGCTTGGAATGTAAACTGCCTGAGGAGTCCTTTTTGATGAATTTCCGCCATTATGTTTACCCGTCGCAACCGCAATTCATCCTTCTAGTGGCCTGCACTCTGATGGGGGCGAATCTGGCGGTGGGGCAGTCCAGCAGCACTTATCGCGACGACAGAATCTCACTGGATGGCGCGTGGAAATTCCAGTTGCGGCATGACAATCAATTGACCTCCAACGGTGAGGTGGCATTTGGACCTGTAACCGCCTCCTCGCAGGCCTATTTAAATCCGTCGCCAACCCCGGGAACAACAGCGCTGACGATGATCAAGATGGAAGCACCGTGGGGACTTGCCGCGACGCTTGCGGGCACGGCCACGTCTTCCGAATATTCCCAACTCGTCTGGCGGCCAAATCCCAAGGAGCAAGGCCCCACGTGGTGGAAGGCGGATCTCGGCAGTAAACAGACTCTGGCGATGGTACGGATTCATTGGGCGAAACCCGGCACTGTATCCATGGCGCTTGAAGTTTCTGGCGACGGCGCACAGTGGTCCCCATGGACAACGGCAAAGTCACAACCCGAAGAGATCGAATCCACCATCGTTGGCCCACCAACACAAGGCAAGTTTCTCCGGCTCACCTTCACTCCTGGTAAGTTTGAAGGCACGCGGAAGATCGACGTTTACTGGCAAGATATCGATGGGCAGTTGGCGTTGTGGCAGCCCGAGGTCCGTGAATCCTGGTACGAAGATCTGCGAACGTTCACGCCTTTGGATGGCTTCCAACTTCCTTCATTCCAGGATTCCCAATGGAGTTCCATTCAAGTTCCGGGCTATTGGGAGCCGCAGGGCTTTGGCGAACCTACGTGGTACCAGCCCAATGACGAAGTGGGTTACTACCGCCGCACCTTCAATCTTCCCACGCAGTGGCAAGGCCGCCGCGTGCGTCTGCGCTTTGAGGGCGCTAATAACGGCGCGCAGATCTGGGTGAATGGCAAAGAGGTTGGATATCACGAGAGCGGCTTTACCGCATTTGAATATGACGTGACGCCGTTGCTGCACTTTGGGTCGGATAATCTCATCACCGTGCGCATCTCCAAGTGGACGCTGACGGCTGACTACGACACTGACGATGTCTATTTTCTGGGTGGCTTGTGGCGCAGTGTTTATCTCTATTCCCTGCCCGCGGATCGCATTGAGGATTTTACGGTCCGCACGGAATTCGACCCGGTCTATCGCAATGCCGCGCTGCGCGTGAAGGTGAAACTTCAAGGCAATGATCCTACACGTGCACAGCGGGCAGAAGTTGACGGCTCGCTCTTCGATGCGGGGGGAAACAAAATCGCGCTCCCGGATTTTCATTCTGCATTGACCGTGGCAGGGTCCGAACCAACCCTGGTGGCGCTTCAAGCGTTGGTGGAGAACCCCCACAAATGGACAGCGGAAACACCTTACCTATACTCGTTGGTGCTGCGGCTGAAGATTGATGGCCAGATCGTGCAGGAATTCAAGAACACCGTGGGATTCCGCCAGGTGGAGGTTCAGGGCTCGCGCATCGTGGTAAACGGCGTCCCCATTGGAATTCGCGGCGTGGTGACGACGCGCGCCAACCCGAATAACGCAGGTGAAAATCAGGCGGCGGTTTTCGTCAGGGAAATTCGCTTGCTCAAGGAAGCCAACATCAACACCATTCGCAGCCACACCACTCCGCTGGAGGAGGACTTCCTGACTCTGTGCGACCGCGCCGGAATTTACGTGATGCCCGACGTGCCCAACGTCTGGGTGCCGGAAGGCGACTTGCGCTATCTCACCGGCGATTTGGTCTCGCGCGCCCGCGACGTCTATGAGCAGCACAAGAACCACCCCAGCGTGATCCTGTGGCACGTGGGCAACGAAAACGCCCCCACCACCGCTTTCCTTGGCGGGGGCCAGGCGGCGCGCTGGCTGCATGAAACCGACCCCACGCGGCCCGTCGGCATCTGCCGCAATTTCGCCGACCGCAAGGAACTGGGCACGGAGTTTAGCGACCTGCACTATGACCCGATGAACTACCCGGAGTTTCGCGAAATCTCGTCGAAGCCGATTATCTTTGGCGAATTCCATGCAGTCCCCAACGAAATCGATCGCCTGCAGGACCGCGGCTTTGTGGAAACCTGGGGACGCAGCCTTCAGCAGGAGTGGGCGCTGTTTCTCCACCGCTACTATTACGTGGTCGGCGGCCTCATCTGCTGCTGGGACGATGGAATTGTGAACGGCAACCTCGGCGCCAACCAATGGGGCGTGGTTGATAGCAAGCGCGAGGCGAAGCCTATCCACTATTACATTCGCAAGTCCTTCGCGCCCGTCAAGGTGGAGCTCACCACGCCCGCCATCGCCGACGGCAAGCTCACGGCCAGCGTAAAGGTGAGCAGCCTTTATAATTTCGTCAATCTCGATGGCTTCCGCTTTGAATGGCAACTGGAAAAAGGGAATCAGCCTGTTGCTTCACTTCGTCAGGCCTACCGGGTGGAGCCGATGTCAAACTTCTTCTTCCCGCTTTCCATGCCCTTTACCGCGGGCGCGAACCGATTGCGCGTTTCCGTGTTTGATGCCGACGGATATTCAATCCAGGAGGAGGAGTTCCCGCTACCCGCCCCCACCGCCCCGTCCACCATCGATGACCTGTTGAAGAAAATGGATGTAGGCGAAACCAAGGCGGTGAGCCTGAAGGCAGGGGCGATGAGCGTCCATGCGGCGAACTTCATGGCCACCTGGGATGCCGGCCCCTGGATTCACCTCAAGGATCGCCTGGGCCGCGACCTCGCCACCCTCAACGGATTCTCTATGCAAGCGGAAAAATCGGCCTGGACGAGCATGGAAGTAGGCGGAATTACCTACCAGCCACTGACCATCCAGGACGACGCCCTTGTGATTCCTTTCTCCGTCAGCGGAAACACCACGGACAAGAAGACAAGCTGGTCGGTCCCGGGAACGATCAGGGTAAGTTTCAGTGATTCATCGTTGCGCGTTACTTATAAGCTTGAGCCCAACACTGCAGTAAGCATTCCGGAGGCAGGCCTTCGATTGCTTCTCGGAGCACCATTTGCGCACCTTTCGTGGAACCGCGATGCGTTGTGGAGCGTGCCGCCCAAGGACGCCGCCGAGGGGGCGCTGGAGCAGCACGTTGTTCTTCCCGCGTTGAAGGCAACGGGAAGCAAGCGGCGCGTCTACTGGGCAAGCGCGGAGGGCGAAGGCTCTGCGTTGTTGATTGTCCCGCTCGAAGCCACCACCAACCTGCGGCCGGGAGATTCTGACCATGAAATCGTGCTGAGTGACTTCCTTGCGTCCGGCAACTTTTTGGGGAAATCCAATAAAGAGACTGCGGAAAGGAAACTGGCGGCGGGTGAGAAATTCACGGGCGGCTTCACCTTGTTCTTCCTAACCAAGGATCAGCAGGCCCGACTCCAAAATCTTAGCGACGCGGAGAAAGACCTCATCTGGGCCCGCCGCGTGAAGGCCGAGGCCGCAGTGCAATAACGACCGGGTTAGGCGTAGGGGCGGGTCGCGAACCGCCCCGTGGGTTTGAACGCAGGAGCTTCTTAATGTTCAAGGTACGGTTTGTTTTATTTGAATTCGTAGTCCTATTCCTTGCAGCGATGTCCGGTGTGGCCGGGCAGCAGGCAATCACATCCTCGATCCGCCCAGTCGAAGGCGGCGAATTGGTTCAAGGCAAGGGCCTGGAATGCGACGTTGATCGCACCACTGGCTTACCCACTCTCCTCAGTACATCAATGGCCACGAATAAATTGGAATGGTTGAGCGAACCCGTGCGGCTTCAGGTTCGAAACGAAGCTACCAACGTGGCGGCGTCATTCAAGCCTGGCCCACTTGAACGCCAAGGTGAAACGGTGGCAGTTAAGGGAAGTTCCGCGGCCTTATCACTCGATCTCTCGCAGCGGTGGCTTCCCTCCCCTACGGGCATGACCTGGGACCTGACCTTCACGGGCAACGGCCGGCGCGCCGGGCATGAGATCACGCTTGAATTCCCCATCCTTTCGCCCTCGTCGCAAGTCTTCACGCCCAGCGAGCGCGGACTGATCGACATCGGCAGGCGGCCCAATTATCAGGCCGTCGCCTATGGCCACCCTGGCGTGTATACCAATCGCGCGTATGTGTTACCGCTGGTAAGCGTATTCGACACAAAGCACGATAGCGCCATCACCATCGCCCTGCCCCCAGACTCGAACACTCCGGACCTGCGCGTATCGTGGCGGGATGGCAAGACGCTGGTCATTCAACTGGGCCACCGTGCGATGGGCGGTGGAAAGCCTTCCACGCTCCGCCTGCTCTTCTATTCGCATCAGGCCGACTATCGCAGCGTGCTGAAGGCCTACACGGATGAATTTCCCGAATACTTCAAGCCGGCGTTGCCACGCGGCCCCTACGAGGCCTCGTTCTACTATCACTGCATTGAAAATCATCCTGACTTTGACGAGATGGCGCGGCAGAACGTGCGTTACCTCTGGTCCAGCTTCTGGTTTACTCACGTGGGCGAGTACCTGCCGCCGGAAAAGACCTGGATTCCCTACACGCATGACAACTGGTGGCCGCTGGGCGACAAGATGAGCGATGACAAGATCAATGCTTTCGTCGAGGAGATGCACCAGCATGGTATCGCCGTCTTCGCCTTCTTCAATGTGGATGAATACGGCGGGGCTGGCACCTACAACGGAGTGGAGCAGCATGGCGATTCGCCGGTGATCGACCAGGACCGGCGGGAAAAATTCGGCGACGCCGTGGCGAAGGATGCAACCGGCAAGGACATTGGCGCGTGGCAGGGCGACAAGGTGATGAACCCCGACGCACGCTACTCCTTCTATCCCCACCTGATGGAGCAGGTACGCCGGCATTTGACCCGCCTGCCGGGAATTTACGGCTTCCTGATCGACCGCATGGATTGGGCCGCAACGATTGATTACGCCCATGACGATGGCTTCACCATGGTGGGCAATCAGCACGCGGAAAACATGGCGATGCCGATTGCCGCCGCTGTCCAGGAGGTCTGCAGCCTCACCCATGCGCAGGGCAAGCGCGTCTTCATCAACCAGTTTTATCGCATTGAAATGCTGAAAGGCGTGGACGGCGTGGGGCATGAGAACGATTATCTGCCCGCTCTCGGCTACCTCACACCCTTCCGCCCGGCTGCGGCGTGGAACATGCGCAAGCCCTATCACGGCGACCTGCTGCAATTTGAATCGCAACTCAAGCGCCGGCTGCAATTCGCGCTGTTCCCTCACATGATCGCCCACCAGTTCCAGATATCACAGCAAGAGCCTGACGGGCGCGCAGCGGATCTGCTCGAAATATATGCCCCGCTGTTTGCCCCTCTGATCGGCAAAGAACAAGTACTGTTGCCGCATTGCGTCAGCGTGACGGGCGCAAATGATGTGAATCTTTTTCGAAACCCGAATGGAAATTACGTGGTCCCAGTCACCTCACGAACGCGCTTCCTGTCGCGGCGCGTGGCAGCAAGCGAAACGGCCGTGGTAAGACTGGATATTTCTGACGGAGCTGAAGTCAAGTGGGCGCATGTCTATTCCGCCGACGCACCACCCTATCGCGCGACGGTGAAATTGGTTAGCGACGAAGTGAAAGTCGAGATAAAGCAGCACGGCACGGCATCGATGATTGTCGTCGGCAAAGGACCCGAGCCTCCGGTAAACGATGGTGATGCGGCCCGTCATGGGCAACTGCGTGATCGGCTTTTCGGCCTGCCTTCTCCGTCCTCTCTCGAGTTGCGGGAGCCGCCGACTGGCATGGAGGTACGACAGGCATACATAACAATTGAAGGAACGCAGGTAGGCCAGTGGGGATCAGTAGGCGTTCTCGTGGATGGCAAGCCTGTGGGGGAAATGTCCAGCGCGTTTGGAGCGTTTCCAATCGGCACGCCACTTTCCTCTGACCCTCCCACCGTAACATTAACCCTGCCCGATGAAGGTATGTGGTTCGTCCCACAACACCTAGAACTTGTGGCCGCCGCAGACGGCAAGAACTACCTCATCGCGCAGTGGACGCCAAACGATGAAGCCAGCGCCGGAGAATTTGTTGGCGATCTCAAAATGCGCCTGAAGTGGTGCAAGACTGAGGAAGTGAAACGATGATCGTAACGCTACGGCAAGCCATGCACCTCCAATAAGGAAACCACTCGTCTGGTTTGAGGTTCACGCTTCCCGCAGAAGGTTACAAGCTCGTGAATTCTGCCCTCATCGATTGCGCCATGTTGCAACCTCCCGTTATAATTGAAATCGAGGGCAAATAACACAATGAGCACATTTACTCAATATATGCACCCAAAGGACGAGCTTCTCGCGACCATGGGACGGATTTATCAGTATCGAATGACCACCACTTCCGGCGGCAACCTTTCCATTCGCGAGGAAAATGGTGCCATCTGGATCACGCCGACCCGCGTTGACAAGGGCACCCTGCGGCGGGAAGACATGGTTTTTGTGGGCATGAATGGTGAACTAAAAGGGCTACATCCTCCGTCATCGGAACTTCCCCTTCACCAGGAGATCTATCGGGCGCGGCCGGATTTGCGGGGAATCGTGCATGCGCACCCCGTCGCGTTGGTAGCTTTCAGCGCCATCCACGAAGTTCCGAATACCAGCCTCTTTCCCAAGGCGAAGTCAGTTTGCGGAAAAGCGCTGTTTGCTCCTTATGAACTTCCCAGCAGCGTGGAACTGGGGACTACGACGGCGGGAAAGTTTACCGAGGGTGGCGACTGCGTCATCCTGGAAAATCACGGAGTGGTTACGGGGGGCATTAACCTTGGGGATGCATTTCAAAAGTTTGAGACTCTCGAATTTGTGGGCCGTACGATTATCAAGGGACGACAGCTCGGCGAAGTGAGATTCCTCACTCCGGAGCAGATCGAACTGGCCAACACCCGCGCCACCATGCTGCTGGAGTTCAAGCGTCAACCCCCAAGTAGCCTTGAGAAGGAACTGCGGCGACGTCTTTGCGAATTCGTCCATCGCGCCTATCGCCAGCGGCTCTTTATCAGCACCCAAGGCAGCTTTTCCGTTCGCCTGGATGAGTCATCGTTCCTCATCACACCTTACCAGGTTGACCGCGGAACGCTGGATCCGGAAGATATCGTCCTGATCAAGAACGGCCGATGCGAGGCGGGAAAGACGCCCAGCCGCGCCACCGGCGATCACGACGCCATCTATCGCCATCATCCTAAAATCAACGCACTCATCAATGCCTCGCCCATCAACGCCACTGCGTTCAGCGTCACGAGCGCTCCGCTCGATTCGAGAACCATTCCCGAGAGCTACTGCCTGCTCCGCCAGATCCAGCGTGTAGAATACGGTCTACAGTACCAGGACCACGAGGCGCTGGCGCAACGATGCTCCGTCGATCAGCCTGCCTTGATACTGGAAAACGATGGAGTACTGGTTTGCGGTGGGGATATTCTGGAAGCGTTTGACCGCCTGGAAGTTCTGGAGTCGACGGCGGAAGCGCTGGTGGATTCCCGCTCCATCGGGGAACTCGCCCCCATGTCAGAAAAAGCGCTGCGAGGTTTGGAAGTCACCTTCTTGCAGATGTAGATGGTACTCCGCTGTACTCACCTCAAAACAGATTAGGACGCCCATCAGGACGGGCGTCCTCATGTGCCAATGGCATTTTGCCCGCGCTGTGCCATGGGCAGGACGCCCCTGGCACAGCGCGAGCGTCACCTGCGGTTCACAATCTCGCGATAGCGATCCACTTGCCGAACCCACAACTCGCAATCCCGGGGTTGATATATCGTGCATGGAAAAGACGCGCCGATGGCCCGCCGTGCTTCCCCCAGCGAACTGAAAATCCCATCCGCAATCGCCTGCACCAGACCGTTGCCCAGCGCGGTGGCTTCGACAGGGCCAGCATGAACCGGGATGCCACAGGCGTCGGCCGTCCAGGCGCAGAGGGTGCTGTTGAGGCTGCCTCCACCCACGATGTGTACGCGGGCAAAATGCACTCCCAGCAAATTCTGCAACTTCTCCAGAACATCGCGGTAGGCAAGCGCCAGGCTTTCCATGACGCAGCGCGCAAATTCACCGGGTGACTCGGGCGGCGACTGGTGCGTGGTGTGGCAGAATTTGGCAATTGCCTTCATCATGCTGGGGGGATTGTGAAAGCCAATGAAATTTGGATTGATGAAGCGCGCAAAGGCCGGGGCCTGGCCGGCAGCTTCCATCAGTCCGGAGAAATCCACGGACGTGCCGTGAACCTGCAAATCGTGCTGAAGCCGCTGAATCAACCAGAGCCCATTTACATTCTTGAGCAGGCGGATGGTTCCGCCCACGCCGCCTTCGTTGGTAACGTTTGAGCGCAACGCATCCGGCGTCAGTAGTGGCTGGGGAATTTCAGCGCCCACCAGCGACCACGTCCCGGAGCTGATGTAAGCCCAAGGCTGGCCGTCTTCGATGGCAGGGACCGCCGCCACCGCGCTCGCCGTGTCATGACTCGCGCACGTGCGCACGCTCAACCGCGGGATGTCCAGTTCCGTGGCGTGCTCCTCTCGTAGCGTGCCAATGGATGCGCCAGGTTCAACAATTTTTGCCATCAGATGCAGGGGCAGGCCGAGGCGGGAAAAGACTTCGGGGTGCCAGTCGCGAGTGCGGCCATCAAGCAAATGGCTGGTGGAGGCGATGGTATATTCCGCTGCCATATCGCCGCACAGGATGTATCGCAGAAGGTCAGGAAGAAACAGCAGACGCTCAGCCGGATCGAACATCCAGGCGTGCGTCTGCTGCATGCGCACCAGCTGATAGAGGGCATTCTGGCGCATGAATTGAATGCCCGTGTAACCGTACAATTCCTCATCGGGAATGATGGCGCGCACCCGGTCAATCACTTCGTCGGAAGAAAAATCCCGGTTGGAGAGGGGAAGGCCCACCAGGGCTCCGCCGCGCGTGATCAGTCCAAAATCCGTGCCCCAGGTATCGATGGCGACGGACCTGCACTGGGGCGAAAGCTCAAACCCCTTGCGCAGGCCCACCTTGATTTCGTCCAGAATACGTGGAAGGTCCCAGTAGAGGTGGCCGTTGATCAGCGTGGAGTGGTTGGGGAAGCGATGGGCCGTTTCAATGTGAAACTTGTGCCCATCGGATTGCACCACCATCAGCCGTCCACTGGATGCGCCGAGGTCCACGGCGTAGTATGTGTGCCAGGCAGGATCCTGATTGATCAATCGAGCCTCCCAGGGAATCTACACTACCGCGTCGCAGTCTGGCTGCGCTGCTGACTTCTACTCGCCCGCAATTCCTCGAGCGGGTCCGCCGGAAGACCTCTCTCCAAACGGCTGGATTGCAGGATGGCATTGGCCGGCGTATCAAAAAACGCATTCTTGAGGATTTGGTCGCCCAGTTCTGCGTCCACATTATCCTGCGCTTCTTTCAACGCCTTCCGGTCAACGCTCAAGGCCAGCACGTAGGCGCGCTGAATGTTATCCACCGCCTCGATCATCTCTTCCAGGGGATCCTTGAGGCAGTGGCTTTCGTCGATCATGAACGCCACGTCTCCGATCTTTTGCAGACCGGAGAAATCCGCCTCCACCAGGACGTTGAAAATCCGAAAGAGCTGAAAGGGGTCGACGGACCCGGTGGCCAGATCGTCATCCGCATATTTCTTGTCATTGAAATGGAATCCACCAAGCTTGCCGAGGATTTGCAGGTTAGAAACAATCTGCTCAATATTGGTGCCCAGAGGATGGTGCCCAAGATCCACCAGCACCTTGGCGCGTTCGCCAAGTTTGGTGGCAAGCGCATAGGCCCAGCCCCAATCCGCAATCGCCGTCGCGTAGAAACCCGGCTCAAAGAATTTGTATTCCACAAAAATCTGTTGGTCGCCGCTGAGTGCGCCGGTGAGCTCGCGCAGTGATTCTTCCAGCAGGCGCGATTGCTCAAACAACGAAAGTTGACCGGCGGAGTTGGTGCCGTCGTGCAGCCAGAGGCTGAAATTCCGCGAGCCCAACTTCCCCATCATGGCGACGCAGCCAAGATGGTGGTCAAGCGCGGCGCGGCGAACTTCAGGGATTGGGTTCGTGAGGCTTCCCCACCGCAGCCGGTAGTCGAGCGGCGCCTGACGAGGATTGAAGCTGTCGGAATTGATCGCGCCGGCCTTTAGTCCGTGCGCCTTCAGAGTTTGGAGGATCAGGTCACAATCCTCGCCATCGCGCGGGATCGCCAGGGCAACGCCCGGGGTGGAGCCTGTCAACTTGTGGCAGAGGCCCGCGGCAGCCAGACGGTCCTGCATGGTCTGTGGCTCGGTGCCGTCAGTGTAGACCGCAAAGCGGGTGCCCGCCCTTGCAAAGCCCCAAGAGGGAACCTCAACCTCAAGCGCCGCCAATTTGCGTTTCACTTCTTCAATGTCAACTCCGCGGCTCTGCAATATTTTGGCGGCCACAGCGACTTGCTGTTCGCGTATGGAATCCTGAATCTGCTCCAGCATGACAATCCTCCTCAGAATAAGTGCCGAGTTATGAGTAACGAGTGAAGAGCCATCAACCCTTCCTGGCAGTCCCAAGCGCCTTTTGTTAGTCTCCTGCAGCCCTACGAAAATTATGTTGTTCCACCGTGGGCAATTACGAAAATCGCGACTACCAGGACGGCGATTCCGGCATAGGCATAGCTGTAGGCGCGGCGGCCTGCGCCAGTCCACTCACCGGTGAGCACTCCCCAAACATTACCGGTGATGATGTTGGTGGCCACAAACAGGGGCCAACCGACTGCACCGCCCAGGCTTCCCAGTTCGGTTGCCCCCATCCCGTAGGCCGCAATTCCGCCGAACCAGAGAAATCCCATCAACGCACCCAACGGCCAATAGGTTGCAGGCGCGCCCGAAGTTCGGAAAACGGTTGCCGTTTTATTCCTGATCAACAGGTAAACGCAATAGGCGGCATTGGCAAGAAATCCCGCCGTCAGCGCCACTGCCCAGATGGAGTAGCTCGCCATGGAAAATGCCGCACCGGCTTCCAGGGTTCTGGTTTGGAGGTCCTTGCCGAAAACAAATCCGAAATTCAGCATGGGTGAGAAGACGCCGGCAAGGATGCAGATGATGAAACCCAGCACGAATCCTGAGCGCGCGACGACGGTGGATGCAGCCTGCTTATCCTTATCGCGCTGATGACCCGCCAGGGCGCAGAAGATGGTGCCGAGAATGACCAGAACAAGTCCGGCCAGCAGAGCATGGCCCTGCGGCGTCCAAAGCTGGGAGGGATCTTTCACCAGGATGGGAATGAGCGCGCCCACAATGGCGATGATACCCAGGATGATGCCGTACCCCAGGGCAAGACCGACCCTGGCAACGCCCAATCCGAAGAAGACGGAGCCCACTCCCCAGCCGAAGCCGAAGATGGCAATCATGATCAGGACGGACCACGACGTCTGGTGATAAACGCTGGCGAGGTGGGGAAGAGCCGCCCAGGCAAATCCCCAGGGGATTAGGAGCGTGCCGAAAAGTGAGTAGATCAGCCAGATATTCTCCCATCGCCATAAGGACATGCGCTTCGCCGGCGCATAAAAACTGCCATTCAGCAAGCCCCCCAGCAAAACTAGGAAGACCCCCCAACCGAAATGCACGCCCATTGGCCCCCCCAATGCTCGTTTATCCCTGATAGCGGATGTAGACGGTCTTTCTTTGAAGGTACTCTTCCAGTCCGTATTTGCCATCGTCGCCGCCGACGCCGCTCTGCTTCCAGCCGCCGTGGAATCCGTGGATCGATTCGCCGGGACCTCGATTGATGTAAAGCTCCCCCACTTCCATGTCGCGAACGGCGCGCAGTATGCGGTTCATGTCATTGGTGAACAGGTAGGCCGCCAGCCCGTAGGTGGAATCATTGGCCAGAGTGAGTCCCTCATCGAAATCACTGAACTCCATGATTGGAATCACGGGACCGAACACCTCTTCCTGCATGATCTTCATATCCTGGCGAACGTTGGTGATCACGGTGGGCTCATACCAATAACCGCTCTTGAAGACATCGCCGCCGGGCCGCTTGCCACCCACCAGAATTTCCGCGCCGCCCTCGCGCGCCTCTTCCACATAGCGTTCCACCTTGACCAATTCCGGCAGGTTCACTTTTGGGCCCAGCGTCACGCCCGAATCAAGCGGGTTGCCGATCTTCAACTTCGCCACCTCTTCCAGAAAGCGCGTGAGGAATTTATCCGCAATGCGCTTATGGACGTAGGTACGCTCATTGCAGATGCAGGTCTGACCGCAGTTGAAGAAGCGCGCGAACACGGCAGTCTTCACGGCCGATTCGAGGTCAGCATCGTCCATCACGATGAAAGGCGCCTTGCCGCCCATTTCGAGCGAAACCACTTTGACGGTGTCAGCCGCAACGCGCGAGATGTGCTTGCCCGTCTCCACGCTCCCGGTAAAAGTGATCAGGCGGGGGATGGGATTCTTCACCAATGCCTCGCCCACCACTTCGCCCGCGCCCGTGATGACGCTGAAGACACCCGGAGGGACACCGGCTTCCTCGGCGAGTTTCGCCAGTTCCAGGGCGGAGAGCGGCGTGTCTTCATGCGGCTTCAGCACCAGGGCGTTTCCGGCGATTAATGCGGGCGCGGCCTTGCGCAGGGTCAGCGCGGAGGGATAGTTCCACGGAATGATTCCCACCACCACTCCTACCGGCTGGGGGACGATCCAGAGTTGTTCGTTGGGCTTGTCGGCAGCAATGATATCGCCCTCAATGCGGCGGTCAAATTCGGCATAGTAACTCAGCCAGCTGCGGCCAAAATCGATCTCGCCCAGTGCTTCGGGAAGCGGTTTCCCTTCCTCCTGCGAGAGGACTTCTGCCAAGTGAGGCTTGTTTTGATCCACAAGCGCCGCCCAACGCCGCAGGATATTTCCCCGTTCCACGCCCGTCAGGCGTGACCATGGCTTCTGCGCCTTGGCAGCCGCGGCAATCGCACGGTCAGCATCCGCAGCAGACGCCGCCGGCACGGTGGCCAGGACCTGTTCATTGGCGGGATTGAGCACTTGCACGCTCGCCGCTCCGTCCTCCCACTTGCCCTCAATCAACATCTGGTAATTCGCCATTGGTGTTTCCTCCCTGTTTCCCCGCGAACCGCATCACCGTGCGCCCCTGAAGCGGGGTTCAGGATCAATCTGGCGCAAGGGCCAGGTCAAGTTATCGGTTAGTTTGCGGCGCCCTTCCCGCGAAAGCCTAATTCTGGATATGTGCCGGCACGGGTGACGGGCTCTATTGATAACGCTGGTCGGCGAACTTGTCAATGAATAGTAGCCGGACATTTGCAACCAGCGGCAATTCAAAGTGCTTGGAGAGCCCCGCTCTCAATTGATTTTTCCGCGGCGTCGAGGAGCTCCAGGCAGGTCAGCGCATCCTGCATTCGAGAGAGCGGCGGCTTGCCTTCCAGTACACATTGCTCAATAAAGTACCGGTCTTCCTGCTCAAAAGTCGCCCAATAGGCCGGCAAATCCCAGATGGGCTGAGGCCGTTCGGCAAGCCGGGATTGACTCCAACTGTGGGCAGTTGACCCGCAGGTTCCAATGACCTTGTAGATCACCGTCCACGGATCAGAGGTCAGATCATCCACGGAAAAGCTGGCGAACAGAGTCGCCAGTCCTCCGCCGGGCATATTGCAGACCACCATCGCTTGATCGGCTTGCCGGGAGCCCCGGCCGCTAAAGTCAGATTGGGTGGCCATCACCGATAGTGGTTTACCCACGAGGTAAAGCAGCGAATAAAAGTGGTGGATCATCACTTCCCGCAGAGGGCCGGGAATCCTGCTTCGAATCTCCGGCGGAAGCACCAGCATAAAGAGCATCCAGAACAAGTGGATGTCCCCAAGGCGTCCACCCGCAATCATCTCCTTTGCCGACCGCAAAGTGGAATCGTGAATGTAGTTGTGGGCAGGAACGACCTGGCAGGAATTCTGCACACTTAATTGAATCCAGTGCAGAATCTGTTCTCGCGAGAACGAAACCGGCTTCTCCACAAAAGTATGCTTGCCCCTGCTGAGAGCGCGAACCACATTCTCGTGGTGTGCAGCCTCGGGGGTGAGAACAAAAACGGCGTCCACGCCTTCGGCGGAGATCAGTTCGTCAGCGCTGCGGCAGACGCGGGCCCCCGCTTTCGCCCCGAGCTTTTGCCGCCTGCCTTCGTCCAGGTCAAAGACCGCCATCAGCTTTGCGCTCGGAATTCGGCTCAACGCAGTCTGGTGAATCGAGGCCACGTCCCCACAGCCAATAAATCCGACTCCCACTTGATTCATGGTTAAATCCTCTCGCACCAGTTCATGGTTGTGACCCTGTATCAGACCAAGCACCGCAAGGACGCCCGACAAATCAACGCCAGGCCGCGGTGATGAACCTCAAACCTCGATGATCTCGGCTTGCGGTGTATCAAGGTGGTTCGGTGCTCCATCCGTAACCACGATGGGGCCGCCAATGAAGGCCGCGCCCTTGTCCGCCACCCAAATTCCGGGATGAACGACAAGAATCACACCCGGCGCCAGGGTGGATTTGCACTCGGGATCAATGGGGTAGAGCTCCGGCAGGTCGAGTCCCACGCCATGGCCTGGACCGAACTCGGCAAGATTCTTGACCCCTGACGCGCCAATGACCCGACTCGAAGCCTCGGCAACATCGCTGACCCGCGCTCCGGAAACCGACGCTTTCACACCGGCGGAATAGGCGCCGTGGGCGACTTCGAACACTTCCTTCTGGCCGGCCCCAGGCGCGCCGAGGGAGAATACCCGGCAGATCTGCACCCAGTAACCCGCCAATTGGACGGTGATTTCACAATTGACCACGCAACCCTGGCGGAACTCGAAATCGCCCGGAGGATAGGTGATGCGCGAGGCATCGGAGGAGATGATGACGTCGCATTCGCCTCCTTCCAGGCGTGCCGTCTGCGCCGCACGCACCGCTGCCAATTTCTCCGTTTGCCCGGGCCGGATCTCTTTGCCCAGCGCCGCCGCCACGCGGTCCGCCAACTGAGCTGAATCCCGCAGGGCGGCGACTTCAGCAGGGCTTTTGATCAGGCGAAGGTCACTCAGAAGATCGGAGGCAGGTTCAAACTGGGCGTGAGGCAGCGAGGCGCGCAGAGCATCGAAAATTGTTACGCCCATCTCCTCAATGGCCAGGTCCGACGCCACCACCCCGATGCGCGATCGCTCCAGTCCGAGGGCGCGAATCTCATCTCCGCATCCGGCAAACATCTTCGCTGTGCTCTCACTCTTGCTGGGACGGATGTCTGAAATCCAACTGATGGTTTTGGCACGGGGCACATCGAAGGCAAACTTGACCCAGAGAATGGGGTCACGATCGAGGGGGAGAACGACGACGGCGGAGTTGGTGTGGTAATTGGGCCGGTATCCGGAGACGTAAGACACATGGCCGCGCTTCTGGGAATAGATGAAAAAAACTTCCAGGTTGCGCTTCTTCATCTGCGCACGAATGTTCTGAACCCGCTGTTGGAACTCTCCGGTAGTGATTCGAGTCATCATGATCCATGCCTCCGTCCCGAGGTTTGAAGGCCTCTTATCATAATGCAGGTGGGCGAAAATCCCGCTGGGAAAGTAAGAACAAACACGAACTGAAATCGGACCGGAGGTGGTTCCGCCTTGACTCGCATAGGGACAGAGGGGTACGTTTTTTGCGGCGCAATAGATTTGCCAGGTCAAATCCGCGCTCACTATCTTGCACAGGGTAATGACCAGGGTGGAGGAGTCATCATGCAACGGCTAACAACCAGGATGCTCTGTTGGGCAACTCTCGCTTTATGCGTACCACTCTTCGCCCCACTTCTGCACGCTGAGCAGGGCGTGCAAATTTTCAATATCAAGAATTATGGGGCGACGGGAAACAAGTCCGATGACGCCCAAAGAGCAATCCAGAGTGCGGTTGAAGCCTGCGCGAAAGCCGGAGGAGGCACGGTTTACGTTCCTCCTGGCGAGTACACCTCCGGAACGATCCACTTGCGTAACCACGTGAGGTTCCTGATTGACGCTGGCGCCACGCTGTTCGCCTCCACGAATCCCGCCCATTACGACCGGCCTGCCCTGCTCTATGCGGAAGACGCGCAGAACATCACTATTGAGGGCCGTGGAACGGTTGACGGCCAATCGCAGTATGTCTGGCAGAAGAACATTGAGCACTACGTGGACATTGACATTAATCGTGTTTTGGCACAGGCGTGGTCAGATGCGCGCGGGAAGCAACTGATGCGCCCCTATCCCAAGGGCCAGCCGAACCAGGAATACCCTCACATGATCCAATTGCGCCGCTGCAAGGACGT
>PLSX01000126.1:0-177 GCA_003165315.1 Acidobacteriota bacterium
ACACCTCCGACGCGAAACCGAAGAAGGAGGTGGAAGCAGTGACTCCCAAGCCCGAAACCCCCAAGGATGTTCGATCCACCGGCGAGCGCCATGCTTATCGCCAGAAGCTGTCGGATGAGAGGAATGCCATCACCCATAAGTTCTCAGTGGGCCAGCATGAGGGCTACCTGACCGTGG
>PLSX01000126.1:217-32881 GCA_003165315.1 Acidobacteriota bacterium
TGCGATAAGTTCAGCCACACGCGCTTTGAGCCCAGCGGATGGAGCCCCAACCCGGAAATCCGTTATGCCAAGTCTGTAATGGATTATATCTTCCGCTGGCTCGCGTTGAAGTTCCTGCCTCGCGACGCCCAACCTCGCGAAGATGCCAGCGTGCAGTCGCTGAACGGCAAGGAAGCGGAAAAAGCCACGGAGTTTGCCTCGCAGTTCTCGCGCGCCTCCACCGAGGCCCCCCCGCAGAGCGGGTTCAACTCCTCCATGAGCCAGGGAGGCTTGGTGGGGGTCAACCAAAGCGACGACGCTCCGAGTTGTGCTGATTGCGGCGCGATCATGGTTCGTAATGGTGCCTGCTACAAGTGCCTGAATTGTGGAAGCACCAGCGGGTGCTCGTAGTAAGTTATATGGGAGCGGAAAGCAGGACGCAGGGAGGCGTGTGAATCCATTTAAAGGATTTAATCGCTTCCCGGCGGCCCGGTCACAGAAACTTCTTGGCAACGGGCTTGCTCGTATCTTAATGTAGGTGAAGTTACTGCGAGCAAGTCAGATGACGGCATGCTCCAAGTCCTTTAGAATCCACGGTGGTTGCTGAAGGCACGCGATTACGGCTCTGGGCGATACGAAAATTTGATACGGTTCCATCACTTTCTTACGTGAAGGGTGTCCAGCCTCGGATGGACATCGGTTCTTGCAAAAAGTGGGCATATTTTGGAGGTGAGTTTGAGCGCAGTTAAGACACAGGAGCGGATTGTGCTGAACGTGCACGATGCGCTGCACGCGATCTGCTCCACGGGCAAAGGACGATGCTGGTATTGCGATCATCCATTGCCTCGCGTTGAGGAAGCCGTTCGCCACGGTTGGGATGTGCAACGCGTGGAAGGCGCTCGTGTGGCCAGCATCATCCTGGTTTGCCCGCTCTGCCAGCTCAAGCCAGAGGAAATGATCGCCGCTCAGAGTTCCCTGGCTGCTCGCGCGTAATCCCAAACGTTCGCTGCCTCTCTTCATACCTGAGGTGAATGCAGCGATTGATCACCCGTCCGAATTCCTTATTACCACCTCGTATTCCAGAAGATTGTGCCGTCTGCCGGGCAAGACTCCTCCCCCTTCTTTAATGAGTTATGGTTCGTGTCGGCTCGTAGCGCGTTTGCGTGCTTGAACTCCTCTGTCGCTATTCAGTGGGAAGCGATGTAGTATCCCCTTGGGGCGGCTTCCAAGGATGATCAGGCTGGGGAACACTATTCTGGTGTCGGTGTGCTTCATGATGGGGGCGTGCGCATTCGCAGCTTCGCCCCAGGATCAGCAGGTCGAGTCCATCCCTAATGATCATTCCCCCCCGGCCTCCATTTTCCAGGAAAGACCGATCAACTGGCGATCCATCGTCCCCGATATTTATCGTGATCAGCGAACTATCTGGACGTTCCCTACCAAGCTCGCTCACGGGCACGATTGGAAGCCAACCCTTGGATTTACCGCTGCCCTGGGAGCATTGATAGCGCTGGACCCGCATGACACCCCTTATTTTCGCAACAACCAGGCCTTTGCGGGATTCAATCGCAACTTAAGCGCCACGAACGCGACTCTTGGCATCGTACTGGTCCCTGCCTCATTCTATGTGTTGGGATTGGTACGCAAGGACTCTTACACCACCAATACCGCGATATTAGCGGCCGAATCTTTGGCAGACTCAGAGATTTTGTCGTGGGCTTTTAAGAACGCGACCGGTCGGCTCAGGCCGAATGCCATCCCCGTTGGAGGGAACTACTCCGACACTTGGTTTGAAAACTACCAGCCGCCCCTTTTGGGAGAGGAGAGCTTCCCTTCTGGGCACACCATCGCAGCATTTTCAGTTGCGACGGTCTTTGCGCGCCGTTATGGGAGCCACCGTTGGGTTCCTTGGGTGGCTTACGGAGCGGCCACCGCAGTGGGCTTCTCCCGCCTCACCCTGCAGGCACATTTCCCCTCCGACGTCTTTGTTGGCGCCACATTTGGTTACCTGATCAGCCGGTATGTGGTTATTCGCAGGCATCAACCGGAACCCTGAAGCCCTGCATTTGCGGATTCCCCAATCCAAATCTTGTTCAGCTCCTGAACGGATTGATAACTTCGCCGCATACGAAGACTCCCACCACATTTTTCCCCCGTTTCGAATTTTGTCGTCATCCCGTTTTCAATGCGCGGGTACAATAAGGCAGGAGGAGTTATGAAAGTTATCGATCCGGTTTGTAAGATGACCATTGAATCCGAGAAATCCGCCGCAACAAGCGAATACAAAGGCCAGACCATCTATTTCTGCGCCAAGGGCTGCAAAGCCAAGTTCGACGCTGCTCCGGAAAAATATCCAGGAAAGTAGCCCAACAAAGAACTCTTCAGTGTTTGGCCGTCTATTAGTGCGACTTTCTTCCCGCAACGGAGGGACGAGGCTGCCCGCCACGCATTATTAATCGGGTTCCATTATTCCGCGTCCGCCACCTTCGGGGAGAACAGTCCATCCATAGTTATGAGCCGCGGCCCAGCGCCTTCCACGCTTGCCTTTGCCATTTCCGGTATACTATTCACCCCATTCGGCGCACGAAAGTTGCAACGCGCTGCGGGATTGGTATCATCATGACAGAATCGATGGGTGTTGTACGCCGCAGACAGTACTGTGGACTGTGCGGCCAGCAGATGTTTGAATTCTATCGCTCGCCAGACGGCCACTTTGGCCTGGTGGACGATGTGGGGGCGGAAGCCTCGGCGCGCGGCCTCCAGATGCGATGTCCGACGTGCGGGGCGCGCTATCGCCTGCTTGATCGTATAGACGCCGCCGGGCAACCGGTGACAAGAATATGAGCCGGCAGTCATCAGTTATCAGTAGAATCTTTTTCCATCGTGTGGTGCATCAATACACGATTATCCACTGACGACGGACCACTGACAACCGATGACTGAAAACTGCTGCCTGATGATTTCCTTTCGAAAGGATATTCCATGAACTGCAGACAATCTTTGGTCTTAAAGAATGCCGGACACATAAGCCTTGGCTGCCTGATCTTGCTGTTCACTTTTGGTCTAATGGCGTGGGGTCAAACCGAGCCCCCTGCGCCACAGACGCCCGCAACGGTGCAGCCCGCAGCGGCCACAGCGGAACCCGCGCCGCCGGCCGGGCCGGAAGATCCGGTCTCAACCATCCCGTTGCCACCGCCGGAGACGGTTCTGGTCAAAGGCCACAAGATTGTCTATTACGAACAAGGGCAGGGAAGTGCGGTGATTCTCATTCACGGTCTGGGCGCCGACTCCCACCACTGGGCTGCCAACATCGGACCGCTTTCCGGCAGCTATCATGTCATCGCCCTGGACCAGATCGGCTATGGGAAGTCTGATAAACCGGTGATGCGCTACACGGTTGCGAATTTTTCCGAATACCTCTATGGCTTCATGGATGCGCTCAATATTCCCAAGGCGAGCCTGGTGGGTAATTCGCTGGGGGGATGGGTGGCGCTGGACTTTACCATCCGGCATCCGGACCGGGTTGAGAAGTTGGTGCTGGTGGATGCCGCGGGTCTGCACCCAGTCGATCCCTTGAAGATGCCGAAGGGCGGATGGAAAGACCTGACGCCCTTTAACACGCACTGGTTTTTTGACCTCATGGACGCAAATGAAGCTTGGGCCACGACGGACCTTGGCCCCCACAGCTTTGAACGGCACGTGAAGAACGGTGACAGCTATACGGTTGCCAGCAGTGTGGCGGAAATGGCGACAGGCCGCGAATTTGAAGACAAGAAGTTGGATGAGGTGCAACTACCTACACTGATTGTTTGGGGGCGCGATGATCTGCTGATTCCTCTTGCCATGGGGGAGCATTTCAATAAGGGAATTGCCGGCTCACAATTGATCGTGATTGAAGGCACTGGCCACATTCCCATGGTGGGCAAGCCGGATGAGTTTAATCAATTGGTGCAGAAGTTCCTGGGTTCCACTCCTCAGTGAGAAGGGAACAGGCCGTCGGCCTGAGCCTGAGCGAAGGGTGTCGATTTCAGGACTGCCTCCAAACGGGAAGCAAGTCAGGGTTCACTTTCCCTTATGAGCGACGAAGGCTTCATACTGACCACGGAAAATGTCCGAGGATGCCTTGCCGGGTGCGGCTTGGTGCAAGGTGAGGAAAATATCTCTGCCCGCGAGTTGGGCGGAGGCGTTTCCAACATCGTTCTGCTGATCGAATGGCCTGGCGAGCCCGGCCGGGGTTGGGTGGTGAAGCAATCGCTGGGAAAACTGCGCGTGAAGGATGATTGGCGCAGTGAGCGCTCCCGCATCCTTCGTGAGGCAGAGTCGATTCAGGCGCTGCGGCCCGTGTTGGGCGCTGGGGCTGTTCCCGACGTCATTCACATCGACCGCGAAAACTTTCTCTTTGTCATGACCGCTGCGCCTCCGGGGTCACAGACCTGGAAGGATCTTCTGCTGGCCCGGCGGGCTGACTCCCAGGTAGCGCGGAATGCGGGCTTGCTGCTGGCGAAGATGATCAACGCCTCGCGGGAGGATGCAACCCTTCGTTCGGAATTCATGGACCGAACTGTTTTTGACCAGCTCCGCATCGATCCCTACTATCGAACCACGGCATCCCGCCATCCCGAATTGCAGCGGGAGTTTGACGAGCTGATCGCCGCGAATCATGAAATCCGAACCTCTCTGGTGCACGGCGATTACAGTCCCAAGAACATGCTGGTGCTGGGCGAGAATATCTTCCTGATCGATTTTGAAGTCGTGCACTGGGGTGATCCTTCCTTTGATGCTGCTTTTCTGATGAATCACCTTTTCCTGAAGGCCTTTCACCTGCCTGCTGTAAGCGAACAGTTTATTTCACTTGTCCATGACTTCTGGAATGCGCTATCCACTGCCCTGGGCCCGGAGGCCACTGCGGGGTTTGAGATCATGACCCTTCGCCACCTCGGTGGATTGATGCTGGCCCGCATCGATGGCAAATCGCCGGCTGAGTATATTCAGGATGAAGCCACCAAGGAAAAAGTTCGGCGAACAGCTTCCCGGATTCTGGTGGAAGGACCGCAGATTCTCGAAGACGCGGTCGACTTGGTGAAAGTGGAATTATGAAGTGACCGAAAAAGAAAATGTAAATGGTAAATGATAAATGGTGAAAGAGGGAATCGATTTGGCCAGTCCACCTTGGGCTGGGCGACAGTGCAAGAAAAATGTAAATGGTAAATGATGAATTGTAAAATGGAATATCCCGGTGCGAGGTTTGTAGTTTGATTGACGTTAATGGTTTAGGGTCGAAATCGATTTCTGATCCACCCAACATTCGGGAGCGGACAGTTCGGTACGCGACGCGCGCCATCGAGCTATTCAGGTTTGTGCAGGAGCGGAAGGATGTGGCGGGTCACATTATTGCCAAACAGTATTTGCGGGCGGCCACGTCCATTGGGGCGAATGTGGAAGAAGCTCATTCCGGTGAGAGCCGCGCCGATTTAATTCACAAGCTTGGGATCGCACAGAAGGAAGCTCGCGAATGTTCGTACTGGCTGCGACTTATGGCTGACACAATGATAGTTTCTTCCCGGCGACTTACTCCCATTCGGCGCGAGACCGAAGAGATCTACGCCGTGCTGACCGCAATCATCGTGAATGCGAAGCGGAAGTTGAAGAGTCAGGCAGAAGCTTCGCACGATTAACTTACCATTTACAATTTACATTTTCTTTACTGCAGGAAAACGGGAAACTAGATGGCCAGAATAAACCTCATTCGCGCAAGAGAAATCCTCGATTCAAGAGGAAATCCCACGGTTGAAGTTGATGTGGTGCTGGACGACGGCGCTGGAGGCCGTGGCTTGGTTCCTTCCGGGGCTTCCACCGGCAAGATGGAAGCGCTTGAGTTGCGCGATGGTGATCCCAAGCGCTATCACGGCCGTGGGGTCCTGAAGGCCGTGGAAAACGTCTTGCAGGTGATCGCTCCTGCGGTTAGAGGCATGGAGGCGAGCGATCAAGCGGCTCTCGACGCACGCCTGCGCGAGCTGGATGGCACCGATAACAAGCGCCGTCTTGGCGCGAACGCCATATTGGGAGTTTCGTTGGCGGCGGCGCGCGCTTCAGCGGCTTCGGCGGAAATGCCGCTCTGTCGCTACCTGGGGGGAAAGCGTGCAGTTGAGTTGCCCGTTCCCATGATCAACATCGCCAGCGGCGGCTTGCACGGTGGCGGCAACATCGACTTCCAGGATTTCCAGGTCATTCCGCTGCGGGCGACGCGTTACTCCGATGCGTTGCATGATGTGGTATTGATTTACAAAGCCATGAAGGATGTTCTGAAGGCGCGCGGCGTCTATTCCCCCGGAGTGGCGGACGAAGGCGGCTACGCTCCGCGGCTGGCATCCAACGAAGCGGGATTTGAAGTGATGGTGGAAGCCATTGAGCGCGCCGGATTCAAGCCCGGCAGGGACGCCGCCATTGCGGTGGATGTGGCCGCAAGCCATTTTTACAAGAACGGCCGCTATCGCCTCTCCACAGAACATGAGGAGTGGAGTTCCGCTGATCTGGTCGATCGCCTCGCAGCGTGGGCGGAGCGTTACCCCATCCTCTCGATTGAGGACGGCGTGGCGGAGGATGATACCGCGGGCTGGAAGCTGCTGACCGCGCGTTTGGGAAAGCGTTGCCAGTTGATTGGCGACGATAATTTCGTCACCAACCCGCGGCTGCTGGAGCAGGGAATTCGCGACGGCATCGCCAACGCCGTGCTGGTGAAGATGAATCAGATCGGCACGCTCAGTGAAACGATGGAGGTCATCGGAATCGCTCAACGCGCCGGCTATCGTACCGTGGTCAGCGCGCGCTCCGGCGAGACGGAAGACGACTCCATGAGCGACCTCGCCGTGGCCACAGGGGCGGGACAATTGAAGGTGGGCGCCATCACCCGGTCCGAACGCCTGGCAAAATATAACCGTCTGCTGCGCATTGAAGAACGCCTGGGCAAAAGCGCCGTCTATCGCGGCGCGGAAGTGTTCAGGGGATTGATTAACGCGAGCCCTGCATTGTAGCGGTGGTATCCGGCAGACGGAGCGGGATGAATTAAATTGCGGTGCTCCATCCCGCCGTTACACGCAAACTGAAACGCCACCCGACCTATTGATGCGGTATCGCTGGGGGCTGAACTGCGGTCGTTGGTGAGTTTAAGGGCTGGGAAACTGGCGGGGAGGCATTCTCCCACGCGCTATGATAAAGTAATGATTTCCAAGAGAATTGGCCATGACGATTCAATTGAAGCCCGAACAGGAACACCGCATTACGGAAGCGTTGCGCTCCGGTGCTTATCAAAGCCCTGACGATGTGATCGACCGGGCGCTGGAAGTGCTGCATGAGCGGGACGAATGGTTGCTGGCCAATCGCCAATTTGTGGATGCCAAAATTCGGACGGGAATCGAGGAACTTGATCGAGGGGAAGGGATTCCCGAAAACAAGTTGGACGAGCACTTGGCTCGACTGAAAGCGCAACCGGAGTGACCGCTCGATATGTGCTGGCCCCGCAGGCAGCTCGTGACCTGGTGCAAATCTGGCGCTATGTGAAGCGGGAAGCGAGCCTGGATACGGCCGACCGGGTGGAGTCCATCATCCGAGCCAAGTGCGTCTACCTGGCCAAATTTCCCCACGCTGGCCATGGCGGCGCGATCCAACCTCTGCCAATGTGCGATTCTTTTCCGTATATTCCTACCTGATTGTCTACCGGCCAGACACCAAGCCCTTGCAAGTGGTCACATTTCTGCACGCCAGCCGCGATGTAAAAGGGATTTTGGCCCAGGGGGTCTAGAAGGGCTCGAAGGCTCAATGCCTTTAACCTCAACCGGGGACGCTGGGGCCTGCCCCCTTTGGTTCATTGTGCCAGCCCTATTTCTGTTTTGACTCATCCTAAAACGCCTCGTCAAAATATTATTTTTGCCGCGATCTGGATCTGGCGGGGCGGGGCGGCGCTGACGACCTGGCCGAACAGCGGACTGCTAATGTTTCCGTCCGCGGAACTGGGTCCGTAAAATTGCGCGTGATTGAAAACGTTAAATCCCTCCAGGCGCAATTGCAGGGATT
The DNA here is from genome assembly GCA_003165315.1 of Acidobacteriota bacterium. Classification (GTDB taxonomy): domain Bacteria; phylum Acidobacteriota; class Terriglobia; order UBA7540; family UBA7540; genus Bog-366. The sequence goes on from PLSX01000126.1 coordinate 8,267, forward strand.
TCGATTCGGCGATTTTGAAATTATTCTGCAACGATAAATCGTAATTGTCGATTCCCGGTCCGGAGAAGAACCTGCGTCCTCTATTGCCCACCGAGCCCAGCGGCGGCAAGCTGAAGAGCGAGGCGTTGAAGTAAGGGTTTCCGTTGCGCGGGTTGTGATTCAAATCGAGCGGACTTCCCGCATATTGCAATCCATCCACGGCGAGGTTGTTGATGCCATTCCCCTGTGTCCCCAGCAGGGACGTGTCCTCGTAATTATAGAGCGTCACCGGGAATCCGGTGCTGTAACGTGTGATTCCTGAGATCGACCAGCCCTCCGTCCAACGCTGGTGAGCCCGGGAAATGCGTTCAATGGGAATCCTCCAAGTGTAACTGGCCACAAAATCCTGCCTCATATCGAAGGCGGAGAGCCCGCGGCTGAGGCGTGGATTGAGGGGATTCACCTGGTCGCCCAGATTCGAAGACTGGTCAAGAGATTTGCTCCAGGTGTAGCTGAGGAACAACTGCCCGCGTCCGCTGGTGTGGTGCAGGCTGGCCTCAAGCGCGTTGAAACTGGAATTGCCGATGCTGGTTTGGTAACTGACGCTGCCAAAGGCAGGTCCCAAGGGTCCTCTCGTCCCATTGATGATTTGTCCGGAAGCGCTGGCGTACATGGTGCTTTCACCGAAGGGGCCGCACATGGCGGAGCCGGGCGCAACTTCGTCAGGCTGGCTGAGGCTCAGGCAGAGCGCGGGATTGCCGGGGTTCGCCGCTTTTAGCACAAGAAGATGATGGGCCTGGTTGCCCACGTAACTCAGGCTGAGCAGCGTTTGGGTTCCCAATTGCCGCTGGAGAGAGAGCATATACTCTTCCGTGTAGGGAATCGTGTTGGAGGGTTTGTAACCTGGAATTGTGCTGATCGGTTCAAACTGGGAGAAGTTGATGTTGGGATCGGGATTGTTTTTCGACACATTCAAGGGGGCGAGTTGCGCCGGGAACCGCTGGCCCTCCCCATGGCCGGTGGCGGCGTCAACAAAAGGAGTTGTGAAAAGCGGCGGCGCGGGGCTGGTGTAGGTAAATCCATACGGAGCATTATCGCTGATCAGGCCCAGCGTTTCCCCTTGAATGGCTGCGTAAAATACGCCGTACCCCGCGCGAATGCTGGTCTTGCCGGGTCCGCCCACGAATTTTCTCAGCGGTGAATCCTGCCGTGGGTTGGGCGACCAGGCCAATCCGAAGCGCGGCGCGAAGTCCTGATTTCCGGGGGGAGCGAGCGTGCGCGAAATTCCCGGATCGCCTGGATACACGATGCCCACCGGCGCGGAAGGAAACACCACCGATTGTTCACCGGGTACGAAGGTGATGTTGTTGTTGTATTTTTCATACCACGGCTCGATGCGATCCCATCTCACACCGTAATTCAGGGTCAGGCTGCTGGTGACCCGCCAACTGTCCTGCCCATAGAGTCCCACGTACTTGTTTCGGCCATAAAACGCATTGAGGTCATTTTGCGTGTATTGGCTCGCAATTCCCAGCAGGAAATCTGCAAAGTCCAGGCCCGTCTCCGTTCCATAGCAATTGAAGCTGCCATTCAGGTCAGCGAAAGGATCGGTATTGATCTGGTCGTATTCGGTTGTCGCACCGGCCCTGAAGGTATGCGTTCCCAGTACTTTGGAGAAGTTGTCGCTCACGCCGAAATTGTTATTAATTTGGTAGAAGCGGTCGGGATCGGACCCGATCGTAAAATTATTGAAGATGATGTTCTCCACGCCCTCGCTTTGCGGCGCAAGAGGAACAATCCCCTGCGTTCCCGTTCCGGTCACGAATCCCTGCGAAGCCGTGCTGACACCCAGCCCTCCCTCGGGCTTGCCGAGGTCATTGGAGTCGCGCGTGTAACTGAGCCTGAAATCATCGACGGCGCTGGGCCCGAGTGTCCATGTATAGCCGAAAACCGCCAATTGGGCGCGGCCCGTATTGAGTCCATTGAATCCGGGCACATTGGCTCCTCCCTGCGCGGTGGGATAGGGATTGTTTTCACTATAGTCGTCCAGTGAGTAATAGGCGAAGAGGGTGCCATGGCGCGTGCTGGCGTCGACGCGCTCGCCGATCTTGTTATCTTTGAGAATCTGATTGTATGCCGACGTCGAAAAGACATTCCCCGAAAGATTGGGCGCCGGGATGTATTTCAACAGGCTAACTGCCGGAGCCGACCACGCGCTCTGCGGTATTGCCGCTCTCGGAAGAACGCACTGCGATGGGTTAGCGCATCCGGGGGTGAAGTATGGTTCGCCCGCGGAAACCGTGTAGCCAAGCTTCTGCGAGAGCAGGTTCGCCCAGTGCGGTCCACTCACAGTCGTGGGGACTGTATTGCCGTCAGCGTCGGTCGTGACAAACGAACTTTCCAGATCGGAAAGGTCGCCGGTCCGGTCCTGCAGTGAGGGGACAGGAATCTGGCCGGTATCCGTTCCCTGAATCTGCCGCGTGCCCTGGTAATCCGAGAAGAAAAAGACTCTGTTCCGCACCAGGGGGCCGCCCGCAACGCCGCCAAACTGGTTCTGGATGAAGGCGCCGCGCCTGGGCGAGAAATAGTTGCGCGAGTCGAGGTCCGTATTGCGCAGGAATTCAAAGGCGTCACCGTGCAAACGGTTGGTTCCGGACTTCGTAATCACATTGATCTGGCCGCCGGTATACTTCCCGTACTCGGCGTCGAAGTTGTCGGAGAGGATGCGGAATTCGGCAATGGAATCGAGATTGGGGACGATGGCGGCGGCCAGGCTGCCGGTCTCTTCCGCATCCGCCCCGTTAATCGTGAAACCATTGGCGGATTCCCTTTGGCCGTTGATTGAAAGGGTTCCCGGATTCAAATCCCCCGAGGGAGAAAAGACGCTCTGGCCAAGACCCTGCACGGTGAGGGAAGTGATCGTGGTGGCGGGCACAACTCCGGGCTGGAGCGCCAACAAATCGGTATAACTGCGCCCATTGAGCGGCAGCGCAGCCACGTTGGCGGCAGTGATGACGTCCCCCAGTTGCGTGCTGGCCGTTTCCGCATGCAACAGCGATTCCTTGACCATTACCGTCTCGGTGCTTTTGCCCAATTCCAGCACCGCATCCACCAGGAGAGCGCTGTTGACGTCGACCTCGATGCCGGCGCGTAGGTACGGCTTGAACCCGGGCACCACAATATCGACATCGTAGTGTCCCACGGGCAGGCCCGGGAAGGAGTACACACCTGCGTTGTTGGTGGTCACGGTCTGCCGGACGCTGGTATCGATATCGGTCGCGTTTACGATGGCTCTGGGAACCACCGCCCCGCTGCGGTCTTTGACGGTTCCGGAAATGCTGCCACCCGCAGCCGCGTTTGCCAACGTGGACAGGTCTGACAGCAGCGCCACTGCCAAAAGCAGGAAGACGAATATTGCTGTCAGTCTTCGAAGTCCGGCGGTCATGCGGAGAAAATTATGTCCTCTCAAAATCTTGGCGGATTTGTTCTATTCCTGGCGCGACCCACTCGTCAATATGCAAGGGCAAGGAACTGGGGAAGAGCTTCATCAAGGTCCCGCCCGCCAGAATGCCGATGGCTCGAGCGGGCGGAAACTAGTTTGAAGGTCCAGGGGCCGTTTTGATTTTAGCACTAATAAGCCGCGGACATATTGAGCATGTCGGCGCTTCATTCGGTGCAGTACGCTCCGGGAGGTTCAGTAAGTTCCACCTACACTGAATGGCCTTCGTCCACTGCGGGGATCCCATTCCGACACTTTGTCTCTTGACATATCTAGCCAATTTATGTATCCTAGTCAGGAAGACTTCGCAGGTGCCGTCATGCTCTTGTGCACGCCCCATTCCGTTTTCCCCCTGAACGAAATTCCAATCTCGAATCTCTCGAATCTCTCGAAAATCTCAAAATTCAAATCACCATTCACAAATCGCCAATCACCAATTTCAGGCACCCTGCCGCATCCCTCGAAATTTTTTTCGAGGACCGAAGCCGGAATGTTTATGAAAACAAACAAAACACGGGCAAAAAGTCATGCCAAAAGTAGGACATTTCCGTCGAAATAACATGGAATTGCAGACAAAAACGACACCCTGCTGCCAATTTGCTTCGAATCACGGCCGTCTGGGACGTTTTCGAGCAGATTCCACCGTAAGTTCAAGACAAAGTGGCAATCAGTAAAGGGCTGGATGGCGGCCTCGCGAGCGGGCCGCGACCGTGAAGTCAACCGCAAATAGCCACGATCTGTATGAAAATAAAGGAACTTAGTGGATAATTTGGAAAATCTTCTGAAATTTTATGTTGTTGAAATTAAGCCGTTTACCTGTTTTACCTCGCGAGGGGCACCCAAAAAAAGGGGGTAAAAAATGAAGGATGGTCCCACGATATGTATGAAAACAAAGGAAAATCGAAGTGAGGAATTGGATGATCCCACGATGTGTATGATAATAAGCCACTTAACAAATAAAGCCACGATGTTGATGATAAGAAAGCAACTTAGCGAAGATCGATGGCAGAAACGGCTGGGAACGGTTGGATTCGCCTACACCTCAAAACACCATTCAGACCGGCAAAGCCAAAGCCATTGGTAACAGCGGAGAAGAGGTTCGAACAGAGGACGCGGGGAATGGTTTACAGAGAGCATGGAGAAAGCCAAGAACCCGCTCAATGGGCTCTGTGGTGAACGATTTGCCCTCTGTGACCTTAGGGTGAAATGCCTTTCAGCAATCGTCAATTGCAAATCCAACCTTGACCCAATGAACGTATGGCTTGATATGGGAGTTTCAATTGAGGCACTATGATTTGAGAGGGAAGCGTAATCCATGAACGCGAGGTTGGGACAGCAGGCACGCAGAAGAATCGCTCCCGCATTGTTTCTTGCGGGGCTGGCGCTTTCCCCAATTCTCGTCTTGGGAGTTGGTCCCTCCGATTTCAAGCCTAGTTACAACTTTTACTCCCCCCAGGATGATGTGCAGGTGGGAAGGGAAAACTCGGCCCAGGTGGACAAGCAATTGCCCTTGTTGAAGGATCCTGAGGCGCTCGATTACCTCAATGGTTTGGGAAGAAAGCTGGTGGCTCTTGCCCCCAACAATCATGCCGAGTATGCATGGCAATTCCGGATCGTCAATAGTAATGAGATCAATGCCTTCGCCCTGCCGGGCGGGTATATCTACGTCAACCGCGGGGTCTTTGACGCTGCCGATAATGAGGCGGAACTCGCCGGAGTGATCGCCCACGAGTCGGGCCACGTCGTGATGCGCCACGGAACTCACATTGCCTCGGAAGCCGTCCTGGCGCAGGGAGGAATGGCTATTCTCAGTGAACTCCTGGGCCAGGGCGGCAGCCTGACGAGTCAACTGGCGCAGCTGGGGCTTGGTTTGGGCGTGGATTCGCTGCTGCTCAAGAACTCCCGCGCTGCGGAAACTCAGGCGGACGAGGTGGGCACCTACATCCTCTACCTCGCCGGATACGATCCCCATGCCATGGTGCAGTTTTTCCAGATTATTGCCAGAAAGTATCCGCAGCGGACGTCACAATTCTTTTCCGACCATCCCAATCCCGAAAACCGCATTAAGGATGTTGACGCGGAGATTGCGCACTTGGGCCCCTTCCGTGGAAAGACGACGGATACTCCGGATTTTGAGGCGGTCAAACAGCAGATGGCCGGGCTTGATCCCCCACCGCAGCCCAGAGGGACGCCGAAAATCGACGCCAGGAAACGACCGCCCTCCCCGCCCTCTGAGAATCTGGTGCGCTATCAGGGGAGCAAGTTTACCCTCGATTACCCGGATAACTGGCAGGTACAGCATGATGAGGATAGCGTGCTGCTGCTGCCTATGGGAGGAATGGTAACAGGCGCCGAGGGGGAAACCTCGCAGGCTTACGGTGCAGCCGTCAGCATCTATACTCCCCAGGAGGGAAGTTGGGGCCTTGTGGATGCCACCCAGGAACTGATCGAGTCCATGCGGCAGTCGAACCCCCAAATTCATGTTCTGCAACAAACCGGAATGAACCTGCGTGGCAATCCTGCCCTGAGCACGCTCTTGCAGAACGAATCTCCCATCGAGGGGCAGAGAGAAACGGATCATTTGGTGACAGTCCGCCAGGATAACGCGGTGCTGACGTTCATTTTCATTGCTCCTACCGGCGCATTTGAATCTTACGCCCCCACCTTTGACAAAATGTTGCAGAGTATCGCTTTGGCGAAGTAGCAGACTGGGGAACGCTGCTTCCTGCTGCTTTCCGCTGCTTCGAGAGAACCTGCCCTGTTTTGGGTGGTTTGCCCCATGGCTTTGGCGCCTGCCCCCGCCGGCCTTAGGGCGCCAATGCTAAATTATTGAATCAAAGCTCGTTAGCAAATTTATCAGGTTTCTGGAATGGCATCCATCATGCATGAAGCAAGGACGAAATGACAGAAACCACGACTCCGAGCAAGCCCTCACTTCTACCCAACACTACCAGCCAGGTAGTCCGCCAGCGTTGGCTGGACCTTTTTGATTCGAGCTACAACGCCCGCCGCGCGACCTGCCAGGAGATTGAGCCAGGCGTGCATGCCGTTGTCGTTCCCTTGCCCTGCCGCAAGGAAATGGACAAGGATATGTTTGAAGCTGAAGTCCGTCTGGCATTGGGCCAGGTTCCCGGCATGGCGCGGGGCTTGCGCTTTGAGCTGGAGCGCGTTGGCGGATTCGATCTAACCCTTCCTGAGGACTACCACGGGTGGATGGGCGCCTGGGGCAAAGATATTGCGTCGGGAGCGACCCAAGTTTCCATCTTTATCGACCTGGCTTTTCTGGAAGCCGCACTGCTTGCACGCCTTTGGGACAGCGGAGTCATTGTGGATTTCGGTTCGCCGCTGGCATTCTTCCGGCGCGGTGCCTTGACCGATTACGCCAATATTTATGAAGCCGCTGTTGAGATGGTGGCTGAAGGCCACTCGCTTGCCGACACCGCGGACCAGTTGGCCCCGCAAATCCTGGGACGACTGCAGCTCTACGCGAACGTTTACCTTCAGCTCTCCTCCCTCTATACGCAGGGAACGTGGCACATCGATCACGACAATTTTATTGTCAAAATTCCGGATTCGAGCCTTTCCCTGGCCCTGCAATACTGGCAATTGCGGATAGACCACAAATCCCTGCAACAAACCGTAAATGAGTGGCACGTCCGCATTGAGAAGTTCTTGAACCAATCAATTTTGTCCAGTCAGGATAACGGTTTTCCCAAATCGTTTGCAGCGTGAATCCAACTGTTTCGTTGATGACACTGGTCCGGCAGGATCAAAAAGGGGCGCGTGTTGGACGCCGAAATTCGGATCGTGGCACTCTTCACCCGCAAAATCTCAAGGCCAATTTTGATCTCTGATTCCTGTCGAGTTTTTTTGGGTTCGTCCCGCCTTGCCTAATCCAGGAATTCTGCGTAATCTGTGGATGCCATGGAGAGAAGCATTAAGAAGACGATGATGGTATTGAGTGGGTGCGCAGCGTCCATTGCGCTTGCCATGATCGCCGTGGCGTTTGCGCAGGTGCCCGGGCAATTGCCCGGACAATTGCCGGGGCAGGGGCCTGGCCCCAGCCCGGGTCCGGCGCCGCCTCCGTTCCATATTCCTCACCTGGGTCCCAAGCCGGAACGGCAAGCGCCCGAGCCTTCCACCGAGGGCCAGGTCTACATCGTTTTGTGGTTTGATACGGAAGACTATATTCTTCCGCAGAGCGACGACGCGGCCAAGCGCATTGCTGTGTTCCTGACGCAGGAAGGCATTCCCGCCACTTTCAAGGTGGTGGGTGAAAAGGCTCGCGTGCTCCAGCAGCGGCAGCGGCAGGATGTGATCACCGCTCTCGCCCAGCATGATATTGGCTATCACTCGAATTTACACAGCCAACACCCCACGGTGGCTGAATATGAATCAAACCTCGGATGGGAAGCGGGGGTGGAAGAGTTCAACCGCCGTGAGCGCCCGGGCTTTGACGATGTTGCCCACATTTTCCGGAAGGTGCCAGTTGCGTATGGACAGCCGGGCTCGTCCTGGGCCCCACAGGTTTTCCCGGCTTTGCAAAAGTGGGGAGTGCGCGTCTACCTGGATGAAGGCAAGCAGGTGGGATTGCGCGGCCGGCCCTTTTGGTACGGCGGATTGCTGAACATCTTCAACACGCACGACGGTGAACAATTGCGCCCGGACGAGACTTGGTCCAACCTGGACGCGGCCAAAATCCAATTCCAGGATACTTACGTCGCCCTGACCTCGCGGAAAGCGGGCGGACTCGTGAGCGTCATGTTCCATCCCTGCGAGTTTGTGCACAAGCAGTTTTGGGACGCGGCAAATTTCAGCGACGGAGCCAATCCGCCGCGCGACCAGTGGAAATTGCCCCCCATGAAAACGCCGGAGGAAACCGAGAAGGCCTTCCAGTATTTTGAAAACCTGATTCACTTCCTGAAGTCATTTCCCCGGGTCCAATTCCTTACCGCTTCCAGCGCGGCTGAGAGGTTTCGCGATCCCGCCCACACGCACGTCTTCTCCCCGTCGGAAATCGGTGTTATCGCCGGCCAGGTTGACCGTGATGTGACGTTTCAAACGGCGGACAGCTTCAACCTGAGCGCCAGCGAAGTCCTGTATGTCATCAACAAATTCCTGGCGGGAACGATCCAGCGGCAAGGGGCGGATGCCCTGGTGCTAGAGCGGACCCCTTATGGCCCCGATTCCGTTGCGGATCCTCTTGCCGCGAAACTGGTGGTGCCATGGAGTCAGGTGGCGCACACCGTGGTGGATGTGCAGGATGACATCGAAAAAACCGGACGGATCCCCAGTTCCATCTGGCTGGGCAGCCAGCCCATTCCCCCGGAAAGCTATCTAGCAGGCATTGCCCAGGCCGCCCAGGGCCTTCTGCAAAACGCTCAACCACCGGACAGCATTACTTTTCCCCCTGCCCGCCTGGCCGCCGCGGATTACGTGGCCGATGACTCCACCGACCTGTGGGACTGGGTGATCTTCCCCCACGGCTTCCATGCCCCCAAGATGATGTCCCTCGCCAAACTCCAGGCTTGGACCCTAAAACCCGCCTCCAAATAGCGATGAATTCAGGGAAATTCATCCGCGAATTTCCAAATGGTTCTCTCGTCGTTCGATAAGTTGATCCGTAATGTTGAATAGGTAACACTTCCCCTACAGAAATAGGGAGACATCCTATGATTTTTCATATTGCGAGATAGTCTGCGCTGTACTTCTCCAACCTTTCCCATTTAGAATCATATCCTTGAGTTTTCAGCTGTATTTGGCTTTAATCTTGCGACAATATGGCTCTGAGGCTCTCTACCTTTCTTTATTCTCTAGCGACGTGAAGGATTTTAGGAAGCCGTCCTTTGATTCCTAGTGCTCGGTGGAGGGTGGAAGGATAGGGTGAGTAGCTTGTCAAGACACATAAATTGGGGAGGAATTATGCAAATGCGCCCGGCTTTGAAATCAATAATTGGGGGGGGAGTGCTTTTCCTTTTTTCGATCCTGCTTCCCGCCGTGTTTCATCCAAGCGAAGCGTGGGCGCAGAATTCGACGGTAACCGGTACAGTGGTGGATTCCTCCGGAGCCTCGGTTCCCGGAGCCTCGGTGAAAGCACGTAATAGCGGTACGGGCATCGAAAGTGCCGTCTTGACAAACGGGGCAGGGGTTTACCGAATTAATATGCCTCCAGGAATTTACGACGTCAAAGTCACAAAAGCCGATTTTAAGGTGGCGGAATTCAGTGGAATTACCCTCAATATTGGACAGACCTTGACCCTGAATTTCTCCTTGGAAATCGGGTCGGTCACCCAGGTGGTTGAAGTCAGCGGCCAAACCTTGGCGCCGATCGATCTTGAGAGTGGGCAGATCAGCAATGTTGTGGACCAGAGCCGCATTATCGACATGCCTCTTATTACGCGGGATCCCTATTCACTCGTGCTCCTGAGCCCCGGGGTCATTCAGAGCAACTCGGGGTTGGGCGGATTTTCCGCCAACGGGACTCGCGAGAGGAACAACAACTTTCTTCTGGATGGAATTGATAATAACGACACCGACGTGCCAGGAATTGCCAGTGGATTGAACCCCCTGAATCCGGATTCCACCCAGGAATTTCGCGTCATCACCAACAACTTCTCCGCGGAGTACGGCCGCAACAATGGCGCGATCATCGATGTCATCACCAAGAGCGGCACCAACGATATCCACGGCGATGCGTACTGGTTCGGGCGGTACGACGTAACCGGAGCGCGCGACTTCTTCAATCATCAGCCTGACACTCCCAAGAACCCGTATGAACGCAATATCTTCGGCGCTTCGGCCGGCGGACCCATCCGCAAAGATAAGACCTTCTGGTTTGCCAATTATGAGGGCGATCGTTTTATCACCACCCTGACGAATGTCAGCAGTGTTCCCAACGCCGCTTTTCGCACGGGCAAATTCAACGCCGTGGAAGGGAATCAAACCATCCCCATTGACGTCAGCACTCCCACCTCTGCCAATAACGGCATTGGCTTCGCGCTTGACCCGACAATTCAAAAGATCCTGTCTTATTACCCGATGCCCAATGGCCCGGCTGTCGATAGCGCTGTGAGCCAATATTTTTTCCCGAGTTCAGATAAATCGACGCAAGATAACTTCACCGTCAAAATCGATCACCATATTGGTGACCGGAATACGCTGAGCGGGCGTTATGCTTTCGTGCGCTACGATGACCCCAATGATGGTGCCAGCAACTTTCTGCCCGGGGATCTTGGTTCCATAGCCACCTTCCAGCGCACCCAGAATATGGGTCTGAATTGGACGTCAACGCTCCGGCCCAACTTGGTGAATGAGCTGCACGTTGGGGGAAACCGAACTCACGACCCGTTTTATTGCGAGGGGACGAGTGTTTTCAATAGCGTAGGAGGTTTGGATCCCTTCGGAGTGGGTTCGGATTATGCCCTCAGCGATCCCTTTGGGGGTGGCGCATCGGGTTTTGGTTGCGGCGGTCTGGGGGATTCCAACGGACAAGACCGGTATACGGGGACTTACCAAATTCTTGAAGGCCTGAGCTGGGTTCGCGGTACTCACTCCATGAAGTTTGGATTTGAGGGCCGCGATATTTACTCAAATTCCTATGACGGTTTTGGCTCTCGGACCTCAATCTCCTTCGCTCCGGAGTACGACTTTGGGTTTGGGGTTCTGCAAGGCCCCGATAGTGCAGCGGCGGCTGTGAATGACCCCATCCTGAACGATGAAGTGGCTATGCTGCTGGGGTTCGTCTCCTCACAAAGCCAGAGCCAGTTTTTTAACTCGAAGAGCGTCCGCACCAGCAATGATCAACGAGGTTTCCGCCAAAAGGAGTTTGCATTCTATGGCGAGGACTCTTGGAAGGTCCGGTCAAACTTGACCTTTAGTTACGGGTTGCGCTGGGAATACTATGGCGTGCCCTACGAGGTCCAAAACAATTTCTCCAACCTCTTCGCTGATCCCAGCGGCCAGGCCCCGTTCACTTTTAGCATCGTCGGGCCGGGTGCAAGCCGCCCCGCGTGGGCCAATGAGTATTCGAATTTTGAGCCACGAGTGGGTTTTGCCTGGGATCCCTTCAAGAATGGGAAGACTTCCATCCGCGCCGCCTACGGTATTTTCCATGACCGGCCCTTTGGAAATCTCTTTGAAAACGCCCGCGGGAACCCACCATTCAACCAGTCTTTTGGCATCTATCCTGAAGCCCCGTTGACAGGACTTCCTGCCCCAAGCACGCTACCTACCTCAGCCACGATTAACAATTTTAACCCTGAAACCGGAACCGGGGGGTTCACTTTCCCTGACTTGTTCGACCCGAACTTCCGCACCCCCTACAGCCAGAATTGGAATTTTGGCATCCAGAGGCAACTTACCGACTCCCTGACTCTTGAAGTCAACTACGTCGGAGTGCGCGGCCTCCGCCTGTTCCGAGTTGTGGACGGCAACCCGCCCCAACCCAATCTGCTGGCGGCGTTGGAAGCGTATTGCAAAACTCCCGGCAATGCTTACGGCTGCGTGGATTCGGCCACCCAATCAACCCTCACGGGGTATGCTCTCTGGGTGGGGTACGAATATGGCCTCCTGCCCTTCGATGCGGTCAATAATACCGCCTTCGAAGATCCGAGTGGAACTCCCGGCGCAGATTTGAACAAGTCCATTGCCCAATCGTACTACAACGGCCTTCAGGTGAACGTAACCCAGCGGTTGTCTCATGGCGTCCAAGTCCAGGGAGCATACACCTGGTCGCATGCCGACGACGGTGCTTCCGACCCTCTCGTCCCCGCTGCGGGCAATCGCGCCCTCCCCCGCAATTCTTTCAATCTGAAGAATGAATACGGGAACTCCGATTTCGACGTTCGCCATCGACTGTCAATCAACTTTGTGTACCAACCCAACCTGGGGCGTGGCCGCGGGTATTTGAATCAGGGCGCAGTGGGGAGATTGATGGAAGGCTGGGAACTTAGCGGGATCACAACATTCCAAACTGGCCTGCCTTTCGACATTTTCGGCTACCGGGAAAACCAGCACACCGGTCTCTCCGACCGCGGTGAGTTGATCGGCAACCCCGCCATTCCCGCCAACCACCCCCGCCAGCAAACGGGGCCGCCTTTGAGCGCCTTTGGGCTGCCGGATTACGATACCGCTTCCAACCTGGGACGAAACCGGTTCTATGGCCCCGGAATAAACAACTGGAATGTGGCGCTGATGAAGGACCAAAGTGTAACTGAACGCGTCAAACTACAACTTCGCTTCGAGTTCTACAACCTCTTCAACCGCGTACAGTTTAGTCAGCCGGACAACGCCATGAGCGATACCGGAACCTTTGGCACCTCGTCTTCCCAGGTCGGGCAGCCCGACGGCACCACCGGAGCCCGGCAAATTCAGTTTGCATTGAAGCTTATCTTTTAGTTGCGCAGAGTACACACGAATACCGAATACTAAGGGGCGTCCTGGTGGTTGGGCGCCCTTTTTTTTCTTTTCAGCCAAGGCATTCGGCTCCCCCAAAAATCATCTCCGGGGTTGTCCCGGAATTGAATTATTGCGCATCTATGTTGTGGCGCCGGTGGGGACCCTCGCGCAACAGCACGACAAATTGTCGGCACAGTCGACCATCCCCCCGTTTCCTCATCTCGCAGTGGGAAATCCACACTAATTGCGGTAACAATGTCAGTCTTTTTTGAGGGGTGATGTGAAATTCACCACATCCATATTTATTACAGAAACGTTACGATGGCATAATCCGAATCATCCCTTATTAGAATCATTAGCTTACGCCCTGAGACAGTTTGGCCGTAAGCTTGCGTGCAATTTTTTCTGAATCGTTGGGACCCAGTTTTAACTCCTTTTTATGTTGCGAGAATCTGTGGGACTTATTTTTCATTTCTTAGCGCACGGCAATTTCTCAAGGACCGTGCCAACACCATCGACTCTTCTGTTTTGCGAAAGCCTACTCTTGTGGAGGTAGTATGCGAACTCGTCTAAGAATCAGTGATTTTCTCTTAACAGCGCTATTGGGCTTGTTTCTGGCCACCTGTGCTTTTGGGCAGCACGGCACGGGTGCGGTAACCGGCACGCTGACTGACCCTACGGGGGCAGTGGTTCCCGGGGCCACGGCAACACTGATCAATACCCAGACGGGGGTACAAAAATCCGCCGAGACCAACGCTGCGGGTATTTACCGCTTCGACTTTGTCGAGGTTGGCTCCTACAACCTGCGGATTGCCGCCAAGGGCTTTGCCGATTATGAATGGGATGGCTTGATTGTAACCGTGGGGCAAACGGTGACCCACAACATTGCCCTGGAGTTGGGCAAGACGGGAACCATCGTGACGGTGGAAGCCGAAGGCGTGCAGATGGTGAACACCGCCAACGCGGAAATCTCCTCCCTGATTGGCCAAAATACCATCCAGAATCTCCCCCTGGAAGTTCGCGACGCCACAATTTTTGTGAACCTGGTGCCCGGTTCGGTGCCCAGCGATTTCAACGCCTCCACCCGCGGCGCCTCCATCAACGGCATGCGCGGAGGCATGGGCAACTTTATGGTGGATGGCAGCGACAATAATGACTACGGCCAGGGCGGCCGTACCAAGAACGGCTTGGGAACGATTCCCGGCGGTCTGGTGGGCATCTCCCCCGACGCCGTGCAGGAATTCCGGGTGGTCACGAATGACTTTTCCGCGGAGTATGGGCGGTCGGGCGGCTTTGTTACCGACCTGGTGACCAAGTCCGGAACCAACCAGATCCATGGTTCGGCGTTTGAGTACAACCGCAATTCCGCGACGACTTCGAATGACTTTTTCTCCAATAAGTTCGGTTTGCATGACAAACTCATCCGCAATCAATTTGGCGGATCGCTGGGTGGCCCCATTAAGAAAGATAAAATGTTTATTTTTGGCGCCGTTGAGTGGCAGCGCCTCCGCACGGGTTCGCCTTACACTGCCGACAGCTTCACGTCGCAGTACCTCGACTTTGTCGATAGCGGCGCGCTGGCCACCTTCACCAATGCGGCTGGCGACACCGCTTTGAATTGCACCAGTCCCTCGGTTCCCGGTTGCTCGCTGGGCCCGATCTTTAAGCAACTCAACTCCAAGTATCCGATCCCCCTGGCGACTTCGGGCTTTACCAATACCAGCAGCAGCCCGATTCTATCCGATGCCAATGGAAACCCGTTGGTCTACCCGGTAGCGATGTTTGGGCAGATGACCTACCTTCAGAACGCCATCCTTAACGAATTCCGGCCTGATGTTCGTTTCGATTACAACATCGACAGCAAGGATGTGCTCACGGTCCATTACGCTGTGGACGATTACCCGGAAACACAAACCGGCGCCGGCGGCGACTTCAATAATCCTGCCTTTCCCAGCGTCGATGTGAGCAGGGCTCAAGGTGGCGGCCTGACCTGGACCCACACCCTTTCGCCCAACATGGTGAACGAGGCGAAATTCAGCTACCTGCGCAGTCACGCTGCGTTCCCATGCACGGACTGCAATATCCCCAGCATTGGGACTGCCGACAACCTGGGACTGGGCTTTGGCAGCAGTAGCGCTCTACCTCAATTCTTTACTGAGAACACTTTCCAGTGGCTGGATAACCTCTCCATCAGTCATGGGAAGCATACGTTCAAGATGGGGGGCGAATACCGCCGGACGCGGAATGGTTCGGAGTTTGACGCCGACGCCAACGGGTTCTATTACATGTGGGACACGGAAGACCTGTTGACCGACGGCGCCATCGGTGACAACGCTGGTGCAGGCATGGACTATTACGCTGAGGCCTCCGTGAATCCTTCTTCGCCCACACCGGCTTACCCGGAGTACTATCGCGGGTACAGGGCGAATGAGTATGGCTTTTATGGCGAAGACGCCATCAAAGCCAGCAAAAACCTGACGATCACACTGGGCCTGCGTTACGACTATTTTGGCGTGCCGCACAACTTCCGGCCCAACTACGACTCCAACCTATACGATGGCTCCCCCCTCTACAACCAGTGCAAACTTAATGCTGCGGGCAAGACGGTTTGCTTCCCCGGCGACACGGCTGCATTGCCGGGTGGCGCCACTTTGGTCAGCAACAATCCCTATTACCCCATCAACCCCTACACCGCCTCCATTTTCAGCGGCCAATTCGTGATTAAGAACAGCGACGTTTGGAACCCGGATACCAATAACTTCGCTCCTCGTTTGGGTGTGGCTTGGGATATATTTGGCGACCAGAAGACGATTCTGCGGTTTGGCGGCGGCATTTTTTACGATCGCCTGTACAACAACGTGTTTGAGAACATGCGGTTCAATGGTCCCCTCTTTGCCTTCGCGGAACCGGGATTGTTGACCAACGGGACTGTCCAAGGCCCATATTCCACTCCGGGCTTCTATTCGACCCCGATTAATATCGCCAACTTTGCCCCCTTTGCCGGCACCCCTTCGGCGCGGCAGATGGATTCCAACACCGTGGCGGCGTATGACGAACAGATCAACGTTGATCTCCAACGCCAGTTCGGAAGCAACTGGCTGTTGGACGCTGCCTATGTGGGGACTTTCGGTCACAAACTACCGGGCGTTGTGGATGTGAGCACGTTTGATGGCCGGGAAGCGCCCGGGGTATCCCATTCGCGCATTAACCCCAACCTTGGAAGTGACAATGCTCGTGCCAACTGGTTTAACTCCAACTACAGTGCGCTGCAAACGTCGCTCAGCAAGCGCTTTTCACAGGGTTTCCAGTTCAATGCCAATTACACTTATTCGCATGCGCTCGACTCTCAATCCGACGTTTTCAACGGTCGTTTTTCCACTAACTCATCATCGCACCCCGAGGATCAATACGCGCGGTATTTGGAATATGGCAATGCCGATTTCAACCTGGCGCAGCGCTTCGTCTCCTACGGAGTTTGGGACCTGCCTGTGTTCAAGAACAATAAGCTGCTGGGCGGATGGTCGTATGATGCCACCTTCAGCATCCAGAGCGGTCAACCCTTCTCCGTCATTGACGGGTCATCGGACACCAACATGGACGGATATTTGGGCGACCGAGCGGAGTATTTCGGATCCGGCACTCCTATGAGCACGGTAACCCACCACTTGAGTCCAGCGGACGGTTATATCGACCCTACTCTGAAAACGAAATTTAATACTTCAGTACCAGCGGCTGGGGCACTGTGGGTGGATGGAATGATGGGGCGCAATGACATGACAGGGCCGAAGTATGTGGGCATTGACATGTCGCTGGCCAAGAAGTTCAAAATCAACGAGCGGTTTGCCCTTAAAGTCACCGCCTCCGGATTCAACATCTTCAATCACCCGAATTTTGAGAATCCGGTCAGCGATCTTTCGAATACATCGGAGTTTGGACAATCGATCGCAACCGTCCAACCGAACAACTCTTCGAGCGGCGCTCGCGTGTTCCAATTTGCCGGCCGTCTCGACTTCTAGTTTGCTTTGAATGGAGTGAAGATCCAAGGGCGCCCCCAAAGTTCGGGGCGCCCTTGCTTTTTATCGTAAGGCGTAAAGGCAAAACGCCACATGGTGGATTTACCCTCTGTTGACCTGGGAATCAATCCCAATTGTTACAATGCGATAAAAAGTCCGTTACAAAATTATGGATATGACATTTCATAGAGGCTCATGCCCCGTTGGCCGATTTGGAGATAACTTGCTAATTCTAAAAGGAATTTACCCTGAGAAAAAGGGCAGGATTGATGGCCCGTCTCGTGCTCCTAGGCAGTGTTGGGTGTGTTCATCGTAATCTCTTTGCTACAAAAGCCGTTTAAATCCTTAATGGGCTACTGAGATTGGGATCAGGATGAGTTTACCTCCATACCTCTTGAATGTTGCCGGAGCCTTGAACCTTTGCAAGATAGACAGGGTCCCCATCATTCGACTCGTCTCAGGACCAGCATATTGCCGACCGGCCATTATCGCATCACCCACCCGAAAGACAGAATCGATTTCATCCCGGTCGCAAATCGTTAAGAACGGATTTACCGGGACTTCGGGGAGTTCGCGCCAGGGCGCCAGCCCGTGCCTTACGCTCTTGTTCTCAATGACATTTTGATCTCCAGTCCTCTTAGCGCCAGCAATGGGAAGGCTGAATTGTTAGTAGGCTAGTTGTAAGTGCAAGTTGCATAGATTATATCGAGGGGAGAATACAATGCTGAAGTGGACCCGAAGAAGCTGGGAAGTCCTTATCCTGTTCGTAGTGTTTGCATTCTGCCTGGGGGTGCCGTCCGCCTTCTCCCAGGCGAGTATTTCCGCCGGCAACATCGTCGGCACGGTAACCGATGAGACGGGCGCGATTGTGCCTGGCGCCAAGGTTACCATCATCAACAAGGCCACCGGCCAGCAGTTGAATTTGACGACGAACTCTTCAGGGATTTATAACTCCGGCCCCTTGTCTCCTGGTGAATTTACCGTACGCGTTGAGGCGCAGGGATTCTCCGCGACGGTAACCAGCCTGACGGTGCAAGTGAATAACACCGCCAACGGGAACGTGTCCTTGCACGTGGGCTCCACCACGACCACGGTTGAGGTGCAGGCCGCCGGGGTCCAGGTGAATACGGAGCAGGCGACCGTTCAGGGTGTTATCACCACCACTCAGATCGAGACCTTGCCCATTAACGGTCGCAACTATTTGCAACTGGCTCAACTTGAGCCTGGAGTTCAGATCCAGGACGGCGCTGTTTTTGACCCCACCAAGAATGGCTTCTCTTCCATCTCTTTCGGCGGTCGCTATGGACGTACGGCCCGCATTGAGGTGGATGGTGGTGACATCAGCGATGAGAATGTGGGAACGGTCACGATGAACATTCCCTCCAGCGCTATTCAGGAGTTTCAAATCGAACAGTCCTCGCTGGACTTGTCGAGCGGTATGACCTCCTCGGGTTCGGTCAACATTTCCACCCGCTCAGGCACCAATGGCTACCACGGAGAAGGATACTACGCCGGACGCTCGCACGACTTGGCGGCCCGTGTCGGACCTGATGACCTCTTCTTCCGCCGCGAACAATTCGGCGGCAATTTTAGCGGACCCATCAAAAAGGATAAGCTCTTTGTTTTTATGGACTGGGAGCGTACTCGGCAGGATTACGCGGCCCCGGTACAACTGGGGGGGAACTTCATACCCCTCTCCAGTTCCATCAATCAGCCCTTCAAGGAGCATGATGTCTTTGGACGCATGGATTGGCAGGCCAACGAGAAGCTTAAAGTTTTCTACCGTTACACCTATAACATCAATAGCAACGTGATTCCCTTTATTCCCGACACTTTTTCGCCATTTGAAAACCGCGACCATGCCCAGGATCATCTGGCAGGCTTCGATTTGACCACCGGGAAATTCACCCACAGCTTCCGCTTTGAGTTTCTTCGCTTTGCCAACCAGATCTCAGGCGCAACGGCAGGATACGACCCCGCACCCAATCTGGAACTTGCCATCGGCGGCGATCCTTTCTGCTTGACGGGCGGCGCCGACGTGTTCTGCTCCGGCCCAAACTTCCTGGCTCCACAGATCACGCAGCAGCATGACCTGGAGTTTAAGTATGATGGCAGCACGATTTGGGGAAAGCATGTAATTCGATATGGGGTTGAGGTCAATCGCATCCTGGGTGGCGGATTTGCCTCGTTCCTGGCGACGGCTCCGGCCGTCGGCGACAATTACGCGGCTTCTGACATCGCCTTCGCGGCAGCATCAACGGCGTTTCCCGGCGGGGCATCCAACCCACTGAACTATCCCGTGGATGACGTGACCATGGGCAATGGTGTTGGCTATGGGTCTAATATCCCCCAGTTTGGATTTCCCGGCGGCGGCCAGTTTGACACGCGCTTTGCCTGGTATATTGCCGACAATTGGAAGATTCGGCCCAACCTGAATGTCAGCCTGGGACTGCACTATATTCGTGACACGGGCCGCAGCGATTCACAGTTGCCCGCGATTCCCGCCATCAACGCCTATGGGGCGGGGTTGGGCGATCCTGTGCATCAACCCAATCTCAACTTCGCGCCCCAGATCGGAATTGCCTGGGACCCCACGAAGAGTGGCAAGACGGTGATCCGCGCCGGCGCTGGAATCTACTACGAGAATACGGTTTGGAATAACATCCTCTTTGACGCACCGGCCCGACTGCAACAAGGTCTGTTGCTCGGATTCACGAACGGCTGCGGCACGATCAGCCTTCCCGGGGGCGGCACGATCGATGCCAATAATATCTGCGGCCAAGCGATTGGGACCGTGGCCGATCAGATTGCCGCCAACCAGCAGGCGTACCAGGCCGCGACCATTGCTGCTGGCCCGGCCGCAAACGGCAGCTATATCGGGAACGCGGGCGCGGACAACTCAACCACGGGTACCAATTTGTTCGCCCCCAACTTCCGCACTCCATATTCCATTCAACTGAATGCCGGGATTCAACACGAGTTTCGGCCCGGATTGGTGCTGAGCGTGGACTACCTGCGCAATCGCGCCCTCCACTACCTTGTTTACTACGACACCAACCATGTGGGGGCAGCTCGCTATCTGGATAAGACCGCAGCGACGACTGCCATCAACACCACCTACGGCTACTGCGGCATTGCGACGATCGGCCCTAATTGCCCAACCGATCCCCTTGGACCCAATGATCCTAATATCGCTTCCTATGCACCACGTCCCCTCGAGATTTCGGACTTTGCCAGCAATGGGCTTGATTCCGGTGCGGCCGTCAATGGCGGTTTTGCCGGTTGCAACTGCGCCTTCCCCGGTGTCAACTCAAGCGTGGGCCAGAATTACATGCTTCAGCCCATCGGACATTCAATTTACAACGGGTTGGATGTCTCCTTAAAAGACCAAGTCAAGAATCCAATGCGGGGGGTTAAAGACCTGAATCTCCAGGTTGCGTACTCCCTTTCCCGCCTCGATTCGATGGTACTCGATCAGGATTTTGGCGGAGCACTGACGGATTTTGACAACTACAATAAGTATATTGGGCCCAACGCCCTTGATCGTACGAATCAATTCTCCACCGGTGGCGTGCTGACATTGGCGAAAGGGTTTCAGTTAAGCCTGATCCTCCACGCGGACACGTCGCTGCCCACAAATCTGGAGGTATCGCCTGGAGCGCAGCGCGAGGCGAGCAACTCACAGATATACCAAACCGACTTTACCGGTGACGGGACAACCGGTGACCTTTTGCCGGGCACCAACATAGGAGCCTTCGGCCGTAGCGTCAACGGTAAGAACATCAATAGCTACATCAATGCCTATAATACGAAGTATGCCGGTCAGCCCACTCCAGCCGGGCAAGCGCTGGTTGGTGCTGGCTTCTTCACCGTTGGTCAATTGCAGCAATTGGGTGCTGTCGCTCCGCAGTTGCTCGATGCGCCGGCCGGACAGGTGAGTATGGGAGGATTGTTCTTCGCGGATCTCGGATTGACTTACATTGCCAAGATTCACGAGTCCATCACGCTTCAACCCAGCCTCACCTTCTACAATGTCACCAACTCGCAAAACTTCGATCAGGGGAATAACATCATCAGCGGTACTTTGCAGACGGTTCCCCCTCCTGGTATCCCTGTTTCTACGGGGTACGCCAACACCACTACTTACGGTCAGCGTACAACCCACGTTACCCTGGGTTCTGGTGTGTATGGCCAGGGTGGTCCGCGTGTGATTGAATTCGGGTTGAAATTGACGTTCTAACGCTCGGAAGTGAAACAAGAAAGAACGGCCCGGATCGCAAGGTCCGGGCCGTTCTTTTTTTCGCCCCAGTCGAATCAGAAAAAGGAGTGCGGGTAAGTTCAGGTCCGCTCCGGGGCACGATCCAGGACATTGGGACGGGCCGCGGACCGCAGAGTAGGTCCACAGTTCACCTGCAATAACTCACTTTAGTTCGGGATGGCTTCCTTAACGAGGCTGAGAATCAAGGATGGCATGAGGGGATGGCCTTCGAGCGATTGTCCGACACTGAATTTCATGTTGGGATGTTTCGCCCGGGCTGCGGTCACAAGGTTCGGCAAATCGCGGCGCAGGTGGAGGCCGACGGTGAGGAAATAAGGAATGATGATGAGGCGCTTGATTCCCGCCTCGGCAGCTTGAGTGACGCCCGCGTCCAGGTTCGGCTGCGCGCTATCCAGAAAGACGGCACGCACGTAAGGGTAAGGTCCGGCCGCCTCGATCCTCGCGGCTAAATCATGCACGCCAAGGTTGGCTTCCTCCACCGGACTCCCATGGGCAAACAGAAGAACGCCTGTTGTCATCCTCCTCAGATTACGCAGATTTCTCAGATTAGACAAGGAGAAGACAGACGGAAAAGATGTGGGGACTTAAGCTGATTCAGGACCCTAAGGCGGCCGAGGTTCGACGGAATATGGCCGGGATCGTCCATTGCATCCCAACTCTCACAGCCAGACACCTTATCATGCCTTTTCTTCCTGATTAATCTGTGAAACCTGTGTAATCTGAGGATGATAATCCCCCCAAATGAAGCGTTTGTATTCAAGGGAGCGCGTGCCGAAGTTCAGCAGCAGGCCGATTTCGAACCCGGAGGCTTTGAGGTAATTAAGGATTTGAGACTCCTCCACGCCGCCCAGTTTTGACAGAGCCTTGAGTTCTATAATCACCGAATCGTAGCAGACGAAGTCAACTCGATAAGTCGTGTGGAGTTTTTCTCCCTTGTAGAAAATGGGAATTTCCACTTCGCGCCGGGAAGGGAGGTCTCGCAAATGGAATTCCAGCGCCAGCGCTTCCTAGTAAACGGGTTCCAGAAATCCGCAACCCAGCTGACGGTGGACTTCCATCGCCGCACCAATAATGGCATATGTCCGCTGGTCCCTTTTGTTTTCCACCATGTTGTTCCTCAGATTACTCAGGTTTCTCAGATTAGACAAACAAAAGACAGGCAGAAAAACCAAGGCAAGAAAGGCTCAATAATTGGCCAAGGCCTGCGACCAGTTTCGAGTATCCGCCTATCTCATCACAGCTTTTCTTCATCTAAAGGGGAATCGGCTTATGGGGCGTGATTATCCCTGCGTGGCGTCAACTCAATCGCCTGCCGCTTTCAATCCGCCCTTATATACCGAGCGACAAACGTATTCGCGCACACTGCTGTGGCGGCTGTCTCCGGCCGCCGTCGGCGATCGGAGATCGACGCCACAATTCGTGTCGCCCTGTTCAGGTTTTTCCTTCTCACCTCAATCTGTGTAATCTGAGTAATCCGAGGATTACCCCTCGGCAGCCTCGCCGGCCGGCAGGAAGACGGACGCCGCTCCATACACCCCCACGTTATTGCGGAGCTTCGCAGGCAGCACAGGGGTTTGGGCAGCGAAGCCATTGATGGTATAGCTGGGGATTGTGGCGCGGATTTTGTCGAACAGGGGTTTGCCGATATGGGAAACACCACCGCCAATCACAATGGCGTCAGGGTCAAAGAGGCTGATCATCCCGCCCAGCCAGACGCCCAGATAAAAGCCGGTTTCTTCCAGGACCGTCTTCGCCACCCGGTCGCCCTTGCTGGCCGCTTCCTGAATCAGCTTCGGGGAAATCTCCTCGGAGTGGCCATGCGTCAAGTCGCGCAGCACGCTGGGGAGGCTGTGTTCCTGTTCCAGCATCACGCGGGCGCGTCGAGCCATGGCCGGGCCGGCGGCCAGCGCTTCAATGCAGCCATAGGTTCCGCAGCCGCAGTGATAGGGGCTGCGATAGTCGATGGAAACGTGGCCGCCTTCACCGGCGATGCCATTTTTGCCATGATAGATCTTTCCGTCGGTAATGATCCCGGTTCCGATGCCGGTGCTCACGGTGACGTAGAAGATGTCTTTGAAACCAACAGCCGCGCCGAAAAGGACTTCCGCCAATCCCGCTGCATTGGCGTCATTTTCCAATTTGGCGGGCAAGCCGAACTCTTTCTCCACCAGCTTGGTCAGCTCAATGTCCCGCCAGCCGGGCAAATTGGGTGGATTCAACACAACCCCGGTTTTGGGATTCAGCGGACCTGGAGCGCAGATGCCGATGCCGCCCACGTTCTCCTTGCCACCCGCCGCGCGAATCAGGCGCCCAATCAAGTGCGTGATCTGAGCAAGGCTCTTTTCAAATCCCTTGTCCGCGTGCGTGGGGACCACCTGCGCCTGGCTCAGTTTCCCCTTGCGAGTCACCAGCCCTCCTGCCACCTTGGTGCCACCTACATCAATGCCGATAATGAACTGCGTCATAAGCCGCAATCTCCCTTCACAAATAACCTGAGTGCCTCATGGCCATTCCCGCGAAAAGCAGGTCGGGCTCCAGTGGAATTCTTGAACCCATGAGGGCAAGCATCCTGGAAGTGGCAAAGTATATCCTAAGGAGAGGGGTTTGAGGTAATCGGAAAACGGGATGGCGGGCGTTCTCCCCGATGCGCCCTGATGGGCTTTGGACCCGGTTGACCCATCGCGGCTGTGTTCCATGGGGATGTGGTGGCCCCAGGTCATCCCCTAAAAGGAAGGTCGAAGCGCCTAACTGCCCAAGGTCCTCAGCACTGCACTTTCCCCTTGTCTTTGCCTTGCCTTATCGGGGAAATCTGCGTAATCTTGGGACTATGCCTCGAGGTCGAGCAGCGCGCTTGATTCCGGTTTCCGCCAGTGATGTAGTGATTCCGGACAAGCTGTATTTTCGCATTGGCGAAGTCAGCGAATTGACTCGTACCAAAGCGTTTGTCTTGCGCTATTGGGAAACGGAATTCTCCGGGCTGCGGCCGGTCAAGGGTGATTCCGGGCATCGGCTCTATCGCCGCAAAGACGTGGAACTGATCTTTCAAATCCGTCAGCTCCTTTATGAAAAGGGTTTCACGATTGAGGGCGCGCGGCGCTATTTGGCCAGCTATGGCAAGAACGCAGTGGAACAGAAGCACCTGTTCCAGGCTCCTGTGGATATCAAGCAACTCAAGGCGATTCGTCAGGAATTGCAGACTGTGTTGACAATGCTTTCGCGGAAGTGTTAGCGTAAAAGATTGTGCCCTGCTTGTTGAACCCCCTTGTGCAGGCACATCGGCGTGGTGACGGGACGTAGCGCAGCCTGGTAGCGCACTTGCTTGGGGTGCAAGGGGTCGGCAGTTCAAATCTGCCCGTCCCGACCATTAAAATCTATAAGTTATCGAGGTGTTTCCCCCGAACAATTAAGCCGTTCCGTAGCCTCTCCATGGAACGAAGAAAGCGTCTGAT
>PLSX01000193.1 GCA_003165315.1 Acidobacteriota bacterium
TACCCAGGTAACCATTATTGATGATGGCGATGTTGACTTTCAAGTTTTCCTGGACGATGGTGGCAAGCTCCGCCATGGTCATTTGGAATCCGCCATCGCCCACCACCACCCAAACCTCCGCCTCCGGTCGCGCCACTTTAACTCCCATGGCGGCTGGCAAGGCGAAGCCCATGGTTCCCAGTCCGCCGGAAGTGATCAGCGAGCGCGGGAATTCATGCTTGAAGTATTGCGCTTCCCACATCTGGTGCTGGCCCACGTCGGTCACCACCACGGTGTCGGGGCCATGCGTCTCCTGCCATAAATCGTTGATCACGTGAGCGGCATAAAGATGGCCGCTGTCGGGCAGATTCTGAATGTCGCGCACCGCGGAATCGCCCTTGAGTCCGTCGATGTAACCGCGCCACTCACTGCAATCGATGGCTTGCAGGAGCGGAATGAGTTCGCGCAAAACCTCACGCAGGTCGCCAATGAGGGCCACATCCACTTTCACGTTCTTGTTGATTTCGGTGGGATCGATCTCCACCTGGAGTTTCTTCGCCTTGGGCGCATAGGTCTTCAGGTTGCCGGTAACACGGTCATCAAAGCGCATACCCAGGGCAATCAACAAATCGGCGTCCTGGATCATGTGGTTCACCCAAGCTTCGCCGTGCATCCCCATCATGCCAAGATTCAGCGGGTGCGAGGCGGGGAAGGCTCCAAGGCCAAGCAGAGTCAGGGTGACGGGAATGCCGGTGCGCTCCGCCAGATCGCGAACTTCCTGCATGGCGCCGGAGAGAATGATTCCATGTCCGGCAAGAATCACCGGGCGCTTCGATTCCTGGATCAGTTTCAGGGCTTTGGTGTAATCGGAGGAGGTCGGCGAGAGGTCCGGCCGGTAGCCGGGCAATTGCGGCTTGGCGCCTTCCCAATCGAATTCGCAAGTGGATTGCTGCGCGTCTTTGGTGATGTCGACCAGCACGGGGCCGGGGCGTCCGGAGGCGGCCACGTAGAAGGCCTCCCGCAGCGTGCGGGCAAGTTCGCTCGCGTGGGTCACCAGATAGTTGTGTTTGGTGATGGGCAGAGTGACGCCGGTGATGTCCGTCTCCTGGAAGGCGTCGGAGCCTATCAGTTTGCTTCCCACCTGTCCGGTGATGCAGACAATGGGGGAGGAGTCCATCATGGCTGTGGCGATTCCCGTCACCATATTGGTGGCGCCGGGCCCGGAAGTGGCAACCGCTACGCCCACTTTTCCGCTGGCGCGCGCGTAGCCGTCCGCCATGTGCGTCGCGCCTTGCTCGTGCCGCACCAGGATGTGATGGATGGAGCTGTGCTGAAGCGCGTCATAAGCAGGCAAAATCGCCCCGCCCGGGTAGCCAAACACATGCTTTACGCCTTCACGTTCCAGGCACTCCCAAAGAATTTGCGCACCCGTCTTAGTCATACAATTCCCGTCCCTCTCTTCTAAAATGCTGTGGGTTTGCTTGACGACACCCCTATTAAGGCTTAATAAGCCTTTTAGCCATTGTACAATACACTAGGCTTAGATAGGGTGTCTCCGTCAAAAAGTCCACAATGCCAACTTGTAGTGGACGATTGCATGGCGAGGCGGTCGGGTGTATGTTACCCGTCGTCCGTAAAGCCAAATCGGACATTCCGGCTTAATTCGCTCGCCCTCAGCTTTCATGGGCTTGGACCCGGTAGAAATTTCGGAGGAACATAATGTCTGCTTTTTCCCGTCGAGACTTCTTGCAGGCCGCCGCATCCGTCGCAATGATAAGCCTCCCGGAGAAGCTGGGACTTGCTCAATCGGCGACTTCCCGCCCCGGAATTCATGAACTGAAGG
Organism: Acidobacteriota bacterium; assembly: GCA_003165315.1. Classification (GTDB taxonomy): domain Bacteria; phylum Acidobacteriota; class Terriglobia; order UBA7540; family UBA7540; genus Bog-366. The sequence continues at coordinate 1,823 of PLSX01000193.1, forward strand.
GTCTCGGAAATTTGTTCCCGCCAGGCATGGAAGCCTTTGAATGGAGCCAGTTCCGCGCCGCAGGCTACCCTGAGCCCGTTAGCGGGATTGTCTACCGACAGGTGCTGGCATCGTGGTCGCAATTCGGCGCGGGTTCCGGAATTCGGCCCGCATCCGGAGTCCCATTGGGAGGCATCGATACCGGCGCGCTTTACGTGGAGGCTTCCGGCGCCTTCGGCTACACGTCAATCTTCAATCACTACACTCCGCAAGGCGGCCCGCTGAACACACCATATCTGGGGCTGGGCATCGGCGACAAAGTCTGGGTGCTCACCAGTCGCCGCACCAAGAACTATGCAGGGGATTGCCGCCCGAGCCTGGGACCGCCGATGACATTCTTTGAAACCCCCGGTCTCGAAGAGATTAACGGTGTGGATTATTGGGGGCACTACCCCATCGCTGACACGCAATTTCAAACTGATGCGCCCGTTTCAGTGGGAGTGCGGGCGTGGTCGCCATTCATTCCCGGCGATTCCAAAACTTCCAACACACCAGGCGCGATTTTTGAAATTCACCTGGCCAATCCCACTGGCGAAAAACAGTCAGGCACATTGGCCTTCAGTTTTCCCGGATTTCGCGATCATCGAACCAGGGACGAAGTCGTGGGCTGGACGGATCTATCAACGACGCCCGTCATGCCCACGCCGCATGTGGAGCGCCGCAGCGCGCCAGAGGGTCTCAACGGTGCATGGGTTGAAGACAAGGGTTGGGGTATGAGCTATGTGTTGTGTGCACTGGAAGAGCCCGGCGTGCGTGTCGGTGGTGCACTGGGAGTGGATGGAAGCAAGTGGACCAGGATCGTCACGACGCTGCCGCCGGTGGAGCTGGAGACCGGCGATGATGGCGGGTCGTCGCTGGCTGTTGATTTTAGCCTCGAACCCCGCAGTGAGAAAGTGGTGCGCATTGTTCTGGCCTGGTACGCCCCAGCGTGGGAGGGCAACGGTAATCCCGGCACGGGTGGAAAAGTTGTGAGTGTACGGGACCTTGCCAACTACCATGACGGACAGGTTGATCCGAAAGGCGGCCCGGGCAGCACGGGGAAGAGCTACACACACATGTACGCATCGCGGTTTGCCGATGCGGGAGCGGTGGCAATCTTCCTGGCTCAAAATCACCAGTCTTTGCTGAAACGAGTCATTGCCTGGCATTCGGAAATCTATGGTGATAAGACCATTCCAGGATACCTGGCCGACATGCTGATAAATGCGTTTTACTACTTTGGCCCGTGCAGCGTCTGGGCGCAGGCCAAGGCGCCAATTGGCGATTGGTGCAAGCCGGAGGACGGCGTGTTTGCCCTGGCGGAAGCCCCCCGCTCCTGCGCGCACATGAACACGCTGCAAAATGCGGCCGTTGGCGGGCCCTTCCTCTCGATGTTCTTTCCGGACCTTGCGCTTTCAAATTTGCGGGCTTTTCGCGCGGCGCAAAATGCTGAAGGAAACTTGCCTTCCGTGTTGGGTTTGTGGATGGATGTGGCACTTCCCCTGGGATACGAGTATCAGGAGGTCATGAACCCAGGCGACTACCTGGGGCTTTTGGACTGGCAATGGAGGTCGAGTGGCGATGATGACTTCATGAAGGAGTTTTACCCCTCAGCAAAGCGGTTGATGGAGTATTCCATCACACTGCGCAAGGATATGGGGCTGGAGCAAATCATTGCCATGCCGCCGGGCGGAGGCGCGGAATGGTTTGAAGACCGCACCATGTATGGTTTTGAGATTCTTGCCGGAAGCTACCGTTTGATGGGCGCGGAGTTGATGCTGAAATGGGCCAAAGCGAATGGTGAGGAGGAATACGCCAAGAAGATGGAGGCCACGATTCATGTGGGCAAGGAAACCCTGGAAAAGTATCTCTGGCGTGGCGATCACTATCTGGTTTACAGCGATCCAACAACCGGAAAGACCTTTGACGCTTTTTACACTCCTCAGCTCGACGGGCAATATTTTGCTCACATCAGCGGTACGCGCAGAGTCCTGCCCAAAGAGAACGTGGAGAAGATTCTCACCGTTCTTCGCGAGAAGGTCTGCAAGATCAGCAAGTTTGGAATTCCACCCAACTATGCCAATCCCGATGGCAGCGCCTGGACCGGTTCCAGCAACCCCTATATGGCGGGGAAATATGTCTATACCAACCAGCAGGTCTTCTGGCTTGCCACCCTTGCAATCTACGAAGGGCACAAGGAATTTGGATTGGATTTACTCAGCAGGGTGCTTCATCAGTACTGCTGCAAGTGGGGATACATGTGGGATGGTGTGAATTCCTGCAGCGGCTACGGCGACGATGGCGAAATCAGTTATGGCTGGGACTACTGGTTCAACTGGTCGATATGGATGGTTGCGGCGGCGCTGGCTGGGGGCGATTTCACTGTGCTGACGAAACCCGGCGGACTTGCGGATCGGGTGAAAAAAGCCGGCGCTTTGAACGCATAGAACTTCGGGCTCGCATTTTGTGCTAGACCGCAAGCTCGCAATCTCATAAGCTGTGCCCGGCAAATCTGCGGCCAGGATTTTTACGCGGATACGATCGACCGGTTGTGGCGAAGGACGAAATGCGAACCGGATTGGTCGAGGCGGGAGTTGGTGCGGGCGACCCAGGCAGCCGAAGGCAGCGCAGCTTGTCTTTACGCCGGCGAACGTTGATCCCCCTAAAAAGATCTAAAGTGCCGAAGCCCCGGTGGGCCAATGGGGTTTATTGTGCGTGACGCGGGAACTATGCGGGCAGCGTTCACGCACAACCGATGCGAGGAGTGATACACCGTGCTGTCATGGATTGATTCTGTTACGATTTTCGTAAGTCTGGGGCTGGTTTTTGTTGTCGCCACGCGGGCCTCTAAAAAAAGCAATACGGGCAGTGAATACTTTCTGGCCGGCCGCGACCTGCGCTGGTGGTTTATCGGCATGTCGCTCTTCGCATCCAATATTTCCGCCGAACACGTCCTGGGGTTGGCGGGCGACGGGTATCGAATCGGCATGGTGGCCGGCGGGTATGAATGGGTCAGCGGCTGGGACCTGATCATGTTAGCCATGTTGTTTGCGCCCCTCTATTTGCGCGAGAAGATCTTTACGATTCCGGAATTCCTTGAGCGTCGCTTTGGCTGGCCCATGCGCGCCTTCCTTTCCGCCAATCTGCTGATCATCAATGTTTTCACCAAGAACGCCATTGATATTTGGGCGGGCTCGCTTTTATTCACGGTGCTATTCGGGTGGAATCAGCTTCTGGTGATGATCGTCCTCTCGGCCTTCACGGCCCTCTATACGATGAAGGGCGGATTGCGAGCGGTCGTTTATGCGGACATGGTGCAGGGGACGTGGTTGATCCTGAGCAGTATTTTACTGACGGTTGTGGGTCTCAAAGCTGTGGGTGGATGGTCGGGCCTGGTTGCCCACGTGCCCCACTCGGCGATACAGATGGTCAAGCCTCTGAATGACGACTTCCCCATCACCGGTTTCCTGATCGCCAATTTCTTTGCGGGAATGTTCTATTGGTGTATGGACCAAACCAACGTGCAGCGCGTTCTGGGCGCCAAGACTTTGGAAGATGGCCAACGCGGCGCGATGTTTGCGGGCTTTCTGAAGCTCCTGGTTCCCTTTATTCTCGTGCTGCCCGGCCTGATTGCCCGGGTTCTCTACCCGGGAATAACCCTTTACGACCGTGCTTATCCCCGGCTTGTCGTGGGACTTCTTCCCATTGGCTTGCGCGGCCTCGTACTTGCCGGTCTGATTGCGATTCTGATGTCCTCGATGAGCGCGTGCTACAACGCCAGTGCCACTCTGGTGGTGCGGGATTTCGTGCTGCGATTTAAGCCAACAACATCTGAAAACAGGCAGGTGGTGATCGGCCGCTGGGTTACGGTATTAATGGCTGTGCTGGGCGTCGCAGCGGCCCCGCTGGTAGGCCTCTCGGTAACCATCTGGTTCTACCTGCAATTCATTTCCGCTTACCTTTCCGTTCCCATGGCGGCAGTGATCCTGACGGGGTTGTTGTGGAAGAAGGGAAATACCAAGGGTGCGATCGGCGGGCTCATTGCGGGCTTCAGTCTGGGACTTGTCTTCTTCCTCGACCAAGTCTTGAAATGGGCACTGCCCGTTCTGTCAAGTCCCATCATGCACTCCTTCATGCATCGGACGCTGGTGGCGTTTCTCGCTGCCGTCATCGTAATGGTGATCGTCAGCCACATCACCAGCCAGGAGTCGGAATTCGGCAAGGCCGCCGTGAACGTGTTTGGGGAATTCACCGCCCCCTGGACTGGAATCGGAGATTACCGCAGTTGGGCCGTGGTGCTCTTCATTTGCACCTGCCTGCTCTGGTATAGCTTCCGGTAGGTCGAGGGGCGGTGGTGCTTACGTGCGGGTTTGGATTGAGCCGCCCGAGCGCCTTCGATCAGTGGAATGAGTGGCAGATTTGTCGAGCATGACGCCCGAAATCAGCAAACTGCGGAGTGATATTTTGTCTCTGGCAGGCTCCGGGAATTGGCCCAGTGTGGCGGGCAAGTTTGGACTATCCACAATGAATTCGATTTTCGAGGTTTTTGGGGGGGCCAAGAAATTCGGCCCCTTAAGTTTGAAAACCCTGTGAGGCGATAAGCGAAAATGAGCGAATCCGAAAAGGTCTTTATACTCGATCCCTATCCGCGCTACTCGCATGTGATCTTCAGTCCTGAGGACAAGCGTCGTATGGAATCGTTGGGCCGCGTGGCTTGGCACGATGGCGGGCCCGCGCCTGATTCGCATATTGACGATAATCTTCCCAACGCGTTCGCTGTGCTTGGTCAATCGGCCATGCCACGTGAGCGCTTAGATCGCGCTCCGAACCTGCGCCTGATTATCAATATTGAGGGCAATTTCCTTCCCAACATTGATTACGAAGAGTGCCATCGGCGGAACATCTACGTCACCACCATCGCGCCAGTTTTCGCCGTGCCGGTGGCGGAGATGGCACTGGGCATGGCGATTGCCGCCGCACGTGGATTGGTGGAGGGCGACGCCAAGACCCGTGCGGGAAGGGAATCCCTTTACGGAATTGAGGACACCGAGGATTCCTTCCTGTTGCGCAGCAAAACGATGGGTGTGATTGGCTGTGGAAACCTTGGACGCGAGCTCATCCCGATGTTGCGGCCGTTTCAGGGTGAAATTCTCGTGCACGATCCGTGGGTTCACGATCACGTTCTGCGCAACATGCACTTGCATCCCGTGGGGCTGGAGGAAATCTTCCTGCGATCGAGAGTGGTGTTCATTCTTGCGCCGACCACCACGGAAAACAGTGGCTCCATTGACAGCAAATATTTCAACCTGATGCCAAGAGGATCAGTGGTGGTGCTGGTCAGCCGCGCCGGAATTGTGAACTTCGACGACATGCTGAACGCAGCTGAGTCAGGCCACATTCGCGCCTGCGTGGATGTCTTTCCGGAAGAACCCATACCGGCAGACCACCGCGCCCGCCGCACTCCAAACACGATTCTCTCTGCTCATCGTGCCGGTAATGTGCCTGAGATCATGCACCAGATTGGGCAGATGGTGGTGGATGACGTGGAACTTGTCCTGCGCGGGCTTCCACCTCAACGAACGCAGCGAGCCAGTCTTGAGACAGCCGCGAGGTACCGTAGCAAGCCCGGAAGCAAGTCAAAAAGCTGAGACATCTTCGGTAAACAATTAAGGTCCGCCGCTTCCGCATGCATTCCCCCGGTTTTGAGTGGCCATATCGAGCCTGCCCATTATCATTTATAATGGGGACTCGGGCTGAAGTTCGCTATTCCACGTACAAACTTACAATTTGGAGGAAACGGCCATGAGCGCAAGGATCGGTCGCCGTCAGTTATTGCAAACCGGCGCAGCCGCCACTCTGGCAGCAAACGCATCGCCTCTGGCAGCGCGCTCCGATGACGTTCCTCAAAAGCCCTGGAACGTATTATATGTAATTTCCGACCAGCACCAGGCCGCTTGCATGGGTGTGGAAGGGCATCCACAAGCGATCACGCCCAACATGGATAGCCTGGCCCGCCGTGGCGTGCGTTTTGCCAGTTGTTATACGCAGAATCCGATCTGCACCCCCAGCCGGGTCAGCATCCTCACGGGCCAGTACTGCCACAACCATGGATACTACGGCCTGTGCGGTCCCCCGCCGCCCGTGGACCTGCCGAGCGTCCTTCAGCATTTCCGCCGCAATGGTTATCGAACCGGGGTTTTCGGAAAGGTGCACACCCCCGACGAGCCCACCAATTGGCTTGCGGGTCATTGCGATCGCATTGGCGATGCGTGTTCGTACCATGGTGAAAATGGGGGAGTCTCGAAGGAGTTCGGCGGATACCTTGATGCCCTCGGCCTGCGTGATAAAGAGGATTGCGCGCGCCTTCCGGAATTTCCGGGAAATCAGCAGCATGAAGGCCGCCCCTCCAATCTTCCCTACCGCCACTGCATCGAAGGCTGGACGGTTTCCGAGACTATTCGATTTCTTGATGAGTCGGGTGACAGACCGTTTTTTGTCCAAGCGTCACTGTCGCGCCCTCATGAGTGCTACACCCCGGACCGCAAATTTTGGGATATGTACCCGGATGATTTGGCCCTGCCGGTGACCATTCATAATTCGGCAGCTCACCGGCCGCCGCATTTCCAAGCCATGGTAGAGGGATTGAAGACGCATGAGTGGCTGATCGAGCCCAAGACTTTCGAGGCGGGCAGCCGCCGCGTCTGGCGAGCCTATTTGGCCTGTATCACTCAGGTCGATTTTGCACTGGGAGAACTCTTGAGCTATTTGCAGCGTACGGGTAAAGATACGAACACCATCGTCGTGTATGGGTCCGATCATGGCGCTTACAGCGGGACCTTTGGAGTTCCTGAGAAGGCGCCGGGAATCTGCTCGGAAGCGGTGTGCCGTGTGCCGATGATCTGGTATGTGCCGGGCGTAACGGAGAAGGGTTTAGTTTCACGGCAGCTCGTGGAAAACATCGACATCACACCGACCTTGGTCAGCCTTTGCAATTTGCCGCCCATCGAGACTACCGACGGCCACGACCTCACGCCAGTCCTGAAAGGTGAGGACAAGCCGGTTCGAGAAGTTGCCGTTACTGAGAACGTTTGGAGCAAAGCCTTGCGCTGGGGGCCGTGGCGATTCGTCAATTATCCCCGCGCCCTCTTTGGCTCCGATGTGGGTGAACTCTATAATCTTGACGATGACCCGAACGAAACGAAGAATCTCTACCACAGTCCGGCAGCGCAAACCATGGTGGCCGAATGCCGAAGGCTTCTGCTTGAATGGCTGATCCTCTCCACACGCTATGCGACAGTCTGGCCCGCGCCTTCGGGGCTTCCACAGTCCCAATCGGCGCGCTGGGCGCCCGACTGCAAAGAGAGCAATCAGGTGGGGATTGAAGATCGAATTCGCCGCCACCGGTTGAACTATATTTAAGGCGAAGTTGCGAAAACATGCTAGTGCGAGTTAAAACTGCGCGACTGGAGGCCATTGTGAAACGAAGAGTATTTGCGAGTTTGTTCTGCACCGTAATTTTCGGAACCTTATTCATGCTTCGCCTTGGCTCCACATTGTTCGCGCAAACCGGCGTTACCTGGGTCACCGTTCGTGACGCGCGCGAAAAGGCCTTTTCAATTGATGTTCCCCAAGGTTGGAAGACCATTGGCGGGATGTTCCGCTTTAGTTCTGTCGATGCTCGTCCTTTTGTGGATATGACATCGCCCGATGGCAGGAGCAATATACGCGTTGGTGATGCGACGATTGGTGGATACGCTACTCCCAGCCCGTTTATTCCCCGCGGTACGCCGAATGTGGCTCCCTACGCTTCCGGCGACGTCTTCGCCAAGAAGTATGGACTGGCCCGCTTTGCCAGGATGTGCCAGAACATCCAAGTGGCGCAGTCGCACCCCATGACGCCCAAATACCATCAGCCCGGCCAGGGGTTGATTCGCACTACGGGTGGCGAAACGATCTTCACCTGCTCGAATAACGGCCAGGCGATGGCTGGCTATGTCTATTCAGAAACGATGCTGGTGGGGTCGGGAGGCCCAAATTCCCAGTGGTACGTCATTGCCCTGGGAAGCTTCCTGGCGCCGGTGGACAAAGCCCAGGCCGTGGGAGAAATGCTGAAACACTCTGGAGAGTCTCTCCGCTTGAACCCCGAGTGGGCGAAAATGGAGCAAGCACAAGTAGATGAGAAAACGCGCGAGATAAATAATGCCACCCGCGCCAGCATGGCCATGGGGGCCGCCCAGCGCGCCCATCAGGCGCGGATCATGGGAATGCAGGCGCAGGAAAATGACAACTTTAACGACGTGATCAACGGTGTGACATTTACGCGGGATCCCCAGACGGGCCAGACACGCGAAGTACAAACGCTTCAGGGCGGACAGAAGTGGATCAATGGAAACAACGTGGTCGTGGACTCTGCTCTATCGCCCGGCCCTGCTTTCCATCAACTGGAAACCATCAGCCGTTAGCACTGGCTTCCTCTGCGCATGCAGGGGGACGGCTTCCCATCCCTCTCTGTGCACATGGCGGCATACCCTTCCAAGAATGGCGTGATGTGCAACTTGTTCAAGCCCCAGGATCGAGTCAAAACAATTTAAGTCTGGACACGCAGGCGAAGCCGGACGATTATGGTGCGCGCAGGGGGTGAGCGCATGTCGAGACGCACCACTTTTATTGTTCTTGCGGGGCTGCTGGGGTACGCGTTGGCACTGCCTTTGCGCACCACGTCGCGAGCCGCCAACCCTAAATACAATTGGCATCAGGATGTATTCTTCGGCATTCACAATGACCTGCACGCCACGGCTTCAGACACGGAGCTGGGCCGCGAATTGACTCCGGAGATGCTGCGTGCGCGCCTTCTTGAAACCCATCCCGACTGGATTCAATGCGATTGCAAGGGTCACCCCGGTTACACGAGCTGGCCCACCAAGGTTGGTTCCACCTCGCCCGGTGTGGTGAGAGATGCGCTCCGAATCTATCGCGATGTAACACGCGAAATGGGGATCAAGTTGGGTGTCCATTACTCGGGCGTGGTCGACGTGCGCGCCATAGAGCTTCATCCGGAATGGGGCCGCATCGATGCCACTGGAAAGCAGGACAAGTGGGCCACCTGCCGCCTGCATGGCTACGATGAGCAATTGATGATCCCCCAGATGATGGAAATCCTCGACAATTACGACGTGGATGGCTTTTGGGTGGACGGTGAAAACTGGGCTGCCCAACCCTGCTGGTGCAACCTGTGCAAGGCGGAGTTCACGCGTCGCACAGGAATTCGCGAGATCCCCGAAGAGAAAGGGCAGCCGCACTGGGACGAGTGGCTGGCCTTTCACCGCGATCTATTTGTTGAGCATGTCACCCGTTATACCGATGCCATTCATGCCCGCAAGCATGAATGCCAGGTGGTGAGCAACTGGATGTACTCGATGTATGAGCCGGAAGCCGTGAGGGCGCCCATCGACTATCTCAGCGGGGACATTGTTCCGTGGGAGGGCGTTGGCCTTGCGGCCGTGCAGGGACGCATTCTGGATGCCCGCCAGATGAGCTGGGACTTGATGGCTTGGGGCTATATCCATGCCGGTGGCGACGATTCCCCTCTTGTATTCAAGCCCGCCGTGCATCTGGAACAGGAGCTTTCCGAACCTCTGGCACTGGGCGGCGCGCTGATGATTGATGACACCCCGCAGCGCAGTGGCTGGTTGACGGGCTGGCATTATGACACCATTGCAAAGGTTGCTGATTATTGCCGCATCCGCAAGGAGCCCTGCTTCCACTCCAAGACGGTGCCACAAGCGGCGGTTCTATTTCTGCCTGCCCACTTCTATTCGCATAACAGCCCCTTGTACGGGTTCAATGACGAGTCCGTGGGCACCATGCGGGGCGCTTTACAAGCATTGCTGGAGACGCATCACTCCACCGATATTCTTCCTGAAGATGCGGCGCTCGAGCGCTTGAACCCATACAAACTGATCGTGGTTCCCGAGGAGCCGCCACTTGATACGCCACTACTTCATGCCTTGGAGGACTTTGCGCGCCAGGGTGGCTATGTACTGGTAACTGGAGCCGATCTGGCGCGGGATTATTCGGCATGGGTGGGCGCTTCCCCGCGCGGTGAACAACTGAGGGATCGAGTCTTCCTACCACTTGGCGATCGGGCTGTCCCTGTTGGATTTCCGTGGCAACCGGTATCTCCTGCCATGGGCACGAAGGTGGTCTGCTACCGATTGAATGAGCAGGATCCCGTGAGAAACTTGACGGATCAGCCCGTCGTGACTCGTCGCGACGTGGGCAAGGGCGCGATCATTGCCGTCCATGGGCCGCTCTTCCGCAATTACTACACAGATCACGCCCCCAGCCTGCGCGAGTTCATTGGCAGGCTTGTGGACAGCCTGCGAATTCCTTGGGCAGTAACAGTGGACGGGCCGCCCCAACTAGAGGTGATCCTTCGCCAGCAAAAAGGGAAGTTGCTGGTGAACCTGCTCAACCGCGGCGCTGGAGAGGCGTTCTCCGCCTACCGCAATACCGTGGAGAATCTGCCGCCCATTGAAAATGTTCTTGTGCGAGTGCCACGAGCCAGCGCGCCAAAATCCGTGGCGATCGTGCCAGCCGATGCGAAGATAAGTTGGGCTTACAAAAACGGATTGGTCACGATCAAAGTTCCTCAGATCGATATTCATCGCGTTGTCGTGATCGAATAGAGCCCCCGCCGGGTGGATGGGAAATACAGGCAGCTATCCAGCTCAGGGTGGATTCTTTGCGTCGCCATCACGAATACGTAAATCGCAAGGGGATGTTCGATACTATTACGGGGTTAACTCCCATCTGCAATCTGGCAGATCTCTGCGAGTATTACCGTAATGTTGTCGGGCCCGCCTTTCTCATTTGTCCGCCCAATCAAACGGGAAGCCTTTTCCGCGGGCGGGATTTTCATCTCCAGGATCTCCACCAACTCTTCCGGTGAAAGCACCTTGTATAGTCCATCGCAACAGATGAGGAGCAGATCCTGAGGCTCCAAATCGACGGCCGTCATGACCACTTTAATGTCATGTTGCGCTCCCACTGCCTGAGTCAGGTATTCCTGGATTTGTTCGCTTAGCAAAGAAGGGTCTGCCCCGCGGCTGCGGAATTGATTGCCGATCGTTTGATCCTCTGTCAACAGGATCAGATTGCCCTTGCGGAAGAGGTAGGCGCGTGAATCTCCAACCTGGGCTAAATCGACATGCGCCCCGCAAACGAGAGCGGCGGTGAGTGTCGTTCCCATCGATTGGTGTTTTGAATATTCTTGTGCGAAGGAGTGAACCGCCTGATGAGTAGCCACCACCGCTTGACGAAGGACAGCGGCCGGATCTGCATGCGCGCTTCTCAAAGCTTGTAATGCCGTGGCGATTTCCCTTGTCAGGAATTCCACACACTTACTGCTGGCTACCTCGCCCCCTTGGTGGCCGCCCATGCCATCAGCGACGGCAAGGAGCAAGCCGGGTTCCCGAATTGATAAGATGCTGGTCCTTTCACTGGGAGGGGCGCTGGCGCCGTTCAGGGGAAGGATCAGGTGGCTATCTTCGTTGTGCTCCCGTTTCAGTCCCACATCGGTCTTTGAGGCAACTCGGGCGCAGAGACGATCCTGCGCGACTGAGGAAGCAGATGGATTGTGCTCATCAATAGCCACTTGAAAGGGCTTCTCCTCACTCGGTCAAACAGTGAACCCAATAGCCACAGTATCTCTTGCCAGTCTATCCAAAACGATGTGATTTGCAAAGACACTCCACGCTTCCGGCTCCTTGTTGCTGCGCGATACGCTTTGGGGCTGATTGTGGTAGACTAACTCGCGTCGCAGTCAACATGGAAAACTTCTAATTCCTTAAGGGTGCCGGGTCATTGCGGCTGTCCGCAAGGAAGGCGGGTCAAGGTCTGTTTCCCGTTTGACTTTGAACGGCAACTCTTGTTAGCTTGAAGCGTTATGAGACAACTTCAACCGGTCATCTGGGCAAAGGGGACCTTCCTCACACCGCAGCATTTACAGCTCCAGGACCGCTTTATCGAAAGCGTGCTGGAGTTCAAGTTGGGCGCCCTGCGGTTCTGCCCATGGGGATTCGCTGACGTGCAGATTGACCGCGAGGCCCTTTCCACGGGGACCTTGCTGCTCCCCAGCGCCACTGGGATATTCCCCGATGGCCTGGCCTTTGAGATCCCCGACTCCGACGCCGCCCCGCCTGCTCGCTCTCTTGAACAAGCCTTTGGCCCCGACCAGAACAGCATCGACGTTTACCTGGCCATTCCCCAGTATCACGATCATGGCCTCAATGTAACGATGGGGCAGAGAAATGGCGATACGCGCTATCAAGCCGAAGTTACACTGCTGCGCGATGAGAATTCCGGCCTGGCGGAAAGGCCGGTGCAAATTGCCAAGAAGAACTTCCGCTTGCTGTTGGAGGGAGAACCCCGCCAGGGAAGCACTTCTTTGCGCATTGGGCGGATCAAGAAGACCACCGCCGGCACCTACCAGTTGGACCCGCAATTTGTTCCGCCAGTAATCGATCTTTCCATCAGCGAATACCTGATGGCGATTCTGCGCCGGCTGGTTGAGATTCTGGCCGCCAAGACCAATGCGCTATCGGGTACGCGCCGGCAAAAAAACCAGAGCCTGGCCGATTTTACTGCTTCCGACATTGCCAACTTCTGGTTGCTCTATACCGCCAACAGCTATTTCCCCATCCTGCGCCATCTTTTCGAATCCAAGAAAGGGCATCCGGAAAGCCTATTCACGGCGATGCTCTCATTGGCGGGGTCGCTCACCACCTTCTCGTCCACGGTACAGGCGCGCGACCTGCCACTGTACGACCACGACAATCTTGGCGAGTGCTTTACTGACCTTGACGAGAAACTGCGATTGCTCCTTGAGACCGTGGTCCCCAGCAATGTGGTTTCGCTGCCGCTGAAACTCACTCAGCCTTCGATCTATGCCACGGCTCTTGCCAACGATAAATACCTGTTCAACACACGGATGTACCTGGCAATCAGCGCGGATCTAAGCCAGGCGGACTTGCTCAAGCGGGTTCCGCAACTGGTGAAGCTCTGCTCCGCCACGCACATTGAAACCCTCATACGCCAGGCTCTTCCCGGCATGCCCATGGTGCACGTTCCATCGCCCCCAGGCTCGATTCCCATCAAACTCAATTACCAGTATTTCAGCTTGAATCAATCCGGAGTGGCGTGGGAGGCCGTGCAACGGGCTCGAAACATCGCCGCCTACGTACCCGGGGACATTCCCAATCCGCAACTGGAACTGGTTATCCTCCTCCCGCAAGCGGAATAGCTCCCGTCCGAATCGGCGCGTCGCCGCTTGGATTGCGGCCGCGAGGCTATCGCCTTTCCCTCCTAGCGCTTCATGGCGAAGAAGATGACCAGGATCACCGCCAGAAGGAACAAGCATCCAAAAGCCATGAGCATCACCCAGAAGATGACCGGCTTCTTTCCTGCCGGGGGGGCGGGCTGCGGCGGTTGAATCGTCATGGGCGGCATCTGCGGCACGGGAGGCGCGTAAGGAGTCGGCGGCTGGTATTGCGGCATCTGCGGTGGTTGATAGGCTACTTGTGGTGCCATCGGCGCCTGGGGCGACTGGTACGACGGCATTTGCGGCATTTGGGGTGGAACCGGAGCCGTCACTTGCACTCCGGGATAGCCGTAGCCCGGGGGCGGGGGCGCCTGGGTAGCTGCCTGGGGCTGGGCGGGAGGCATGCGCGGCGCTTCAAAAACGCTGGTGTATTCCCCGGGGGCCTGGGGCTTGGGCGGTGGCGGCGCGGCCTGCACCATTGGGGGCGGAGGAGCTACAGGGGTTCCAGGCACCGCTGGCTGCTGGTTTGGACTCCGAAACAGCATGGTGAATTCCCCGGGCGCTCTCTTGCCAGCGTCGGCTGCCGGGGGAGGAGTTGCAGGCTTGGGCGTATCCAGCATCGCCGGAGGGGGAGGCGTGGTCGTGGGCGATTTGTAGCCCTGCATCAGCATGGTGAGCTCGCCTGGGCCCTTTTTCGATGAGCTGGACAGTGGCACCGAGGGTATTGCTGGACTTCCACTTAGGGGAGCCCGCGAGGCTGCAGCTGGGTCGCCCCCACTTTTGAATAATCCCGTAAATTCGCCTGGGGCGCTTGGGCTGCCGGATGAAACAGGGACAGCTGGCGGCTGGCTGGATCCCGTCACGGAAGGCGCGCCTTTGGAAGTGCTCGGTACGGGAGACTGAAAGAGGGACGTGAACTCACCCGGCTGCTCCTTGGCGGCTGGAAAAGCCGGACTCACCGAGGGGGCCGCTGTTCCCGGCAAAGCGGATGGCGACGTTTGTGGATTGACGGTGGCATGAGGCGCGCTGAACATCTGCGTAAATTCCCCGGGGCCTCCCATTTGATCGTTGGTCTGCCGCGAAGGCGCTATGGGCGCACCCGGGGCCGTGGATGGCGGAGTTGCTGGCTTGGCGCTCCCCACACCTTGAAACATCTGGGTGAACGAGCCAGTGCTTTCCCCTGATGCCAGAGGAGATTCGCCCGGTTGTTTCGCCGCTGGCTGCGATGTGGTGGGAGCGGCTTGGTCTTTGTTCATGGCCGCGAACATTTGGGTGAAACTGCCGGGGCTCGCTTGCTTTTCGGGAGAGAGCCCGGGCGCTGATGGTTCCGGCGTTTGCATGACCACGGTTGGAGCGTATTGCTCAGGAGGCGCACCCGCTGGCATTGGATCTGGTGTTCGTGTCACCGCGGTGGGTACATTCAGCTCCTGTGGCGGCCCTGCAGGTGTCGGCTTGCGGCTCTGGGCAACCACCTGAAAACCGCTCGGCACCTGGCCGCGGGGGCGCTTTTCCGCAGGCTTGCCCGCAGTATCCTGCTTTTGCTCAGCCACGGGAAGAGGCGGCGAAGAGGGGGTGGCGGGCGTGGCAGCAGTGGGCGCAAGGAACATGCTTGTAAAGGTTCCGGGACTCTTCTTCGCGGCATCCGGAGAAAGCGTGGGCGCGGCAGGCGCGGCGAACAGAGAATCGTCATTTAATGGAGTGGCCGTGGGGGTTGGGGCTGGGGCGCGCGCCGCATTAAACATGCTGGTGAATTCACCGGGTGCATCTTTGCCGACCGGTGCGGCCGGTGCGGCCTGTTGCCCCGGCGATGCGCTTGGGCCGGAAACCGCCGGAGCGGCTGCGGGCGCGCTTGCGGCAGGCTGGGCCGCTGCTCCGCCTCGCGAATCGGCAATGAACTGAAGCCAACGGCGAAGGTTGACGCACTGCGGCACGTCCGAAGTCACAATGAAGATGCGGTCTTCGTCCTGTCCACTATCAAGGAAGTGTTCGGTGCCGGGCGTTCCTTCTCCCGGGAGATACGTGTAGATCATGGACATCAAATCCGGCTGCTGGGCGGAAGGCTGTCCACTAATCAACTGGTGCACCAGCACGTGCCGGCCGGTGGCAACCTCTTGCGCGCGGAAGCTATTGGTTTCTCCCGCTCCCAACATGGAGACAACGTGGTATTTTTCCAGAAAGCTCATGATTAGGGTCCCGTCTGCGCCCATTCTATAATAAGGCAATTGCGGTTCGCAAGCATTGTTCCCACGACGGGTCGAACGTAGATGCTCATCCCGTCGGCAACTTGAAGCAGCCCCTTCCCGGCACCAGTTTGTGGTCCGTTGAAGGCGGAAAGTCTGTTCTTAACCATCCGGCCTTGGGCGAATCGATAACCCCTTACTTTTCATCAATATAATGGCTTGACGCCCCTATGTTCATTGTTTTCCTACATATAGTGGCTTGGCCTGTTTGGGACATTTTTTCTACATGTGTTTTCAACAACATAATGGGACTTACCTTCATATTTTCCCCCCGCGATTTTTCCAAGTTCATTTGCCACCATGGTTATTAAGTGTCTTAAATTCAATGATTTATAGAATTTGGTAAATCGTGTCAAGAATCGCTAACTATATTTATTATCATCAACATAATGGCGAGAGTGGTCTATTTTTGGACTCTCGATCCCAAGTTCGGCGATTAACATCCTTTCCATCGGCTAATTTCTTCCGCTTTGCAATTCAAGTTTGGACATCAAGCGCCTTGCTCTAACCTTTTACCCTTCAACCGCCGTCTCGTCAAAAGGCCGCTTCGACAGCGCTATTGAGGAGCAAATTGTCAATGCAAGAGGGCAGTTAGCTGAGATTTGGCTGCAAATTGCCCCTTTTTTGCCGAGAATGTCCATCATTTGTGTCCGCACGCATTTAAGAACG
>PLSX01000279.1 GCA_003165315.1 Acidobacteriota bacterium
TCGCAGTAAACTACCGCTAGCCCCAAAACTGTTCACATAAGCGGTTTGAGCTGACCATTCATTAAATTCGACCCCCTCACTCGTCCCGCCCCGGCATAAGAAAGCGCCGGAGGCGGTCCACCCTCTCCCCCAAAGGGGCGAGGGCAAAGATTCAAACTACCCCTCCCCTCAGGCCCATGGGCGAGAGGGGCCAACTTCAAGCCACCTCTCCCCTGGGGGAGAATGCCGAAGTTCAAACGATCTCTCCCCTCGCCCCCTTGGGGGAGAGGGGCGGGGGTGAGGGGGGCATTTCGGGGATGTTGAGCCTAAGTGAATAGAATTGGGTTAAAGCCACTACGTCATTTTTTGAGGGATCGAATTCTGGCCGAGGTCGTCCCCAATTTGGCCGCCAAACGCCCTGACGCAACGCTCACTGCACTACACATACTCCAGAATCGCCATGTGGAAGACCTCAAAAGGCTCAACCTTAAACTCCACGTAGGGGCCCTTCTTCTGCCAGGCCAGGGGTTTCATGTCCGGGACGCGCAGCAGCTTGCCCGGGGTTCGTCCTGAGGGTACCTGGACGCGCACGGTGGCGCCTACAGGGATGGGTGGCATCGCCGTTTGCATGTTCAGCAGGTTGACCAGCAGTCGCAGTGACTGCGGTTGGTCAAACAGGGTCATCTCCACTGCGGGGTGAGCGTCCAGCTCAAACCGGTAGGGGGCAGGGAAGATGCGCTGCAACAGGTGCTGAACCAGGTGGATGTTCACCGCTTCATCCTTGGTCTCGAATGGCGCGGCGATCCAAATGCTCTTGCCCTTGCCAAATGTATGCACCACCACGGCCGGGTCCAGGCCTGGTTGGAGCGCCGGCGGGTTGCTATGAATGGCGGCAAAGTGGCTGCCAATCGCGCGCCCTATGTCTGGATCGACAAATGCCTTGGTGATGGTGGCGAGCACTTCGCTGCCGGGCAACGCTTCCACCTGCGTCATCAGACCCGCAAAGCTGACGTGATCCTGGGGCCAGATGACCTTGCTTAGCGCCGCATCGCATGGTGTCAGGTAGGTAATCTTCTTGGAGCCCACCACACCCTTGTATTTGACTCCCAGAACGTCTTCCAGCAGGAAACGGCGTTCGTGTCCCGGCCGGCGGTCGAGGGAGGACGGCCCACTGGCATAGAGAACTCCCCCACCGGCCACGAAGGTGCGGAAGATCTCTGCCTGCTCGGGCGTCAGCTCCAGCACATTGGGCAAAATTACAGCGCGGTATTGATTGAGCTGATCGAGATTGACATTGGTGATGACGCCGTAGGGAAGGTGGCCCTGACGCAGCACTCGCGCCGCTCCAATCAACGCCTCGCGGTGCGGGCAATCGTTGGCCGCGGTCAGTTTGGTGATGTGGACCCCATTTTCGTCGGGGTTGTACATCGAATTCTTGTCGTAGTAAACGGCGACATCCGTAAGCAACTCGCCTCCCAGAAAGGGTTCATAAACGGCCCTTTGCTGGTTCAGAGGGGTCAGGGCGTCGTACACCTGGGGATTCTGCGTGCCATCGGCGTTGATGTAGTCCACCAGCAGCAAGGCGGCGGAGTGCAGCGTGGCCACATAGGATTCCGTGCGCAATTCATCCATGGGCTTCATCGTGACGTGATCGCTAAAAATGCGGGTGCGCGCCGTGTGGAACTCAAACGGATGGGTCCGGGAGAGTCCATTGTAGGCCTTGCAAACCAGCGATTGCTGTGCCGGGCCGCCATAGAAATCACCCCCAACATAATCACAGGCCTGCGTCAGTTCCAGGGGAACACCAGTCGACCAATTGAAGAAGATCGTGGAATACTGATGGTTGACAGTGATGGGTTTGATTTTCTTCACTGTTCCTGTCACCAGCTCGGCAAACTCCAACAGCCAGGCGGGTCGGGCCTTTTGGAAAGCCCGCCAAACAGGGTCATTCCAATCGACAATGCGCGGAAGCTCAGCGTCCTGCTCGCGGTGGAACCGTTCGGAACAGTAGTGGCAATAGCAGACATCGGGCCAGAACGTCATGTCGAAGAAGATTCCATCAATGTCGTAGTTGCTGACAATCTCCTTGGCGCAGGCCACAACATAGTCGCGATAGGGTGAGTTGGGGCAGACGATGCCGTAACGGCCGTCAACGCGGGCGTTGTTTCCTTCGGCAGTGAGTTGGCGCCAATCGGGATGGTGCTCAAAATTCCAATTGTCAAAAATCACGCTGAAGTAGGCGAGGGGATGGATATTGTTGCGGCGGCATTCCGCCACAACTTCGCCGAAGAAATCGCGGCCATGCATGTTGGCGTGCTTCTGCCCCACGCTGGTGTTCCAAAGGCAGAGGCCCACGTGCGAATTGGTGTATTGCACCACGGATTGGAACCCGGCACGGGCGATGTTGCCGACGTAAGTGGATGCGTTGAAGCGCCCGAGGAGCTGCGGGTCCCAATCCGGAACATGCATGTCCACCCCGAATCGGCGATAGGTCTGGGATGGCCACTTGGAACTTTCCGTTGGGGGAGCGGCGGGTGTGGCAGCCAAAAGACTGCCCTTGGCCCCTGTGGCAGCTTGCACTCCCCCCAGCGCCACCATTTTATTGAAGGTTCTTCGATCCATGAGCGTTTCTCCTCGTTCGTCAGGATAGTTGGAATTATGAGTCGGATAGCTTACAACATTGAAAGGGTGACGGATGCCTGAAACTTTTTAGGGATTCACACCCGCAAGGTGAAGTCAGCTTTCTATTGATTGTTGCAAAATACAGTGACAAAGACCCCCTCACCCGGCGCAGCGCGCCACCCTCTCCCCCAAAGGGGCGAGGGCATAAATTTAATCTAACTCTCCCCTCGCCCCTTTGGGGGAGAGGGGCGGGGGTGAGGGGGTCTTTGTCACTATATTTTGGAACACTTTACAATTCGATTTTGAACACGCGCAGGCCGCCTGCGGCAGTCTTGTCGTGCTTCACCGTGCAGGCAAATTTCTCTAACTCCAGCCCCGTGCAGGTCTTGCTTTCACCTGCTGGCCAAAGGGATGAGACTTTGTAGCTTGCTCTTCCACCCCAACCTATTTCATTCAAGGGGACTTGTAATGTCAGTTCCGCATCGTGCGTTGGATCGCGGTTTGCCACCACTAAGAATGCGGCTTGCTCATTCCAGCGGATGTAAGGGACCGGAACGTCAAAATCACTCTGATGAGGAACGGCCATGAGCTGTGGGGGTTGGTCCGCGACAGGTAATCCAAGAAGAGCTGCCACTTGCTGCCGCGCGGCAATCATCTGCCTCACATCTTCGAGCATCAATGCATGTTCGGGCTGCTGGAGTTCATCCCAATCCAGCATGGTTCCATAAAGCCATTTGCCCGTGCCGAGTTTGCCGCCTCCCCAGAGGCGGGGAGAAAGCCAGGGAATAGGGCGGTACGTGGCGTTGAATTCCTCCCCTGCAAAAAAGATGGGAATCATCGGCGTAAAGAGACAGGAATAACCAAACAGAGCGCGGCTGCCCTGAGCCACGTAGGGGCTTTGGTCCGCAGGGAAGCCCTCCCAGCCTTCATCATGGCAGCTCAGTTGGATCAGAGGCCAGCCATGCGCCAGTGTTGCCATATAAACCTGGAGGGTCGGCGGCGCACCTTCCAAGGTGAGCAGCCGATTGTTTTTTCCCCACTGAAGTTGCCAGGTGTTGCCCATATCGTCGCTGACAAGAACATTCTCGATGGGTTTCTCCGCCACATTTTTTACAGTGAGCTGAACATCGGGGATACCATCAGCATGAACGTCATTGATTCGGCGGCAAATTTTGTCGGCGGTCAGGCCTTGTAATTTTACCAGTAGTGGGCCGATACCCTTCGTGTCACCGCTTGCTCGCAGTCCGTCATCAGAATACTGAATCTCGACTTTGTAATATCCCTTCCTGCCGAAGATGCGATCGTAGAAGCCCGGAATATTGTTGAGCAGGTGCGGATTAAGGCTTCCGGGTGGGGGAATCCTCAGGTTGTGGTCGTGCTGGGTAAAGTCTGTGACGCCGGGGATTACCGCATCATCCTCTTCAAAAATCACAACTTCGTGGCCCGCAGCCGCGGCGTTTTGCCGGATTCGCTCCCACAGGTCCGGCCTGAACATGCGAAAGTCCAGGCGGAACCCGTCCACGCCATATTCGGTCACGTAATTCGTCCAGATCTTCACCCACCAGTCGTCGAGGTCGGTGTGTCCGCCGGCCCAATCGTAGTCGGTCATGTGCCAAATGCCGCCGCGGAACCAGTGCGGGTGTTCCTTGATCAGCGGGCTGAAGCTCAGAATGCCGTGGACGTGGACGTCAAGGAAGACCCGAATGCCGCGCCGACGCGCATCGGCGATGAGCGCCTTAAACTCCTCTGGCGTGCCCAGAGAGGGGTCGATCTTCTGCGGCTCGATGTTCGCATATTGCGTCCAGATGTTATAGAAGAAGTGGGGGTCGGCAAGCGAGTGACCCGTCAGCCAAATGCCCGTGATGCCTAGTTTCTGAAGGTAAGCGAGTCTCGCCTTCAGACTATTGAACGTGCCGGTCTCCGGGCCGTTCGGCGAAGTAAATCCCTTGGTGGCGATTTCATAGATGATCAAGTCCCGCACCCAAGGCGGTGATGGGGGCTGCACGGGGGGAGTTTGCGGAAAATCTCCAGGA
This sequence comes from Acidobacteriota bacterium, assembly GCA_003165315.1. GTDB lineage: Bacteria > Acidobacteriota > Terriglobia > UBA7540 > UBA7540 > Bog-366. The sequence goes on from PLSX01000279.1 coordinate 4,635, forward strand.
GATGCCCCGCCTACTCCCGGCGAAGCTGTCAGAAGGCTTGCGGCAGCGCCTGCGCCGGTCTTGAGGAACTTACGGCGTGATGAGCTCGAAAATTTATGCGGCAGGTCTTCCATTCGCGAGCTCCTCCGTCACGATCTCCACTCGATAAGTCTGGCCCGGCTGCGGCGACAGATTAATCGGGTAAAAGCCGCTCTCGCTACGTTCCAGATTCGCGCCATCCAGACGGGCGCCGGGCTGAAGGCCATTTTTCCACTCGATTTCAAAGTCAGCGTCACGATAACGCAGGCGCGCCCGGGCAGGTGTGATCTCTTTGGGAACAGTGGCTCGAAAGCGCAGCTCATCGCCTTCAACCTCAATCCCCAGGACGGCTTCAAAGAACCCCCAGATGAAGCCTCCGTTATTCATCAGAAGGCCCCGGCAATTGTTAGGCTCGCCGGTTTTTCCGTCGTAGGCCTCATAAAAGCCCACGTCCGTCACCTTGGGATGGGTGGCCAGCAAACGGGCAACGTGCAAAGCGCCCGGCACATCGCCCATCCGCGCCCTTGCCCTCATATCCGGTGCGGAGACGAGCGTCCAGATGCCGCCATTCCAATAATATTCGGGCCTATTGGAGCAAAGCATTGGCTCGAACAATCCAATCCGCACGCGGCAGGGAATGATCTCCTCAATTTCGGCCCGATGTTGGTGAAGCTTTTGCAAAATCTTCGAGCTCTGTTCGCGGTTGGCCAAACCACAGGCCACGGCATGCAGATTGTTCCCGGTTATCCAATCATCGTGACGGGTTCCGTCCTTTTCAACCCAGGCTAGGAATCCGCAGGAGTTCTCGGTCCACAGGATCTTTCGTGCCGCGTCGCTCACTCGCATGGCCTGCTCCAGATGCTCGGTCGCGTCCTGCTTCCTGCCTAAAATGTCTTCCAGCAGAGCCAGCCTGCGCAAGGCCTCATAATAGAACAAGGTGGCGCCAAAATCCTTCCAGGCATTGGCAACCGTATCTCCAATGTAGCTGACGCTGGAACATGCACAAATGCCGGGTCCGATGAGGCCGGTAAAGACCTGCGTGCGCCCCTCCGGCAGAAGATCTCCATCCAAATCGCGAGCGGCGAGAAAATCCACAATCTCTCGGCACTGGGGGTAGAGGTCCGCGGCGAATTGCCGGTCGCCAGTAAGTTCGTAGGCTCGGACGACCTCCAAAACAAACATCGCGCAACGATCGAGATCATACCCCGGGTCCAGATTGAACCGCGGGTGGAGTCCATCGGCTGACACCGACCATGGGACCGGTGGATGGTTCGGAGAAGTCTTAACATACCGGGCGATGGTTCGCAGTTCATTCCGAAAAACTGCATGCTGATCGGCGCCGCCAACAAACAGCCCACCGTATAACCCAAAATACAAGTCGTTCAAGGCATTGGCGGTTCCCCACCGGAAACCCGCATCGCAACAGTGCGTATGGTCGTTCACTGTGCAGCGCAGAATGCCCACACGCGAGCGGGATAGCGCCGCCAGGATTTTGCTGTCAGGGCAGTCCAAGAGGCCATAATCCCCCCTATCGGCGGGCTTTTTGTCGTCTATCTCAGGCTCTGTGGTACATAATGTCGCTTGCCGTGCTGCGGTCGTCCCCGCCGCCAGACTGGCCACCTTCAAAAAGTCACGTCGTCGCATCGCCCCTCAATAATGCAGCCCGGGGACTTCCGGGGACTTAGTCCAAATTCGCTCCATGGACCTCACTCCAATTTTCGCCCCAATCCAAAATGCCACCTGGACGGACTAATTGATAGTCAATTCCAACGTTGTGGCCGAATGCGGAGGAAGTTCTTGCACAAACTCCCCACTCAAACCATTGAGCCGTTGATGGCGCACCATTACAGGAGAGATGCCGAAATTATTGAGCGTCAGAAAACTCTCCGACGCAATTTGCCACAAGTCGCCATGCGGCTCAATGGAATGTCCGGTGATTCCAATTTGCACGCTCATGGTTTGTGTCTCTTCCAGATTGAGCAGGTGCAAGTAAAGCTTGTGGCCATCCTCGGAAAGTGTGGCGACGGCATCCAGATATGGAATGTCCTTCCAACTGTATTCGGGGACGTCGTAGGCGGGTGATTTCTGATCAAGCTTGATCAGCCTTGTCCCCGAGTGCGGTCCATAAAGCTGCAGGGCAGTGCCGGAAGCAGTGACGTAGGCATCGGTGCTGCTGGCGCGGATGGCGCCGGTGCTGTTCACGATGTGGGTGCGGCAGGCAAAGGGAACGCGGTCCCCCACTCTCATGAACGCGTGGAACATGCGAGCCTCAAATAAGGCGTCGCTTTCCGGTTGATTGAAATCGGCGAATTTGATCAAGCCTTGGACCAAACGGGCGATAGAAAATTCCTGCGGCGCGCTCCGCGGCATGGGGCCAAAATTCGCGTCATTCCATTCATCCAGGGCAATTTGAATCTTCTTGTCTCCCGGCGTCGCGGCATCAATCTTGGCGAGAGTATCGCGCAGAGTCTGCTCGACGTACACGGGCGAGGCTTGCAGGGCACGGTAGAAATCCACCGGATGATCCGCATCGAACTGCGAGAGGAAGCCGAGCGCGAAATAATAGTGCAGGGAAAGATAGTCGGCGCGCGCGCTGCTGATTTTGGCGACGGTTTCGTTCCAATTCCCATCCGCTCCCAGCGTATCGCCCACCGCGACAATCTTGATTCCCGGATCGGCCTTGCGCATGGCATCGGCAAAATCGTTGAAGTACGCGGCGTAACCCTCAGGCGTGGAATGGCCCGGCTCGATGCTCAGCCATGTTTCATTGCCTACGCCCCAGGTCTTTACGTTGTAGGGTTCGGGGTGGCCATTGGCGGCGCGACGCCCACCCCATTCCGAGCTGGCCGCCCCATTGCAATACTCCACAAACTCGCGGGCCAGCTCAGGGCTCCCCGTGCCGTAATTTGCCGTTAGATAGGGCTCCGCTCCGATCAGACGGCAAAAGTGGATGAACTCATCAATGCCAAAATCGCTGGGGTCAACCCTTGAATCGTACCCGTCATCATTGGCGTAAATTCCCAGGGGATGGGGCGGACGCTTGTCACGCGGGCCCATGCCGACGCGCCAATCATACGTATCAGTAAAGCCGCCGCCCGGCCAGCGCACCAGGGGCACCGCCATGGTCTTGGCAAGCTCCACCACATCTTTCCGGATGCCATCAATGTTGTCCCCCGGCATCAGGGAAACAGCGCCAATCCAAACGACTCCGGTTTGGTTGAACATAATGCGAAAAACCACGGGATGCAGCCCGGGGGCAGGAGTCAATTTAAAATCGTATTTCTTCCAATCGCCTGCCGTCAGTGTGACCTCTGCCCGCGCCAAAGACGCACCTTCTGGTGTTTCCAGAGCAAAGGTAGCAGACTGATTCGACGAGGTAGCTTTAATCCAGGCGTGCCCCACATATTCCCTTCCACCCACCACATCGAATCCGTCCTGACGGATTCCCCGCCACTGCGCGGGGTCCCCGCTGAGGACAATTCGCTGTGAGGAAACCCCGTCAAAGGAGATGGTGCGATCGATCGCGTAGCTGGATTCCTTGTCTTTGGGATCACCTTTCCATGGCACTGCGATGTTCATCTGGCCGATGGCTTCAAACGGGTAGAACTTGCGATTTTCCAGCAATTCAGCCCAGAGGCCGTGCTCGACGACCCGGCAATAATGCTCAATAAACTGACCGTAGATTCCAGGATTTATTCTATGTAGTTGAGTATCGGTATCAACATGGACCTCCGCCTTCACTTGCCCCCTGGCTTGGACAGCGAGGGTTATCAGAAAGATTGCCGCGAAACATTTCGTAATCATCGACTTGTGCATGAATATTTTTCCCTTTAGCTTTTTATTTGGAGACATCGCAACTCACCACGCACACATCCACTTCGCGGGTTCTTGTCCGAGACTCGCGCTGGATTGTAGGAGGTCGTGAACCCCAAAGTCAAAGATTGATTTCACCACCCCAACTACGCGAGAATACACCCCCATGAAAACACCATGCACTCGTCGCACCTTTCTTCAAGCCGCAACGGCCGCTGCCGCAGCACTGAGTGGCGCCAGCTTCGGACGCGCACGCCCCGCGTACGAGCCCACCTGGGAGTCTCTATCCAAACACCCCGTACCAGGCTGGTTCGCCGATTCCAAATTCGGAATCTTTTTCCACTGGGGGATTTACACGGTTCCCGCATTCGATTCGGAGTGGTACTCCCGCAACATGTATATCGAAGGGCACCGCGCCAACCAGTACCACAAGCTCGTTTACGGGCCGCCCGCGAAATTTGGCTACAAGGACTTTCTCCCCATGTTTCGTGGTGAGAAGTTCAATCCGGAAGAGTGGGCTCTCCTGTTTCGCAAGGCGGGCGCCCGATTTGCCGGCCCGGTGACGGAGCACGCGGATGGTTTTTCCATGTGGGACTCAAAGGTGAATGAATGGAACGCGGTCCGAATGGGTCCACGCCGTGATGTGGTGGGAGAATTGAGCCGTGCGATTCGCAACGAAGGGATGAAATTCCTTTCCACGTTTCACCACCAGTGGCTCTGGGGTTGGTATCCCACGGTAGACAAGACTCTCGATGCTTCCGATCCAAAGTATTCAGGATTGTACGGCCCCCCCGCGTCGGGCAGTCCCTTTAACTATCACGGCTACCGGACGCATCCGTTGATTCCCCCGCCGCAGGATTTTCAAGACATTTGGCAAGCCAAAGTGAAGGAAGTGATCGACAAGTATCATCCAGATCACATCTACTTTGATAGTCGGCTGGAGATCATTGACGAGCGCCGCCGCACTGACCTATTGGCCTACTATTACAATCAATCCCAAGCTCGGAATCAGGAAGTCACCCTATCCTACAAGCAGGATGCTCTGCCGGCAGACACAGCGATTCTCGATCTTGAGTGCGGTAGGCAGGCGGGCATTACCCCCCGGCCGTGGATGACCGACGATGTTATTGATTGGACGTCGTGGTGCTACGTGCAGAAGCCGGATTACAAATCAACCAACCGCCTGATTGGCCAATTGATCGACATTGTCAGCAAGAACGGAACCTTGCTGCTCGATATCAATCCTGCATCTGATGGTGTGATGCCGGAGCCCACAGTGGAGCGGTTATTGGCCATCGGCGAATGGCTGAGGGTGAACGGGGAAGCGATCTATGGCACCCGCCCGTGGAAGACGTATGGCGAAGGCCCCACGCTGGTTCAATCGGGAGAGTTCAGTGAAACCAAGACTTCTGATTTCACTGCGGATGATTTCCGCTTCACCAGTCGCTGGAAGACGCTCTATGCGATTGCCTGTGGCTGGCCGCAGGGGAGGGCGGAAGTTTCAATAAAGTCGCTGAATAGCAACGGCAAGCTCTTGGCCAAGGGCGAGATCGAAAACATATCGTTGCTCGGGAGCGATGAGAAGCTCGCGTGGAATCACGATTCCGAGGGCCTCAAAATTACCTTGCCAGGGCAGAAGCCGGGCGACTATGCCTTTGTTTTCAAGATATTGTTGACCTGAATGATGCACCTGTGACCAGAAATTCTCAGCGAGGATTACCTTGGGCGTTTGAGTAACGCCTACAATTTAAGAAGCAGTGTCGTTATTGTGTGCGAGGAGTTTGCGGCAGATGCGAATCAATCGACTGTGCGGAATGGCCTGGTCGGGGTTGAGGAGAACCAGTTCGCCTTCGCGAAAGCTGCTGTAATACCAGCGCGCCAGAAGACTGAGATGTTCCCACGGTGGAACCTTTGCTGGCGCTGCCTGGTGTGTATCTCCGCCGAGGGATTCCATCAAGTCATGAAGTTGGCGGTCCAACGGGGTGGGATCGGGAACGTTTTCGTCGAGGGAAAGCGTCGTGGGGCCGTGAATCTCGCCCCCTATGACGCGGAAGAAGATGACCGACGTTGCCTCCGTCCCCGGCAATAGCATGACCGCGTGGAGGTCCCGCAGATTTCTCACCAGGTCTGACCGCTGGCGTAACAGATCATTCAGCTTCTCAATCCTCTGATGGATTTTGGATGCCTGCTCGAATTCCATCGATTCGGAAGCCTGGCCTCGCGCCGATTCAAGATCGCGTAAAAGAGATTTGCCCTGCGTATCGAGAAACTCCACAACCCGCTGAACTTCCCCTTGATAATCAGCATCCGTGCACCCGGCGAAACAGGGCGCCAGGCACATATGAAGCTGCGAGTAAATGCATCCGGGATGGGAAGGGTCGGGATTCAGTTCCTCCACACAGCGACGAATTTTGAAGAAGTCTAGGAACTCACCGGCAAAGCGCTCTGCAACCGCCATGGATGGAAACGGGCCGTAATAGAGTGACCCATCCTTCATCATGCGCCGCGTGGGGTAGCAGCGGGGAAAGCGGTTCTGCATTTTCAGTTTCAAGAGAGCCGGGGGCTTCAGGCGGAGGCGATCGCGGTACTGCCGGGAGAAGTAATGCCGGTTCAGGAGGTAAAGAAGCCAGGTCCCTTCAAACGTCGAGCCCACAGGTTGGTATTCAATACGCGCGGTTAGTTCGCGCAGATTCAGCATCCTTGAGGTTTGCCGCCGGACAGAGAGCAAGCGCGTGAGCCGTCGGCGCAAATCGCTGGTGCGGCCGATATAGGGGGCGACCGGGACGCCTTCTCGAGGAGCGGGGAATAGAATAAAAACCGCCGCGCAGGCGGGAAGGCTTTCCCGAAAGCCGTCCTCTTCGGCGTCAGCTGCAAACGGAATGGTAAAGCGAAGTCGCATATCGTGCCATGCCACAAGGAATTCTATCGGCCGGTGAAAGCCCGGGTCAAGACTGACGGGGTTCTGCATGGTGTTGGGATCGCACGGAAGTACTGCCTCAGCCCCAAATCGGTGGACTTCTTTAAAGCGTTTTGATAGGCTCACATGGGTGTTATAGCCTGAAGCTTTAATACTTGAATCCAAATGTAGCGTACTCGCCCCTCGAGATTTTGCCTAGCCCTGAGCAGAATTTATTCTCTTGACGCGGAGCGGTGCTGAATGCAGATTCGATTTTGGGGCGTACGAGGCTCCACGCCAACTCCTGAGCCGCGCAATGCCCGCTACGGGGGCAATACCAGTTGCCTGGAAGTCCGCCTGGCCAATGGCGCGCTGATCATCCTCGATTGCGGAAGTGGGATGCGCGGGCTGGGCAAAAGCCTGCAGAGCGAATTTGGCGACCAGCCGATTCAGGCGTCGCTTTTTCTCACCCACTTCCACTGGGACCACATCCAGGGTATACCCTTCTTCCAGCCGCTTTATCAGCGGGGCAACCAGTTCATGTTTCATTCCGTACTGCGCACGGGCTCCGACCTGAAGGATGCCATTGAAGGTCAAATGGCCAATCCCTATTTTCCCGTAAACATGAATGTCATGGCTGCCCAGCGCCACTTTTCCAACTTGGACGGCACGCCAGTGAGCATGCAGGGAGCGACCCTGCGGTCGGCTCCCCTGAACCATCCCCAGGGGTGCGTAGGATACCGAATTGATGCGGATGGCGGGGCCTTCGTCCTTGCCACCGACAATGAGCCCGGTTCGCCGGTCCACGACAAAGCGCTCCGCGACCTGGCCAGGGATGCTGACGTCCTTGTGTACGACGCGCAGTATACTCCCGAGCAATTGGCGGGGGATAAGAAGGGTTGGGGTCACAGTTCCTGGCTGGAAGGGGTGCGGATCGCCAAGGAATGCCATGTCAAGAACCTCATTCTTTTCCATCACGATCCAGACAGTGACGATGCCCAAGTCGACGGGTATGTCCTGCGCGCCCAACAGGAGTTTGCCAATACCTGGGGCGCAAATGAGGGTTTGAGCATTTCACTTCCCGAGGGCGGCTTTTCCCATCCCATGGAGATAGGCGGTAGGGAGCGCCGGGTTAATCGCCGGTACCACGTGGAATTGCCCGTGCGAGTTGACTGGCGCGATGCCGATGGCAAACTGCATAAAGCAGAAGGGCTGGCGAGGAACATATCACGGACGGGTATTTTCTTTGTCGTTCCAAACGCCATTGAAACCCGTGCGCCGGTGCGGGTGGAATTGGTTCTCCCCGACGAGATTACCCATAAGGGTGAAATGCAGGTCAAATTTAAGGCCCGCACGGTTCGTCAGGAAATCGTTGGAGATGGATTAAAGGGAGATACGCGGGGCGTTGCAGTGGCAGCGGTGCTGGAATCCCGCGATGGTGGGCCGCCCATTCCCGTGAAGTCGTCCTCGCGCAAACGCTAGTATTCCTCACTTCCGGGGGATCCTAACCCAATAGAACCCTTTTCATTCAGCGGGCAGCCGGCCCGGCTAATTGAACCCTTATTGCGAGCGCGGAAAGAAAGCGGCGAGTTTGTCGTAAGTGGCAAGAAGGTCTTCGGGCTGGACGCGTGTTTCCCCTATTACGGTCATGAAGTTTGAATCGCCGCCCCATCGTGGAAGGAGGTGGAGATGAATGTGGTCCGCCACGCCAGCCCCAGCACATTTTCCTAAATTCATGCCAAGGTTATATCCTTCAGGGTTATAGCATTTTCGCAACGCCGTTTGGAGGCGTTGCGTGAGCTCCATCATCTCCACCAAGGTTTCCGCGGGGACGCCGTCAAGCGTGGCCACGTGGGCATATGGCGTAACCAGCATGTGGCCGGTGGTGTAGGGATAGAGATTGAGCAGGATAAAGTTGTGGCGCCCGCGATACAGTACCAAATTTTCGCGGTCCCGGGCAGGGTCCAATGCAACTTTCTGGCAGAACGGGCACCCCTCACCCTTGCCTGCCTGGCTGACGTACCGATATCTCCAGGGACTCCACAAGTAATCCATAATTTCCGAATGCCCCCTTGCGGGGGCACGAACTCCTATGGAGTCGCCGGGTTGGGTGTTGCGGGCGGGGCAGCCGCTGGAGCCGTTGCGGTCTCCGGGGCATGGGACGTGTTGACCAGGTCTTTTAATTCCTTGCTGGGCTTGAAGTAGGGGATCTTCTTGGCGGGCACGTCCACGCGCGTCCCGGTCTTGGGATTTCGCCCAATTCGGGGCTTGCGTTGGCGCGTGCGGAAGCTTCCAAACCCCCGGATCTCAATCTTGTCGCCGGCCTTCAGTGACTTTACGATCGCGTCAAAAATGGTCTCGACGATGATTTCGGAGTCTTTGCGGCTCATTTCCACGGCACGCGAGACATCTTCGATCAATTCTGCTTTCGTCATAGTAATCTCCTGCTGCGAGGATTCCTGGAAATTTGTAGTGTCGCTGCCAGCCATATTACCGCTGCCTTACGCTCGCAGCAACCTCCGCGGGAAAGCCGCAAACTTGCTGTTAGCTTCTCTTAAGTGTAACTCAGGGGATGCTGTTCTATCGATCTACCTTCAAATTCAACTGGTGAAAGTGATGCCGGCGGAGGACAATGCTTCCGCCATGGTTGACATTCTTTCGGGTTCCTTCGCTTTTGGGACCGCCGGCTCAGGAGGCGGTGGTGGTGGCGCCGGTTCCTTGGTGCTCAAGGCAATTTTCCGGTCTCCCTGACTTAAGCGAATGACGCGGAAATCGTGCTCACTTCCCACTTCAAGAAGTTTGCCACTTCCGCTGCCGTGCTCATGTGCCATCTCCGAAACGTGGCACAGGCCTTCAATGCCCTCCTGCAGTTCCACAAACACGCCAAAGGAAACCTGCCTGGAAACCTTGCCGCGGATCACATCGCCCACCTGTATTTTAGCAAAGTATGCATCCCAGGGGTCCTGTTCCAACTGTTTGAGGCCCAGGGCCAGCCGCCGGTTCGTGGGGTCGAGCGCCAGGACGACGGCGTCAACCTTCTGCCCCTTCTTCAAGATCTCTGAGGGGTGCTTGATATTCCGGTTCCACGACATGTTGCTGAGATGGATCAGGCCATCCACGCCATCTTCGATTTCCACAAAGGCGCCGAAATCCGTCAGGTTGCGCACCCGGCCCTGGGTGACAGCGCCCACGGCATACTTCTCGCTGACCGTGCTCCAGGGGTCAGGCAGGCTTGCTTTCAGGCTCAGGGAGATGCGGCGCTTAGCCATGTCAACTTCCAGAACCCCAACGTCAATCTGATCGCCCAGCTTGAGAAGCTTGGAGGGATGCCGAAGCCGTTTGCTCCAGCTCATTTCGGAAATGTGGATCAGTCCTTCGACTCCGGGCTGAAGCTCCACGAACGCCCCATAATCCGCCAGGCTCACCACCCGCCCGGTGAAGTGTTCACCGGCATGGTATGTATGTGGCACCATCTCCCACGGGTCGGGGGTCAGTTGCTTCAGGCCCAGCGAAACGCGTCCTTTTTCCACATCGTGCTTCAGCACTTTGACGCGAATTTCCTGGCCCACCTGCACAACTTCCGCGGCATTGGTCACTCGTCCCCAGGCGAGATCAGTAATATGTAAGAGTCCGTCTATTCCGCCCAAGTCAACGAATACGCCATACTCCGCCAAATTCTTGACAGTGCCAACGACCTCGGCGCCTTCCACCAGCCGCACCGCCAATTCACTCCTCAGGTGTTTCAGTTCCTCTTCCAGCACCAGCTTGCGGCTGATCACCACGTTGTTCCGCTTGCGGTTGATCTTGATGATCTTGCAGGTGATTTCCTGGCCCTTCAACTCATCGACATTGCCGTGGGCGCGCACATCGGCGTGTGATGCCGGGAGGAACGCCGGCACTCCCACATCCACGGTCAGGCCCCCTTTGATCCGGTCCAGCACTTTTCCACTGATGTTGGTCTGATCCCGGAATGCCTTTTCAATATCATCCCAGACTTTCAGTTGGGCGGCCTTATGGTATGAGATCTGCACCCTCCCGGTTTCATCATCGTACGTCTCAATCCAAACTTTCACCTTGTTGCCCGGGGCAACGCTGACCTGGCCTTCGCTGTTTTTGAACTCGGCAATGGGAAGAACAACCTCGGTCTTGAGGCCAAGGCTGATCACCACCTCGCCCTCCGTGACCTTTTCAATCTGAGCATCCACAACCGTTCCCGGCACCAGCCGGACTCCCGCAAATGAATCCGAGTCAGCCAGCAGTTTCGACATCTCACTGCTTTCAGAGTTGCCAGCGGTCAGGGTGTTTTCTTCGATAGCCTGTTCAGGGGCCGGTTCGACCCCCTGCGAACTGCGAATATCTCCGATGGGCTGTTCAGGGGTGGGTTCAACCTCCTGCGAGCTGCGAATATCTTCCAACGACATCAACGTGCCTCCCTCTAAGTTCCCGACGCAGACTAACAGGAAAAAGGTAATTCTACCCCCGCATCTTAAGCGAAGTCAATCAAACCTATTGGAATGAATGCCGGGCTATTCCCAGCGGATTTCCTTGTCAAGGCAACCGTGCTGCGGAGGAGGCGTTTAATCCGGAAGGGCGAAGGCCACGTACATGCCACCCGATGGCGATTTAAGGTCCTTACCGCCCCCGGCAGCGATTACTACATACTGGCGGCCATTGATTTCATAAGTGGCAGGAGTAGCGTTCCCGGCGAAGGGCAAAGTAGTCTCCCACAGCAATTTACCCGTTGCCTTGTCATAGGCGTGGAATTTCTTGTCAAAGTTGGTGGCGCCGATAAACACCAGCCCGCCGGCGGTTACGACCGGGCCGCCATAATTCTCCGTCCCGGTATTCTTCATACCCTGCGCGGCGAGGGCGGGGTATTCCCCAAACGGGATCTTCCAGGCATACTCGCCAGTTTCAAGATTGATGGCATTCAGGGTTCCCCAAGGCGGCACCACGGCAGGGTAGCCATCCTGGTCCAGGAACTTCCCATACCCAGAGAAACGGTACTTGGCCGGGGGAGCGTCACCTGTGCTCACCATCTCCTTCTTATCTTCAATCCCCACCAGGAAGTGTACCAGCGCTATCGTGTAACTATCACTGAGATTGGTGAAGGCGGGCATGCGCCCCCGGCCCTCCCGAATGATAGTGGTGATCTCCTTCTGGCTCATTCGGGTTCCCACGCCTTGAAGTGAGGGGAAATCCGGAGGTGCGCCGGCCAGGTCGTCATGGTGGCAGAGCGCGCATTGGTTCAGGTAGACGTGCCGCCCAGTGGGATCTGTGCTCGTATTCTCTTCTACGGCTCCGTATGCGACGACGTCGTTGGAGTTGACGTAAAGGATTTTGGTTTCAGGGTCCACCGCCGGCCCGCCCCATTCCGCCCCACCATCAAATCCCGGAAAGACCACGGTGTCTTTTCCCACGCTGAAGGGAACGAATTGGCCCTCGCTACGCATCTTGTGGAAGCGCTGAAGCGCAGATTGGTGTTCTTCCGGCGTCCTGTTTGTCACCATATCTTCGGTAAAGAGTTGGCGTGCAAAGGGGGCCGGTTTGGTGGGAAGCGGTTGGGTGTCAGCCGCAACTTCTCCCGGCACATCGCTGGCTGGGTAATGGTGATACTCGATGGGGAATAGCGGCTCACCACTCACGCGATCGAACAGGAAGATATATCCCTGCTTGGAAGTTTCGGCGACGGCATCCACCAGCTTGCCATCGCGGTGAACGGTAACCAGCACGGGAGGGGCAGGGAAGTCGCGGTCCCAAAGGTCGTGTTTCACCCCCTGAAAATGCCATATTCTTTTCCCGGTTTTCGCGTCAAGCGCGAGCAGGCAGTTGGCAAACAGGTCGTCGCCCACGCGATCGGCGCCATAGAAATCAGAGGAGGAGGATCCTGTTGGTGAGTAGACGATTCCGCGCTCGGTGTCCACGGCCATGCCGCCCCAATTGTTTGCCGCGCCGCTATACTTCCACGCTTCAGGGGGCCGTGTCTCATACCCGAACTCGCCGGGATGGGGAATGGTGTGAAATGACCAGCGCAGCTTGCCAGTTTGAACGTCGTAGGCGCGAATATCACCGGGAGCGCAGGGCAAGGCTTCCGGCTCGCGGCCGCCCACAATCAGTAAGTCCTTATAAACCACTCCCGGGCTGGTTAAGGCAATAATGACGGATTGGGGGTCGCGGCCAAGATTCTCCCGCAGGTCGATACGGCCTCCATCGCCAAATGTCTCAATGGGCTTTCCCGTATGGGCATCGAGGGCGTAGACGTAATTCATAATTCCGGCCAGGATGCGGCGGTGCTTGCCGTCGGTCCATGTCGCCAGTCCACGGTCTGGCTGGCGTCCAATGATGCCGGAATCAAACTTCCACAGGAGTTTTCCCGTGCGCGCGTCCAGGGCGATCACTTTCTGAGTGGGGGAGTAGGCATAGAGCACGCCTTCCACAATGATGGGGCTGGTCTGAAGCCCTCCCGTCTCTCCCGTGTCGAAGCTCCAAGCCACCTGGAGTTTCTTGACGTTCGAGCGATTGATCTGCGCCAGGCTGGAATAGCGCATATCCTCCGGAGTGCCGCCATACACCGGCCAATCGCTCTGCGCGGCAGCCGCCTTTTGGGATGATTGCGACGGCGCCGACATCAAAGTGGCATTTGAGTGGATGAGCCCTAGAATGGAAAATCCCAGCAGCGTGCCAGCGGCAAGCAACTTCTTCACGAACCGGAAATTGTCAGTCACTCCCCCATGCCCCCTATGCACTTGGAAACCAAACCCCAGCCTGCGGATCAAATGCGGCCATGCCCATGCCTTTGGAAACTCAATCCCAACCCGCGAAGCGGGCGCCGTCGTTTAGCCCATGGCGAAGCCGTGGGACAACTCCGGGACCAACAAATTTTCAAAAGGAGCCCCAGCAGGGGCGATATATGTCCCTGTTTGTCCCGGGCAATTGGAAATCCCTGACGCCACCCCTTCCGGGGCTGGTGGCTTCTCTTCCTGCACCTTCACCCGCGGCTTCGCCGTGGGCTAATCGACCACGCCCGCTCCCCGGGCTGGCGCCGCATATCTGCATTTTGGCGCGATAATATTGGTTTTGAACTGCCCTTATTCCACTTGGAATTTGTAACTTGCCTGCTTCACCGCTTTACGGAAGTCGTCGGATTCCATTTGCACCAGCTTGCACATCTCATAGAGCCGGGAACGGAGTGTGACTCCCAACTGGTTCAGTGTGTAATCCAGATCGGGGAGTTCTTCTCCGGAAGGCGCGCGACCCGGTCGCCGCCCGGAAGCTTCGCGGGAAAGCAACGTGGTGGTGATCAGGGTCACTTTTTTATAGTTGTAACGCCAGTTGATGATGTGATGCAGCGTTTCCTTGACCCAATCACTGGGGTTGGAGCCCGCCAGTTCATCGAGCAGGAGAACCTCAGCGTCCAGCACCGGCTGAAGCACGGCAAGTTCCGTGCTCTGCTTGCCAGGATTGTAACTGTCGCGGATGGCCTTCAGCAGGTCGTGGAAATCGTAGAAGAGGCATTGCACACCCTTGCGCAACATCAGTTCCCGGATTACCGCCACGGCCATGTGGGTTTTGCCCACTCCCGTGGGCCCCACAAAAAGGAGGCCAAAGTCCGAGGGATAATCTTCTACGAATCGTCGCGCGTCGATTCTTGCTTTCTCAAGGCTGGGGTTCTTCTCGCCCGTGACACTGTCTTTGCGTACGGCAAAATTTGCCAACTCGCAATGCTCGTAGCGGGGAGGGATGCGCGCATGCTTCAGCAGCAGGGCTGCTTGCTCAACGTTCTGGCAGTCGCACGGCGTAACCCGGCGAATCCCATTCACCTCAATCGGTTTCCATCCCGTTCCTTCACACTTCGGGCAGTCCTTTTGGGCCATAGTCCTTCATCCTTGGTTAAGGATAAAGCGTACTCAATAAAGGTTAAAGGGTAAAGTTTAAAGGTTAAAGGACGAAGGGTGGAGCCTTAAGCATGAAGGCTGATTTATGGTTGAAGTATGAAGCATGAGGCAATCGAGATGATGTTTGTGCCGCAGCGAGCACTGGTTCCTGATCCCGGTGGTTGTGATAACTGCTGATCCAATAAGCGATCAGCTCGACCGTCGCGCACCTTGCCGGGTGATGGTGTAGCTTTTTCCCTGATAATTCAGGTTCTGCAACATCGCTTCGGAATCGAAGTCCCCCAGGCGCGGGTGCACCTTCAGGCCGTCGGTGAGACTCAAATCGGCGCCGAAGATCGACTCGATGATCATATCGATGTAGCTTCCACCCGCGCATTCGGCCCAGTACATGTCGAAGAGTTCAAGCGGACATTTGTATGCCCCGCCGCTTTCCAGCGGATAAACTGTTTCCGCAATGTGGGCTTGCCCGAAGGGTCCCTGGTTGGTGGCTTTGGCGAGACCTTTGATCCATTCGGCCACTTTCGCCGAGGGATCTATCTTGTAAAGGCCTTTTGCGGTCATGGAAGGCCAGGCCACATAGGCACCCAGCCAACTGTGGTCGGCACGAACGTTCCACGAGGCATCCACGTCGCAGGGAGAGAGTGCGTGCATCCATAGCGGCGTGTAAAGTTCACTCCAGAAGAAATCACTCATCTCCTTTTTCTGGCGCTCGCTGAGGTCATCGCACATGGTGTCGAGAATAGTCAGCAGGTCATAGCAATGGCGAACCTCATTGAAGCTTCCGTCCGGCTGCCCGCATTTCCACCAGCCTTTGCCCTCGACATAGAGCAAGCGATTGATGCGCGCGGCCAGTTCTCCGGCCTCCGAGCGCAATTGCGCGGCGCGTGTGGAATCTCCCCTCCGCTCCACCAGTGTGGCGGCAAACCGCATCCCGAACACATTGGCCGCATTCAGCGCGGGGACTTCGTGAAGGTACGTGCTCACCACTTCCAGCAGGTTGTCCAGCCCGCCATAATCAGCGAGGCCGTTGCCGCGCTTGTCGAGCTTTTTCCAGTACAAGGCCGCATCGAGCAGATACTCAAGAACGGATTTGCTTCCGAGGCGCTTGTCGAGCCAGGCAAAATCACCGGTCACACGCAGGTAGTCGTGCGCGCAACGCAGGATGGAGAAATCGTTGGCGCCGTACCCCGGCCCCACGCCCTCACCCGTTAGGTAATCCGTGGCGAAATGCTGGTGCATATCCTGGACGAGCCAGTTTTCAACCAAGCGTCTTAGCGCCTGGGGATCAAACAGGGAAAGGCTAAGGGAAGTAAGACCGGCGTCCCATGGATAAATGCGCGCAAAGCGCGGAATGGTGAGATAAACCGCACCGGCGGGGAGAGCGGGAGAGAGCCGTCGATTGACCAGGAGGCTGGTGAAGCCGCTGTAATAGAGTTTCCACAGTGCCGGGTCGCGAGTCACAAGCTGGGGCAAGTGCCCGGAGAACTCGGAGTTCCCTGGTGTGAAAGCAGTGCGGAGAAGATGGGTGAACGTCTCCTCGTTCTCTCGGAGCAAATCGCTAAACCTGGCTTGTTGGCGGTCATAAGACTCAAGTGCCGCGTCCACGTCATCGCCGATGACGTTCAGGTATTGAAAAGTCCGCGTCTCCCCTGGGTTCAGAGCAAGGTTGTAGACCAGCAACCGGCGATGCTCGATGCGGTCCGGAAGAGGGCTCACACCCTGCACCGAAACGGCGCGGCTGTGTTGGGATTCGAAAACAATGCAGCCGCGCGGCTCGCTGGTGAGCTTGTTGTCCACCTCTGCCAGGGCATCAGCGCTCGCAGGCTTTTCGCGGTTCATGGTGACGCCGGCACGCAGGTCGAAGCCCAGAGAAATCTGGCGCCGCTCCGGCCCTTCATTTCTGACGGTAATCGATTCCGCCACAGCCTGTTGCATGGAGGGCATAAAGGTCTGTGTGGTGAAGTGAAGTCCCTGGACCCGTGCCTCCCGGATGACACGATGCGGATACCATCGGTAAGCAACTTGCGATTCCGGCGGCGGGTAAGAGTTCAGAATCCGTCCGTTCAGAAACAGTTCGCAAGTCACGAGGTTTCCGGGACTGAAGGCGATGTGGGGAATGCCACAGCAACTAAAAGGGGGAATGGTGATGGAGGTGATTGCCGAAACCGATTTCCAGGCTTGGGTGTAGCCCCATTCGTTCTGCACCGCGGGGGGAGTAAACAGGTCGCGGTAGTCGTGCACCAGCCGATCACTTGCGAGGTCGGCCAGCTTGGGAATGCTGGGGAGCAGTTCCCCTTTGGCCACGGGCGCAGACGGAGAGCTCACGCTGTCAGCAGTTCCACCGACCAACATCGAAGCGGGGGAAAGAGCAAGGCTGGTGGCGCCAAGCTGTAAGAATGACCTGCGATTGAAAGACGTGGACGCCGTGGGGTTAGGACGCGAGGACTTCGTATTTTTGCGGGCCATTGACATTCCCTCTTCATGGTTTGCCCGTCAAATCTACACCCTTTGGCCTTTGGTCCCACTTATTTTCTTGTGCGAATGAGATGAACCGCCGGAATGCGCACCAGGGCATTCTGGTTTCCATCGTGGGACTGCCCGGCGCGGTCTACGAATTCCTTTTGCACGTAGTCCACAAACGCCTGCATCTCTTCCTGCATCTGGCGCATGCGCCGCCGCATGTTCATGATGATGTCGATCCCGGCCAGGTTGACGCCCAGTTCGCGAGTAAGGTTCAGAATGGTCTCAAGCTGTTCCAGGTCCTCCTGCGTGTAGAGGCGGGTGTTGCCGTCGGAGCGCGACGGGATCAGCAGACCTTCACGCTCATAGAGGCGCAGCGTTTGCGGATGGATGTCATACATCTCCGCCACCGCCGAGATCATGTAGCCAGCCTTGCTGCGAGTTTTCCTGCCACGTTTGGCCATCGGAGTAGGTTATGGGTTACAGGGCACAGGTTACAGAATTCAAAATTCAAGACCAAAATTCGAAACCAAGGTTCAAAGTTCCGCATTCGGTACGCACAACTCTTAATTCCTAATTCCCTTACGGCTTCGCCCCCGCCGCGCTCAAATCCTTCCTCGGGTCGTCCGGATTCAGCCGGGCGAGTTCCCGCAGGATTTCCTTGGTGCGTTCATCGGCCACGTGCGGCACCATCACCTGCACTTCCACAAATTCGTCGCCGCGCACTTCTCCCGAGGAATCCCGCAGCGAAGGCGCGCCCTTGCCGCGCAGTCGCAGCTTCTGTCCACTTTGCGTGCCAGGAGGAATCTTGATGGTGCTGGGCCCATCGATGGTGGGAACCTCCACCTTGGCGCCCAGAGCCGCTTCGGTGATGGTTACGGGCAGCTTCACATAAAAGTTGTCGCCCTTGCGCTCGTATACCGGGTGCTGTTCCACTTCCGTAACGATATAGAGATCGCCCGGCGGGCCGCCATTAATTCCGGCATTGCCTTTTGCCGGCACGCGTACGCGCGATCCGGTATCGACTCCGGGAGGAATCCTCACATTCAATGTCTCGGGCGCTTTCACGGAGCCTGTGCCGTGGCATTTGGGGCAGGGGCGGCGCTGCTTCCCGGTTCCGCCGCATTGCGGGCAGGTCATGGCAAACCGCATGGCGCCCGCCTGACGCGTGGTTTTGCCGGTGCCCCCGCAAGTCCCGCATTTTACCTCCGGGCCGGGGGCTGAACCGGATCCATGGCAGGTGGTGCAAGCATCTTCACGCGACACTGTAACGCGCAACTGGGCGCCCCGGATGGCATCCCAAAAACTTAAGTGCATCCGGTATTCAATGTCAGAACCCTTTTCCGGCTCCTCGCTCGCCTCCTCCCGCTCGCCGCGCGAAAAAATCGAGGAGAAAATGTCGCGGAAGCCGCCGCCAAACCCGCCAGCGTGCGCACCGCCATCGCCTCCCGGTTCATCCATGTGGGAAAAGTCAAAACCGGAAAAATCGACGCCGGGAGGGGCGGAATACGTGCCTCCCGGCGAACCTCCTCCAGGAGGGTAACCGCTGGGAGGAAGGTTGTCCGCGTAGAATCCATACTGGTCGAAGACCTTGCGCTTCTTCTCGTCGCTCAGGACCTCATAAGCTTCAGAGAGCTGCTTGAACTTCTCCTCCGCGCCCTTGTTCCCCGGATTGACATCGGGATGGTGCTTACGCGCCAAATGGCGGTAGGCCTTGCGAATCTCGTCCGGCTTGGCATCGCGGCTGACGCCGAGTATGCCGTAATAATCCTTTTGTTGACCAACGGGCATAGTAATTTCCAAGGAGGCAGAAGTCAGGAGCTAGGCGCTAGGAGCCTGCGTATCGCTCGCCGTGTCACCGAGAATTTTTCGGCGTGGAACCCTGTTCCTGGTATGCCTTTCTCAAGCGATTTTGGGTATCCTCCACAGCCGCACTCACAAGGTTTCCCTTTCGGCTTGAGATTGGAGAGGCTGGACTCTTCCTGACCTATGACCTCTCGCATTTCAACGATGCGGCGGTAATACATTTCGACGACTGAACTCTCATATTCAGCCTCGGTTGGGTTGCCAGCAACTTTAGTCTTCGTTGCCTTTTGTCCATGCTCTTCTAGGTGGACCATTAGGAAATGAAGATCCTGTTTCGCGCCCTTGAGCCAAGTTTGTATAGATTCCACAGTCTTTGCTGTCTCCATTTGCTCCACTCCTGTCTCATGCGGACTAAATGGGCTGTTAATCCGAGTTTGATTGCGAACTCTTTCGCCCCTCCGGGGCTCGCTCCGCGCGGCATGAACTCTACTCCACGGCTTGCGCCGTGGGCTACAGTCTTACCCCCGCTGCGCGGGCTGAATGGGGCGTCCAGGCCGTTTACCAAGGTCCGGCGCAAGTTCATCGTTTTGTGCGCACCAGCCGCACCTCAAGAGCAGGTGTACGCTGCCCGCTTTATCCATTCGCCACATAGAACGGTTCCGCTGAAGCCAGGATGTGCCGGCGGCGAATGTAATTCTCGCTGTGCTCGATTGCGCTTCGCTCCACCAGATCGACCCGGCGGCCCAGAATTTCCTCCAACTCGTTCTCCATCTCGACCATTGCCATTAGACTCCACCGGGCCTTGGACTCAAAGCTCACTAATACATCAATGTCGCTGCCCGGCCGGAAGTCATCTCGCAATACGGAACCAAACAGGGCTAGCTCCGTGACCTTCCACTTGACGCAGAAGGCTTTGATTTGGTCCTTACTTATCTCAACGTGAATCATCCAAGCCATCCAATGAGGAGTCAGAATTCAGGAGTCAGAATACAAGCGTCATCTTGGGCGATTAACCTTCAGTTCTTCAGTTCGTGATCGTTATCAAGACTCCAAGCCCTGATAATCACGCCAGGCATTCTGACTCCTGACTCCTGACTCCTTCTTCCTAATTCTTACTCATCTCCAAAATCGGTCCAAGATGGTCGGGGCAGCGCGAGGCAATCCAGGCCTCCAGGTGCTTGCGAAGCTCCGTCCCCGCCGCTGGGTCCATTATTTCTGCTTCAATTTCCATGAAGTGCCGCCACCGGCAAACCGGGCACTCGACGGGCACTTGGGCACGATGTTCCATAAGTTTTTTCCAAAGCCCACAACTAACAGCGATTGGTTAATAGTGGGCGCTTGCAGTGCTGAACGAAGAGGTCGAAGAGTTGAAGAAGTTCAAAAGTTGAAAAAGTCGAAGAGTTGAAAAGTTGAAGAGTCAAACGTTAAAAAATTCAAAAAGTTAACTGTTCAACTTCTTGAACTATTTCAACTTCTTTGACTCCTTTAACTCCTTCGACTTCTTTTACTTCTTCAACTCGTTTGACCCTTCAACTTCCTTAACTCCTTCAACTCTTTCGACTCTCCCCGCTCAGCTCTTCTTCTTATCGTCATCCACAACTTCTGCGTCAATCACTTCGCCTTCGTCTTTCTTGGCTTCGGCGCCGCCGGCAGGGCCTGGCTGCGCCCCTGCCGCACCTGCGCCAGCTTCGGCTGAGGCCTTGCTGGAGGCTGCCTGCTTGTACATCGCCTCGGCAAGCTTGTGGGAAGCCGTGGTCAATTTCTCCACGGCGGCGCTGATCTTGTTCGCGTCGCCCTCGGTCACGGTCTTCTTGGCCTCTTCCAAGGCTTCCTCGATCGTCTTGGCGTCGCCGTCGGAGATCTTTTCGCGATTCTCCTTCAGCAGTTTTTCCACCGAGTAGATCATTGAGTCGGCTTTATTCTTGATCTCGATCTCCTCTTTACGCCGCTTATCTTCTTCGGCGTGGAGTTCGCCTTCCCGCGTCATCCGCTCAACCTCTTCCTTGTTGAGACCGCTGGAAGATGTGATGGTGATCTTCTGTTCCTTGCCCGTACCTGTGTCCTTGGCAGAGACGTTCAGAATTCCATTGGCATCAATGTCAAACGTCACTTCAATTTGCGGAATTCCGCGCGGAGCGGGAGGAATGCCGATCAAGTGGAACTTGCCAAGAGCGCGATTGTCTTTCGCCATCGGCCGCTCGCCTTGGAGAACATGAATTTCCACGGACGTCTGGCTGTCCGCCGCGGTTGAGAATGTCTCCGTCTTGCGCGTGGGGATTGTGGTGTTGCGCTGGATCAGCGGAGTCATAACGCCGCCCAGGGTTTCAACTCCCAAAGTCAGCGGGGTAACGTCAAGAAGCAGCAGGTCCTTAACTTCGCCACCCAAAACACCCGCCTGGATCGCCGCGCCCACCGCTACAACTTCATCCGGGTTGACGCCCTTGTGGGGTTCCTTGCCTCCGAACAGGTCTTTGACGATCTGCTGGATGCGGGGAATGCGGATGGAGCCTCCCACCAGAACCACTTCATCGATCTTGTCGGGGGTCACGCCGGCATCTTTCAGCGCCTGCTTTACCGGGCCCACCGAGCGTTGGAAGATGTCTTCGCACATCTGCTCAAAGCGTCCGCGTGTCAGCTTCATGGCCAGGTGCTTGGGGCCGGAAGCGTCGGCGGTGATGAAGGGCAGGTTGATCTCCGTCTCGACGGTGGTCGAGA
>PLSX01000055.1 GCA_003165315.1 Acidobacteriota bacterium
TCGCAGTAAACTACCGCTAGGTCTCGAGTGCCGGGGTCCGGTACTCCCGGACTCGCCCTCAACCGGAGTCCACAATCGACAGCCATTATCGCGTCGTTTGCCTACACCACCTCGTCTCGCCGCTGCCGGCTCCACCCGATACGGCTTTATTGTGCGCCCTGCACGAGAAAGGGCGCTGAAATCTCTCAATATTTTCCCACCGTCACGTCAGGCGTAAACGATCATCCTGGAGAGCAATGCCCGCATGGCTTCCAATGCGGAAGGAACATGCACGGCGACATAGAAGTCACCCAGGATGTCGATATTATCGGCTACAAAATGCATGTCAAGTGACTGGATGCCTATTGAAGGAGTGGACAAATTTCCAATCAAGCCATTTAGTATCAGCCACAAAGGGTTCAGCACTCAAAATATAAAGGGATAGACCTTTCCACAAATGTAAATAGGTGAGAAAAAATGAATTAACAAAATGACACAATGTCACTTTATGGAAGATGCGGAGGGGGGGATACAGCGCCGGACCGGAGCTTTTTCCAGTGGGCTCCGCTTAATATTGTGGTGAACCTTGGGGTTCTCTAGCGCCCCGCACTGCTAATATCGTCAATCGTCTGCTCCAGCACACGCTTGCTCAACCATGACCTGAACCGAGGGGTGGTGGAGCGGGGGGATCAGAAAAGGGCTTCCGGAACGGGATAGTAGTGTCCGGTGTTCCTTTCGCCCCGCCCGGGCCAGAAAGCGCTTCCGGGATTGCCGCGTCGCGACCGAAGTGAGCCTTCGTATCATTCGTGGGTGGGCGTCCCTTGACTTCATTATTTGCGGGGAGTCTCTTGGATGGATGGGGCTTGGAGGGTACACGCAGAGACACCATCCATTCGCCGAGAAGAATCTACACAACCTGCAGAACATCCACCGGCTGCTGCCTGTATCCAACCCCGAAGACACCGAGAGCGTTTGGCTGATGCCAACGCAGGCTGCCCTGATAACGTTCAGGACCTTCAGGGAGTTCGGCCAGCGAATGGCTGCTGCTCGATTTTTTCACCCCAACGACTGTCCTCATCTTTGAATAGGCTACTGAAATGACCACCATCCCAAAGGGTTAGAACGATGGCTTACCCATTGCACCGCCAGCTCGTTTGCGGTCGATCACCCGTGGGGGATTCTCCCGGAGTCGCCGCTTTCGCCTCTCGTGCTCTTCCATCACCTCACGCTTCTGCTCCTCCCTGAGCTTAATCACTTCCTCATAATGCTTCAATTCGGACTCGCTCACCAGCTTGTACTTGCGGCAGAGCGGGCACCTTGCATCGGGGGAATTACTGTTGTAAAGCCCCACCCCAGGCGGCCATAGTACGATACTAGCAACCGCATGAGCAGATTCAGGCTATTAGTGATTCCACAATCTCCCCGTGTACATCCGTCAAACGGAAATGCCGGCCCTGATACTTGAAGGTTAACTTGGTGTGGTCAACTCCGAGGTTCTTGAGCATGGTGGCATGCAGGTCGTGGACATGGACGGGATCTTTGACGATGTTGTAGCAATAGTCGTCGGTTTCTCCATAGCTGATACCTTGTTTAAATCCTCCACCCGCCAGCCACATCGTAAAGCAGCGGGGGTGATGGTCGCGTCCATAGTCAGTTTCGGTAAGGCGGCCCTGGCAGTAGACGGTGCGGCCGAACTCCCCGCCCCAAACAACGAGCGTGTCATCCAGCATGCCGCGCTTTTTCAAATCCGTCACCAGCGCGGCGGCGGCTTGATCCGTGGCTTTGCACTGCCTGGGAAGACCCTCGGGCAGGGCGGCGTGATGGTCCCAATCGCGGTGGAAAAGCTGGATGAACCGCACCCCGCGCTCCGCCATGCGGCGGGCCAGCAGACAATTGGCGGCGAAAGTCCCAGGCTTCCGGGCATCATCCCCATAGAGTTTGAAAGTTTCCTCCGATTCATGGGAAAGGTCGGTGAGGTCTGGCACCGAAGCTTGCATACGAAACGCCATCTCATACTGAGCTATTCTGGTGGCAATCTCCGGGTCGCCAAAATCTTCGTAAGTCCCCTGGTTCAGTTTGGCCAGCGAATCCAGGAAAAGGCGGCGGTCGTCGCGGGTAAAGCCCTCGGGGTTGGTCAAATAGAGCACAGGGTCGCCTGACGACCGGAACTTGACTCCCTGAAATTTCGTGGGCAGGAAGCCGCTTCCCCAGAGGCGGTCATAGAGCGGTTGCCCCGTGGCGCCCTGGGTAATCAGCACCACGAACGCCGGCAGATCCTTGCTTTCGCTGCCTAGTCCGTAGGCAAGCCATGAGCCGATGCTGGGCCGTCCGGCAATCGGCGCTCCGGTTTGAAAGAACGTCACGGCGGGATCGTGATTGATGGCGTCGGTGTTCACGGTCTTGATGAAGCAGAGGTCGTCAGCAATGCTCGCCGTGTGGGGAAGCAATTCACTCACCCACGCCCCCGATTTTCCGTGCTGGGCAAATTTGTAGATGGTGGGGGCCACGGGCAGGCGATCCTGCGTGGCGGTCATGCCAGTTAGGCGCTGCCCTTTGCGAATGGAGTCGGGAAGTTGCTCGCCGCGTTTGCACATCAAGGCTGGTTTGAAGTCAAACAGGTCCATTTGCGACGGGCCGCCCGATTGAAACAGATAGATCACGCGCTTCGCCTTGGGGGCGAAATTGGGAAATCCAGGCAGGGGAGGAAATGGCCGGTCCGTGGCAGTCGCCGGTGCGGCTTCCTCGGCCAGCAGATCCCTCGGCAACAAACTGGCCAGAACGGCTGAGCCGATGCCCGCCGCATTACGGCTGAAGAAGTGCCGCCGTGTCATTAAGAGCTGGCGTTCTTCAATTGGACCCATAATTTACTCCTTGGTGACGGTTTCGTCCATGTTCAGAATCAGACTTGCCACCGCGGTGTAGGCGGCCAGATCAACCGGATCGAGACTGCTGTCGCGAGGGGATTTTCCGTCTGACAGGTAATGCGCAACATCTGCAGGCCTGGCGGCGAAGCGGGTGTGAAACTGTTTGAAAGTCTCCGCCAGCACAATCTGTTCTTGCGGCTTGGCTCCACGTGCCAGCGCCACGTGAAATGCGTAGTCGATGCGGGCCTCAGGCGTCGAACCGCCTTGTTTCATCATCCGTTCAGCAAATTTGCGCGAGGCCTCAAGGTAGGTCACGTCGTTCATCAAGTCGAGCGCTTGCAGCGGCGTGTTGGTCCGGTTCGCGCGCACAATGCAGGTCTCGCGTGTGGCAGCGTCAAGAGTCACCATGGTGGGGGGAGCCACGGTTCGCCGCCAATACGTGTAGAGGCTGCGGCGGTAGAGTCCTTCGCCCTGGTCTTCCCTGTAACTATCGCCGCTGAAGGAAACTTCCTCCCACAACCCAGGGGGTTGATACGGCATCACCGGCGGCCCGCCCAGCTTTTCCACCAGCAGACCGGAATCCGCCAGCGCCTGATCGCGAATCATTTGTGCTGACAAACGGAATCTCGGGCCACGCGCCAGAAGCCGGTTTTCCGGATCCTTCTCCAGCAGTTCCGGAGTGACGCGAGAGGACTGCCGGTAGGTTGAGCTCATGACGATCGTCTTCAGCAGCGCTTTTACATCCCAACCGCTGTCCATGAATCGGATGGAGAGGTTGTCGAGCACGTCGGGGTAGAGGGGCCAATCGCCCTGCGAACCGAAGTCCTCCACCGTCTTCACCAGGCCCACGCCAAACAGCATCTGCCAAGAGCGATTTACCGTAACCCGCGCCGTCAGCGGGTTCGTGCGGTCCACCAGCCACTTGGCAAAGCCCAGACGGTTGTTGGGAAGCCCCGCCGGCATGGGGGGAAGCACATGCGGCAGACCGGGTGTGACCTTGTCGCCATGCGCGTCGTACACACCTCGGTTCAGAATGAAGGCGTCGCGAGGCGGGCCTTCCTTCATTACCATCACGGTGGGAATGCTGGCGTAAAACTTGTCCCGAGCCTCATGAGCAACGGCCACGTTGTGCCGAGCCGCCTGAACATCCTGGGGCGCGTATTCATCGAGGAAGCAGAACGCGAGCTTGTTCGCCTGCGCCGGCGTGCGCCTGGCGGGAGGAATGGCGGCAATCTCCGGCACGGTTTCAAGCACCGGCAGCACGCCCGCCTCTTCGGCGGAAATAGCGCGATTGTAAATCCGGACGTCGGCAATCGCGCCGTGGAAGCGGTCTTCCGGCCCCTCGCCAGCACCAATGCGGAAGGGTTGGGAATTTCCCAGCGGCCACGACATTTCGTTGAACAGAATGTCGAAATCCTGCGCGACGCCATCCACGTAGAATTTCACGCCCGTGGTTTTGCGTTTGCCATCGTAGGTCAGGGCCACGTGATGCCACTGGTTCATCGCCAGAGGCTTTTTGGTCTCAAGACGCATGCCCAGGTCGGTCCAGCGGAAGGTGAAGTTGAAGCGCAGCTTGCCCTCGCGCAGGTAGAGGCCATAGCCGGAACCTTCATGTACATCCTCGACGCTGGAAAGAATGGCACCATTGGGTGCCGAGGGATTGATCCACGCGGCGAAAGTGAAGGGATCAAGGTAATCGAAGTTCAGCACCTTGCCGCCATTGACATAGCGGTGCCCATCGAAGCTTGCCGCCTGCCCAAGCTTGCCCGGCACATACGGCAGAGCGGCGTCCGGACTTCCCGCCACCACCGGCGAGCGCGGATCATCGGGCTTGTCCTGCGGCGTAGCTCCCTCCGGCGGATGGTTGAAGGAATTTCGCCGGTCGTAAACCCCGGTGGTCTCGCGCAAATCGCCATTCAGCGGGAAATTCAAAATCAAGCCCTCGCTGACAGTCCAATCAGGAGTGTGCGAGGTCTTCACCCACTTCTCCCACGCGCGCTGACTGCGCAAGATTTCCGGATTGGTCGCCTCATATGCTGACTCAGCCGCCGCCACTTTCTGGTCAAACTCCTTGAGCCGCGATTCCTGCTCGGGCGTGGGCGCCTTGATGTACGGCTCCTGGTTGCCAAAGTTATAAACAAAGCCCCGGTCCGGTGCATTGTTATTGAAATAGGCAAAGAGCTGGTAGTACTCCTTCTGCAAAATGGGATCGTATTTGTGGTCGTGGCAGCGGGCGCAGCCAACAGTGAGGCCCATCCATACATTGGACGTGGTGTCCACACGGTCCACCACGTAAGCCACCCGGAACTCTTCATCGATAATTCCGCCCTCGGCGCTGGTGCGATGATTGCGGTTGAAGCCCGTGGCGATGATCTGATCGCGGGTGGCATTGGGCAGCAGGTCTCCGGCAAGCTGCTCGATGGTGAATTCATTAAAGGGCATGTTGTTATTGAAGGCGTCAATCACCCAGTCGCGCCAGCGCCACATGTTGCGCACACCATCGCTCTGGTAGCCATTGGTGTCGGAGTAGCGCGCGGCATCGAGCCACTGCCACGCCATGTTCTCTCCATAGCGGGGGGACCTCAGCAGCCGGTCCACAACTTTCTCGTAGGCGTTGGGTGAGGTGTCGTGCAGAAAAGCATCCACTTCGGCCGGCGTGGGCGGAAGCCCGGTGAGGTCAAGCGTGACGCGCCGAATCAATGTGGCCCGGTCGGCTTCCGGAGAGGGTGTAAGGCCTTCGTGCTCCAGGCGCGCCAGGACGTAGTAATCGATGGCGTCACGCGGCCACTGCGAGTGCATCACCTGCGGGTGCAGAGCGATTTGCGGCGGGATCAGCGACCAGTGCTTTTGCCAAACGGCCCCCTGCTGAATCCAGCGCTTGATCAAGTCGATCTCATGCGGCGGCAGCTTGGCGTACCCCATGTAAGCGGGGGGCATGCGGATCGCTTCGTCGTCTGAGGTGATACGTTGATACATCACGCTCTTCGTGAGGTCACCGCCCACAAAAGCAAAACCGCCGCTGTCAAGCTGCGTGCGCGCCGCGTCCTCATTATCAAAATGCATTGCCGTCTTGCGGTTGGCTTTGTCCGGTCCGTGGCAGGTGTAACAACGGTCAGAGAGGATGGGGCGAATATCACGATTGAACAGGACGGGGTCGGAAGCCGAATCGCTCGCCCAGCACACGACACTAACGGAGAAGAGAGCCGCAAGGAGTGGCAGCTTCACCACGCCTTTCCAGAAAGTGTTAATCATATAACCCCACCTAACCCCGAGGCGCAAATTACCCGTGATTTCAATTTTGCCCTTCCGGCTCGAAAAAGTATACATTAAGTCGCCCCGGTTGCGAGGCGCTCTTGCGTCGCCTTGCCCGGAACAGAGCTAATCAACCGCGACGGATTATAATCGACCGCATTTGGGATGCGGGCCGAGTGCCTTATTTATTGTCTCCGATTAAATCTTTCCGCTTTCAACTAAACCTCTGCACAGCGGGGAACATGGAACCGAAGCCATTACATTCCGGCCGGCCGACAACATACTTTTGATCATCGCTGAGCCCAACGGCCAGCCGGTGTTCACAATACCAGGTTTCCTGTGAGCAGAGATCATCAACGGGGGATAGGAGATTCCGCAGCAAAATTCTACCTACGGCACGTTCTCAAATTGGAATGTCCCAAGGGGACTCGGCGAGAGCACCGCATTCACGGCAATTCGCTGAACGAGGAATTGGCGCCTGGTGAAAACTCTGCGTTTCCTAAAAACAACTCTTCCGGAATTGGGGTTTGCACGGGCTCGACAGTCCCTCATCCGCGTTCTCGCGCTGTGGCGGCAGGATGATCCAGAATCTCTTCCCGCTTGGGGTCCCAGTACAAACGCCGTCCACTGCGATGCGCCTCTGCCGCCATAATACAGGCAATGGAATGTGAGAAGCCATGATCCACATTGGCATTGGGCTGCTGGCGGTCACGCATGGCACGCAACCAGTTCAGCAAGTGGATGGCGTCGTCGTCACTTGGGCCGCTGGAATCGGGTGGTGGAGCGCCGGGGATGCGGAGAATTTCTGGCCGGTCTTTTTCCGGTCCCATCCCCGGCACCTGGCTGTAAACGGGGCCCATGGCGTCGGAGTCGATTTCCTTTCGCCCACCTTCATCCGTTACCAGAAACAGGCTCGCTCCCTCGCCGCCATAGTTTTCGATGGTCCCATCACGGCCCTGGATACGGCTGAACCCACGGTAACTGTTCCCGAGAGTCGTTCGGAAAGTATAGAGAAAGCCCTTCGGATACATAAAGGCAGCTATGCAGGTGTC
This sequence comes from Acidobacteriota bacterium, assembly GCA_003165315.1. Lineage (GTDB taxonomy): Bacteria > Acidobacteriota > Terriglobia > UBA7540 > UBA7540 > Bog-366. The sequence goes on from PLSX01000055.1 coordinate 7,148, forward strand.
GGGATTTTCCCGGCGGTCATTCCAGACCAGAATTCCCCCTTGCGCCACGACGCTGACCGGGTAGGCTTCGTCCATCCACAAGTGAACCAGGTCGCTCCCATGACTGAGCCATTGATCGAAGATCCCTGCCGAGAATTCCTTGTACAGCCGGAATTCCAAATAAACATGAGGATCAAAGGGACGGTCGGGCTTGCCCAGCAGCCATCGCTTCCAGTCAGTATCCTGCTCACGGAGTTTTGACGGGCGCTCATCCAGCCACTTTTCCCACTCCAGTTTCTCGTCATTCACACTCGGGGGCATACCGGTGTCTTCTTCACGAAAACGCCACCGCTCTTGATTCACATTCCATTCTTGTTCAATCTGCACGACCTTGCCGACCCGCCCGGTGCGGACGAGGTCCCGGACAGCCAATGGGTAGGCCTGACTACGGTGTTGGGTGCCCATTTGGACAACTTGTTTTGAGGCCTTGACTGCGTCACGGGCTTCCTTGGCTTCCTTCAGCACGTTGGCAAAAGGCTTCTCGACGTAGCAGTCCTTCCCGGCCCGGACCACTTCTGCACATAGTTTGGCATGTTGGAAGTCCCCCGTGGCGATCATCACGCCATCGATGTCTTTCCGGGCAAGCATCTCTTCGGAGTGTGTATAAATCTGGGGCTCGGAGTTGAACAGATTCTTCACCTGGGCCGCCCGCTGCTCCCGGGCAATGCTCCAGATATCGCACACAGCCACCATTTCCACAGGCATCTGTTCCGAGGCCATGCGCACCATGCGAACATGCCCGCCGCCACGCGCACCGCACCCGAACTGTGCCAGGCGGATGCGCTCATTGGCTCCGGGAATGCGGGCGTAACTTCGCGCCGTCATTCCCGCCCAGGAGGCGGCCAGAACGGCTTTTCCCGCTTGTTTCACAAAACCCCGCCGTGTGATGTCCATGCTCTCATTCTCCGCCATGATCTCCTCCTGTCGCACACCACGCTAAGTCTTGCACAAGGGCTCCGCATGCCCGTCGGTAGAAATCGACCGCACCCCCGATCCCTCAAAGAACACCGCGGCAAGAGAGGCCTGAACCTTGGCGCCCGCCGCGAGCACGGGTGCCGTGCCATTGGCGATGGCGCGCTCCAAACCACACCCCGGAATGCTGTTGAACGGCTCGACCGCCATAACGTAACAGCGCCCGTACCAGGGATAACCAAAACTGCCGCGCAATTCCTGCCAGAACCAGAGATACGGAAAAATCTCCTTGGGCCAGGCCATGCCTATACCGAACCCCAATGAGGGGTTTGACAATCCGTACCATCCCTCTTCTAATTCGGTCAAGTAGCCAAATTCCGTAACCCTCTCCGACGTGGGCGGAAGGACGCTGAGGTCGATGCTCCCTTGTTTGCCAGCAATCTGAGGCCAGGAACCCTTCGTCGAGGGCGCAATCCGGCTGAAGGAACTGATCTCGGCGTCATGCGCCGTGAAGAGGCAGGGGGGCAGTTGCAGCCGGCATCCACCTTCCAGGAAAGGTGCGCCGAAGCCGGGATGGTGCCCCCACATGTAGTGCAGATCCTCTTCCGCCCTGTTTTCGACCGTTTCATGCAGAAGGAGGGCGGGAAGAGAGCGCTCGATCGTGATAGTCCTGCGCACGAGGAAGGGGCTACGATGGAGCTGTACGGTGAACTCGACAGTAAGGGCACGGGAGCTCCTGCGCACCACCTGATAATCCCAAGGCAGCACGGAAGCTTCCCCGTGAAAGTTTAAGAGGGCCCCCTTGTACCGGCACTCATCCCCGCCATTGGGAAAGATCAACTGCCATCCACCTTCGTAGTGCTCCAACCATGCGCCCTCCGTACCGGCACCGTGGGAGACAATTCCCGTGCCCGTCTTCTTTAATCCCCAGGGAGACTTCCACAGCACGTCCGTGTGGCGCGGCTTGTAAACGAGTGAGTAAATATCCGCGCCCTTCTCCGGCAGCAAAGTCACCGAGAGAAATTCATTTTCCAGCGTCAGGGCTCGATAGCCACGGTCGGCATGGTATTCACGCAGGGAGCAGGCAATGCGAGGCATCGATTTCCTCCATGAACGCAACCGGGTGAAACGTGTGTAGGCGCCGGTGGCTGTCGCGCCAGTCGCCTGGCGTTCGGAGAGAGCCACCAGAGTTTATCGTGTTAGATGTAGAGATGTCATTCAATCACCGTTACTGGCGCGGCGAGCGACTGTTCCACCGTTCGGGGATCCAGTTCCACACCCAATCCCGGGCGGTCGGGCAAACTCCAGTACCCGTCGTGCAAATCCGCTTCCGGAAAGGCCAGCTTGGAACGAAGGAAAGACGGAAATAAATCCTGATGAAAGAACTCAGCATACGGACAAGCAGGAGCAGCGCTGGCGAAATGGCGGGTGGCAGCAACCGTGAGCCCGGTTTTCCATGCGTGCGGGACGCAATAGAGGCCCCGTTCGGCAGCCATCCGCGCGCAGCGCAGTGCCTCCGTCAATCCGCCTGCACGGCCCATGTCAGGTTGAATCACGTCACAATGGCCGCGATCCATCAGCTCGCGAAATTCATGACGCGTTTGCAGAAACTCCCCAACCGCCACAGGGGTCGTGGTGGCATCTGCAAGCCGCGCCAGGCCATCAAGGTCATCAGTGTGGAGAGGAGTTTCAACAAAGAACAGCTTGTCATCCTCCACTCGCCGAAGCACCCAGAGCGCGTCGAGGGCATTCTTCCAGCGATAGCCAACGTCAATCATGAATTCCGTCCTGTCACTCGCGACTTTACGGCACTCATGGATAAAATCCACCATCTGCCGGTCATCGACCAGGTCGTAGAAGAGCATTTCCATCTTCATGGCGCGAAAACCAAGCTCAAGGGCCTTGTCAATTAGGGCGATGCAGGCCTGGCGCATTTCCGCCCAGCTCCGCCCCTGCGGCATGCTGGGGAAGAGGGTGGCGTAGGGAGTGACCTTATCGCGCGCCGCCCCCCCCACAAGCTGGTAGGCAGGAAGGCCAAGAATCTTGCCGCGCAGGTCGTGCAGAGCATTGTCAATGGCCGACATCAGCATGATGCCGAGCCCTCGGCGGGCATGGTAAATAGTGCCCTCATAAACTTTGTCCCAAAGGTGTTCGACCTCCAGAGGGTTTTCGCCTATCAGCAGGTCGCGAATCCCCATACTCCAGATGTGAGCATTAGGAGTTGCCAGCAGTGCGGCGATGGCATTGGGGGGCGCGTCGGTTTCTCCCAGGCCTTGCATTCCGTTATCGGCAGTGACTCGGATGACTGCTGTGTCAACGGCTCCGTCGCAATCCGCCGCGTTTACCTGCGGCGCACGAAGCTGTAGGCACTCTATTTTTTGGATTTTCATTTCGCCTCCTCCGAACCCTGTGTGTCCATCGAAGTCATCAAAACTGTTCCGGCAAGCGTCAGCAGGCCACCCACCACCATGGCAGGAGTAATTTTCTCTTTCAGCAAGATTGCCGAAAACAAGACTCCAAGCAAAGGTAACAGGTAAATGGAAACTGAGGCCTGGCTCACATCCAGCCGCTTCAGCAGATGCATCCACAACACCATCGCTAAGCCCCAACTGAATACACTGAGCACCAACAGTGAAACCCACACGCCAAGAGTGTAGGATCGCGTGGCGGCCAGCGACGAGGGCTCCATCATCAGAACCAGCGGCACGGAAAGTCCTGCCGCGATGAGATATCCGAAGACCAGAACTTCCAGCGGTGTGTATCGCCCCAGCAACCGCTTGGAATAGACGTTATAGAAAGCGCTCCCGGTAATGGCCACGAGGATAACGAGGTTCCCGCCCAGGAATTTCATGCTGTGAAGGTTGGCATGATGCCAGTCCGGGCCGGAAACTATCAGCACGCCGACAAGGGCAAGCCCGAGGCTCCCCCAGCGCACCAGAGTCATTTTTTCGCGTAGAAGAGTCACGGCCATCACGGCGGTAATCACCGGCAGAGTCAGGTAAAGAAGGGCGGCGTTTGAGGCGGTGGAAAGCACGGTGCCCCATGCAAGCACTGCGGAGCCGGGCACCAGGCCGAACGCAGCCAACATTAGAAATCCACCCCACTCAAACCGGGAACCACGTTGGGTGCTTCCCCTGCGCTCACGAATGAAAAAAGGGATTAAAACCAGCGCTGCGATGACGAATGTCCAGAGGCTGACCGTTACCGGTCCCGCCTGGCTGGTGGCGGTTTTGTAAGCGGGATACTGAGCCGCCCACATGGCGTTAACCAAAACCAGCAAGCCGGCATCGGCAACTTTGCGTCGAGTAAACGGCATGGTTCTATGCCCTCAATGGCCCGCAGCAGTCATGGCGCCATCCACCACGAGAAATGTCCCGGAAATAAATGCGGCAGCCTCGGAGGAGAGAAAAAGCGCCGCGTCCGCGACGTCACGGGGCGTGCCCATGCGGCCCAGGGGGTGAAAACTCAGCACCTGCTTCAAGGTGGCTTCGGGGTCGGGCTGGATCGATAACCAATCATCCGTCATGGGTGTGCGAATGTAACCTGGGCAGATGGCATTGACGCGGATACCTTCCGCCCCGTTTTCCAGCGCCAGGGCGCGTGTCAGGCCAATGATCCCTGCCTTGGTGGCATCATAAGCTCCGTTGCCAACATAGGAAACAAAGGCATGCACCGAGGAAATATTCACAATGGAACCTCCCCGACCGCGCATACGGGGAATAACGTGTTTGGCGAAAAGGAAATAACCCTTCAGGTTCACAGCCTGAATACGGTCCCAATCGGCAGAGCTGTAATCAGCGAGCAGGCCGGGCCCCTCGATCCCGGCGTTGTTCACCAGAACATCGACCCCACCGAATTCCTGCACGGTTTGGTCGATGGCACCCTGCACGTCTTCCTCAGAGGCGACGTCACCATGGATTGCCAAGGTTCTTCCCTGTTGGCTCAGTCTCTCCGCAACCTGTCGGGCGCCATCGGCATTGATATCGAAAACGACAACCGCAGCGCCAGCTTGCACAAAACGCTCTGCTATGCCGGCCCCAATTCCCATGGCGGCGCCAGTTACGATTGCGACTTTGTGGTCGAGGCGCATGAAGCGGAACCTCCGGGTAGACATTTAGAGAACAACTGGGGATGGGCTCGCAGCCTTGAATACCACCAGAGGGCAGCGAGCAAAGGGCCCTGTCCCCAGGGAAGGACGCCTCCCCGCGGCATACGACGATAATGATGTGCCGAAGTACTTGGAAACGTTTCGTAGGATACACCCTCCAGCAAGCCGTCAGGCCGGACATTCTCCAGGAGCCACCCCATGGCCAATTCCACCGGGGGGCCGAAGAAATCTGGATCGACCCAGCCATGTAATAATGCTCGCGAGATGGCACTCACCATGAAAGCCGCCACGGAGGTCTCAAGGTAGGAACCCGAATCAGTCAGTACCGTGTGCCAGCCGCCTGCGCAATCTTGCAATTCCACCAGCCGACGCATCACTTTCCTAAGGATTTCCAGGACTTTCTGTGCGCCGGGATCACGGGCAGGTAAGTATTCCAACGTGTCAACCAACCCCAGCAGCCCCCAACCGTTTCCCCGCCCCCAAGTAACGCCATTACGGCTGCCTGTCCGCTCAATCCAGAAATGGTGGAAAAGCTCGTCTTGGGGATCATAAAGGAGATCAATTTGCGCCAGCACGTTGTCCAGAGCCATTTGACGATAGGAGTCTTCCCCCGTAACCGCATAAAGGGAGGAGAACAGTGGCGCATCGAAATGCACGGAATCAACGAAGACGCAGGGTCCACCATCCTTCACATGGGGAGCCAAATCCTGCCAGGTTTCAAAGTCGGGATGATCCTGGGGAAGCTCCGGTGGCAATTCAAATGCTGCGTTCTCATAACGCATCGCAGCGCCGGATTTGGTCTTGCGGAAGGCGGCCATGTAGGTTGCGTGGCGTTTGGCGGCTTCCAGTAGAGTGATGTCACCGGTCTTTGCGAAGACCCGCAAAAGGGCCACGCCCGGCGCGGTGTAATCAAATACGCTACGAAACTGCTCGCGCGCAATCCAACCCTTGAATAGTCCGTAGACATAGCCGGAGTATTTCTCGTTGCCGGTCAGTTCTGTGGCGTCTAACAGTCCTTCCAGCCCGATCGAGTCCCCCCAGAACCAAACCTTCCAAGGGTGGTTCAGCAGGAGATCAGCGCCCCTGGCCGCGATTTCACGCAAATCCTGATCTTCAATCCTGTCTCTCATGGTGTTTAACGCGTCCTGATCATGAAGATTTCTGTGTATGGCTTGTGCACCGCCCGACGGAAGCGGCGCGCCTCTGCACCGGCTTTATGTCAAACCGAAATTTCAGCCATGCAGGGGGACTGACCCGCGATGTCCATGTTGAGATGGTACAAGGCTCCGCCGAACGGGCCCGTCTGCGGGTCATATCCTGGTGGCATGATGGGCATGGGCTCGGATTGCCCGGCCGACGTCACGAAAATATCCATTAATTGCGGGCCGCCAAAGGTCAGCGAAGAAACTTGCTTGGCGGGTAATTGCACGCGCCGCTCGATTTTTCCGTCTGGGTCGTAGCGAACGATGGAGCTTGCGTACCATTGAGCGGACCAGATAAATCCTTGCGCATCCACGGAAAGACCATCCGGCAGGCCTTCCTCACTCGGCACGCGCACTATGACGCGCCGGTTTCGCACCGATCCGGCAGCGATATCGTACTCATAAGCATAGATGAGCCGCGTGGCGCTGTCGGCAAAATAGAGTGTCTTCCCATCGGGAGAAAACCCGAGGCCATTGGCGAGAACAAACCCGTCATCAAGCACGCGGGCGTTGCCGTTATTATCCAGTATAAAAAGTTTTCCCAGTTCGAATTCGGCAGCGGGATTATAGAAACAGGAACCGGCCAACAGGCGTCCGCGAGCGTCCGCCACGCAATCGTTCATCTGGCATTTGGAACCGTCGGCCTTCGCGGCAACCAGCTTAAGCTCGTCCGCACCGTTCCAAAGCCAGAATCCATCACCGTTGGTGATCACATAGCCCCCACGGCGATTGGGGCGGAATCCATTGATGGCAAGGTCCGATTTCACTAGAAAGTGCCGGCGGTTGGACCAGTCAAGCCGGAAGAATTTTGACCCGACACAGTCTGTCCATTCCAGGGTGCCATGTTCAGGATTCCAGACGGGACACTCACCGCAGAGATTCTGGTCGTCAGCAACAATCATGATGTCGGTCATGGCTGCCACTCCTCCTGGCATTGTCTGCAGGGCTATTCATGAAGCGTTTCATCACAAGCGTGCAGACATTAGCAGGATAATGGGGGAAAGTCAATGCACTGCGGGAGGCCAACCTCACCTCCTATCTCCTTCGGCAGAGAAGAGATTGATGATACCGCGCGGGGCCTTGCAGCCTTCTTGCCGTGGCTCTGGGATCGACGCCCCTTCCCCATGGCCCGCGCGAGCACTGCCCGGAGCGGGCCATAAGCACACTCGAACCAAGTCCCTTAACAAGAGTGTCTGCTTCGGCGGACCCGGAGCCACCCAAGGAAGGGGCGTTGACATTCGGAAGAGGTAGCATTACAGTCTCGCATGTAGCGTTTCATGGCGCGGTCAAGAAATGACAGAGCGTCCTATCGTGCGAATCCTATGGCCATTACCATTAAAGAAGTTGCAAAGCGGGCAAAAGTAGCCATGGGCACTGTTTCACGAGTCATCAATGATCAGCCCGGCGTTAACCCCAAGCTGCGCGAGCGCGTCGAGCAGGCCATCAAAGACCTAAACTATCGGCCTAATGCCCGCGCTCGCAGCTTCGCCCAGAATTCCACATCGGTCATCTCCTTCATCCAGAGCAATCGCCATTTACTTCATCCCTTTCACGTGGGCGTGTTGCAAAGTGTGGAAGAGTTCTGCGCGGAGGCCGGCTATCTGGTTCTTTTCACCAGCTACAATTACTCCCGCGAAACGAAATCGTCGGAACTGCAACTTCCCAAGGTGTTGCAAAGTCACGGGGTCGCGGATTGTCTTATCCTGGCGGGCATGAATAGCGAGAATTTCGTCGAGGCGGTGGAGGAACTGGGTGTGCCGTTCGTCCTTCTCAAAAATACTTACACCGGCGGCGAGAAATCCCGCCCGCCGGTGGATATGGTGGGATGGGATGATTTCGCGGGTTCAATTGAAGCTACCCGGTACCTGCTGGAACTCGGACATCGCGATATCTGGTTCATTGCCGACACTTCTTACTCTTGGTACAAAGCGCGCTTCGAAGGATATGCGCAGGCCATGCGCGATGCTGGTCTGGAGCCTCGCGGGCAAACGATCGGGCTTTCCGACAACCTTTATGCCAATGGTTACGCCTGCATGGACATGATCCTGGACCACGGCTACCCCGTCACCGCTGTGCTTGCTGGGTACGATGACATTGCTTACGGTGCCTGGGATGCCCTAGTAAAACGAGGCCTCAACGTCCCCCGCGACGTGAGTGTGGTGGGTTACCATGATGAGGACCAGGCGCAGTTCAAGATGCCGGGTCTGACCACGGAGAGGGTGGATAAATTTGCCGTGGGCCGGCAATTGGCTCGCATGGCCATTGAGAAACTCCGCTCCCCCGGCAAGCGTTTGCCGGAAGTTGTCCTACCCATGACATTGATGAAAAGGGGTACAACCCGCATGCTGGTGCGGGAAGCATCCCTTCTCTGAAGCATGCCCCTTCCCCTTGCGTTGCGGTAGACAGGCCCATGCTGCTGCCGGAAGGCGGCCGCGAACCAGTAACCCAAATCATTACGACAAAATCGCTTGACATTAGGGGAAAGCTATCCTAAGCTGCGCGCAAATGAAGCGCTTCATGAACGAAAGGTCAGGCGCGAAACGTTTCGATCAGGGGCGATGCGCGGGGGGCCCAAAATTCTGGGCTGCCAGAGCCAAGAAGCCAGGTGTTAAGGCGTTTTGGAAGGAGGGTGTGACTGCCATGCGTTCTCACTTGAGGTTTCTCGAGATTCTTGCGACTGTTGCCGTGTCTCTATTATTTTCGACCCTAACCTTTGCCTCTTTGGACCGAGGACAGATCCAAGGCACCGTAACCGATCCTCAAGGCGCTGTCGTGCCGGGAGTGGCAGTGGTGACCACCAATGTAAATACTGGCGTTGAAGTCCGGCTCAAAACCAACTCGGCGGGTTTCTTTCTGGCCCAAGAGCTGGTTCCGGGTAATTACACTGTCCGCGTCGAGGCCCCGGGATTTTCCCCTTTGGAAATTCGCGGACTTACGGTGACCGCTGGAACCACAACGGCCGCGGACGCGGTGTTGAAGGTGGGAGCAACCACTCAGAATGTGGAAGTGAAGGCAGAGACAACCCTTGTGGAGACCACCCCATCGAACTTCACCACCAGCTTGGACCGATCCTACATTGAGAACATACCCTTGCAGGGGCGGGACATTCAGACTCTTGTTCAGCTCATTCCCGGGGTCATTCAGTCCGCCGGTCCTTCCGGTGCAAACTTCGGCTTCAACAGCCAGTTCGGTGGGTTCCCTGACCCCCTGCACCTTGTGGGGTCAGCCGTCAGCGCCAACGGTGGACAAGCTGGTGCCAATTCCTGGTACTTGGAAGGGGCCACAAATGGTACCGTGGGGGCCCAGTCGGTGGTGGTGAACCCCTCGCCCGATGCGGTAGCGGAATTCAACTTCATCGATAATGGGCTTGCAGCCGAGTATGGCAGCACCAGTGGTGCTGTCATCAATGTGGTGCTAAAATCCGGGACGAACAAACTTCATGGCGACCTCTACGAGTACAATCGGAACTCCTATTTCAATGCGACCAACCCTTTTGCCCAACGCGACGCCAGTGGCAAACCCTACCTGCAGCCCGCAATGAACTGGAATGATTTTGGCGGAACCCTGGGAGGTCCGGTTTACCTGCCCGGTATCTACAACGGAAAAAAGAGGACTTTCTTTTTTGCCTCGTGGGATATTTCTTTGCTCCATCAACGGCAGAATAGTCTTTTGACGGTTCCCATTGCCGCCGAAAGAGATGGCAATTACTCGAACGACCCCCGGTTTGCTCCCAATTGTGGCCCCAATTATCCTGGCGTAACCAATTGCCTCTATGATCCCCTGACAACTACGGGACCGGACGTGAACGGTAACTACCACCGCACACCTTTCCCCACGCCCATCATCCCCGGAAACCGCATGGATTCCGTGGCCAAGTTTTATGTGGGCAGTTTTCCCAACCCTAACTATGTTGATCCTTTGCAGCAAGGGCCAAGTGGGTGCGGGAACCTCTGCAACAACTACCTCGGCGCCGTGGGCAGCAGCATGACCACCCACAATGTCTCGCTCAAAATCGATCACACCATCACCGAGAAGCATAAGCTTTTCGTGGCGTGGTTATTCAATCCTAGTTATTATTCGAACTTCAGATTTCCGTGGGACGGACCTACGGCGCCCACCAACACAGGCGTAGCCGGAGCCCAACCTTATAACACGCGCAATCAGCTCGCGGAAGTCGGCTTTACGTCCACTTTTTCTCCCAGCGTGGTGAACGAACTGCGGTTTTCCTATGGCCGCCAGAACCTGGTTTCCTTGCCCAACGCCGAGAGCGTCACGGATAACCAAGCCGTGGAGCAGGAGGTGCAAGGGCTGAATTTCCTCCTCTACCAACCCTTCCAACCCGTTCCGACCGTCTCCTTTGAGCAGCCCATTGGCTACTACTCAAACTACACGACGTTTGGACCGTTGCAATACCAGAACACCAGTATGGGGCAGCAGGCCTACACGCTGACCGATAACCTTACCAAGGTCGTGGGGAAACACACCCTGAAATTTGGCATGCTCTTCCAGCGCAACAATCTCTGGACGAACTCAGGATATGGTTACAACATCGGATTTGACCATTCCCTCACCAGCGACCCATTTACAGGGGAGGGTGGTGACGGGCTTGCGACCTTCCTTTTGGGAACGGTGGGACAGGGCGGGGCCAGCACCGGCATTCAATATGCTCCCTGGCAAACCAACGACAACTACGGTTTCTACGGCCAGGACGATTTTCGCTTGAAACCAAATCTTACGATCAGCGTGGGATTGCGCTACGACATTTACGGATGGATTCGCGAGCGGCACAACATGCTGGCGAATTACGATTTGAGTGAATTGAATCCGGTTGTTCCTTACCAGGGAGCTATCGTTTACATGGGGACACCGGAGCATCCCGGCCGGGATCTGTTCCCAGCCAATAAGAACAGCCTCGGTCCGCGCGCAGGCTTCGCCTGGTCACCCGGTGGCAACAAGAAGACGGTGATTCGCGGAAGCTATGGAATTGTCTATAGCAACAGCCTCTCGGCTCTTTTTGGTCAGGGAAACGGGGCCGTCAGTTCACCGGGTTCCTCCCTTAGCGCCAGCACTCCCATTACCGACTATTCCTACGAGACGCCTTCCTTCATCCTCAGCCAGGGAGCACCGACGATATCTCTTCCGAACCTTTCTACGAATCGTTCCCAAGACGCACAACTGGTGGGAGTTCCCTCGAGCATCTTCGGTTTCACCAAGGGCGACCATGACCCTTATGTTCAGCAATGGAGCTTGTTTGTTCAGCGCGAACTGCCCGGGAACATGGTGGTGAGTGCCGGCTATGTCGGCAGCCATGGCCTGCATTTGCTAGGCGAAGAGATTCGGAACCTTGATTACGTCCCCACCAAGGTGCAACAGCAGATTCGGGGGAACATCAACAATAATTTTCCCGTCAACCCAGCTCTTTCCGGCGACTGGGGCTGTGCTCCTGATCCTACCCAGAACAACCAAGTTACCTGCGCGGGCTGGTACGCCTTGGTTCCCTACCCACAGTGGTACTCGGTACAAAATCTGCTCTCTCCCGATGGCTACAACCGGTACAACTCAGCCCAATTGCGGGTCGAAAAACACTACTCGCAAGGCTTGAATTTTCTGGTTTCTTATACCCACTCCATGAACATCGTCAGTGAAGGATTAGGCGGCTTGGTGGCGAATACTACAGGCCCCACGACGATCAGCAATAAGGGCGTGGGACGCATCGCTTATATCCCCGGAGCCGCGGGTGGCGGAGCTGCGGATGGCGGCAAGCATGTCTGGAGTGGAGATCCTGACAACCGCAAGCTCTATGATGCATTGTCTCCTGACGACACCCCCCAGGTGCTCAATATTGCCACCACATATGAACTTCCTTTTGGGAAAGGGCGGCATTTCCTCAACCAGCGGGGTGTAACCAATGCGATCCTGGGGGGATGGAAGCTAAGCCAGAATTGGAACTTCGAGAGTGGCGTCCCCATGTATTTCCAATCGGTAGCCTGCAACGACCTTTACGGGGCCCACAATAGTTGCTTGCCGGATCTGGTCGGCAACCTCGGAGGCGGCCGGAAAAGCGAAACGCGAGCCCAGCAGGAAAACCAATGGTACAACCCCAACGCACTTGCTCCCCCCTGGGGAACCAGCCCCACCCTGCTTCAGGAAATGACCACGGGCCTGGATCCGAGCGGAAACCCCTTGGACCCCAACACTGTCGATGCGTTCTGGCAATTCGGCTCGAGCGGACTACGGCCTCCGTCGGGACGTACACCCGGATACTGGGACGCCGACATGTCCCTAGGCAAGGATTTCCATCTGAACGAGTCGAAACTCTTTACGTTCCGCTGGGACGTCTTCAATGCTCTCAACCATCAGAGTCTTGGCGTTCCCAACAATACTTGGTGCATGCCCCCTTATTCCGATGGCAGCACCGACGCTACGCACGTCGTGGGTTGCCAGTTCGGAAAGATCACCGGCACCCAGACCGACCCTCGTTCCATGCAATTCTCGCTAAAGTTCTACTGGTAGCTTCACGAGTGTGGGGTGGGTGTTGCAATATCGTCAACAGGGAAGGGGTCTCACCCTTCCCTGTTGGGCTTGGATACGCCTAATGACCCGTTGCCCCCTGCGGTTTAAATTAATGGCATGGGCGGACATGAAAGAGATTCTCCCACGTTGCTTCACAACTTTTTCTGCCATCTTTGTCGTGTCTCTCAAATAACTACACGGAGAGGGCTAATGCGGCGTAACACCAGATTTGTTTGTATTCTCCTTTTTTCGTTGGCTTCCTTTGTGATCATCCTGCTCCGAAGCAGAATGGTTCCGGCGGCCCCACCCCAGGGAAAGCCGCCGGCGGCCCCCTCTGCCCTGCCCACCGTCATCCTTCGTCCCGCAACCTTCCTGCAAATGCCGGGAGTGCCGATTCCGGAACGTAGCCTCGACCACGAGGCCGATTCCAACAATCCCCTTCATTGGGACGGCGACACTCTTTATCTTTTCAACAATGAAAGTCACCCCTGGCGCTCCTCAGGCCCGGACATTGAGCATTTGGGAGGCCGGTTCTCGGTTGACCTGGGAGCACAGAACAACAAGCTGAACCACTGGATTGAGAGTACCTGGAAGGACGACGACGGCACGCTTTACGGCGCCTTTCATTATGAACCCGACACGATCTGCTTTTCCAATGAACACATCCTCACCGCTCCCCGCATCGGCTGGCTCAGGTCACACGATAATGGCGCCACTTGGGAGGATCTGGGATTCATCATCTCTGCCGATCCCTGCGCCATCAATTGCCAGACTCATAGCCCGTGGGACTCCGGCGGCACCGGTGACTTCTCCTTCATCCTGGACCGGAACAAGCAGTACTTCTACTTTTACGGCACCAGCTACGATCCGCGGTTTGAGGAGCAGGGCATCTTCGTGGCCCGTTTGGCCTACGCGGACCGAAATAATCCCGCCGGGAAGGTCCAGAAGTGGTACCACGGCGGCTGGGCCGAACCTGGAATTTGGGGCCACGTCTCTCCCCTCTTCCCCGCCGAGCGCGACTATCACACGCCGGATGGGGCCATGTTCTGGGGGCCCGCCATCCATTGGAACACCTATTTGAAGATGTGGGTCATGCTGCTGAATCACGCCCGGGACACCAAGTTGACCGAGGACGGCATTTTCATCACCTATAATCGCGATTTGGCCAATATGGAGGGTTGGAGCAAGCCGACCATGATTCTCAACCGCGACGGAATCCTTCACGCCACAACCATTGGGAAGGTGGTGGATGGAATGATGGTTGTCCCGCGGGGAGTATATTACGGTGAACTCCGGGCGGCAGGCGATGGCACCGTCATCGCCGACACACTTTCTAGCGGCTGGTATCCCCAGGTAGTCGGAACCGCCAAGGGGGAAACAGACAAGCTCTGCGGCCGTAAAGGACGCTTCTTCATGACTGGGCTTTCGCGCCTGGAAATTACCTTTTTGAAGCCTGGAGAAAAGGCAGAATAGGGAGAGACCATGCCGAGAAATGTCGGCGGATTGACGATTTTCGTGATCGTGCTGCTGGGGTTGGGAAGTCCTCGCAACGAATCCGCTAGGGGTAATCCTCCCGCACCGATTGACGCTGCATTGCCGGGCGTAGAGTTTCAGGATGCTCCGCAAACTCAGATTGCCGGGGTTGACTCGAACTGCCCAGCCCATTGGGACGGGGACACACTTTACGTCCTCAATTCCTATGGGCACCCCTGGCGGAATTCCGGGCCGGATCTAGCCCGCCTCGGCAACCGTATCTCGACCAAACTCGGCGATCTGAACGACAAGCTCTATATCTGGATCGAGGCCACCTGGAAGGACCAGGACGACGGCGTCCTCTATGGGGCCTACCACTATGAGCCAGACGCCGTTTGCGTCTCGAACAACCATCTTCCAACCATGCCCAAGGTCGGCTGGATTCGATCCGTGGATAATGGCGCCACCTGGGAAGATCTCGGCTTCATCATTGAGGCCAAGCCCTGCGCGGTGCGTTGCTCCACCGCCAGCCCTTGGGATGCGGGCGGAACGGGAGACTTTGTTTTCTTTCTGGACGCGGCGAAGGAGTACTTCTACTTTTACGGCACCAGCTACGATTCGCGCTTTGAGGAGCAGGGCGTTTGGGCTGCGCGCATGCGTTACGCCGACCGCAAAAACCCTTCCGGAAAAGTGGTGAAGTGGTACAAGGGAACCTGGACTGAGCCGGCGCTGTGGGGCCACGTCACTCCTGTTTTTCCTGCACAGCGTGACTATCATGGGAAAGATGGGGAAATGTTCTGGGGCCCGGCAATCCACTGGAATACCTACTTGAACACCTATGTCATGCTTCTCAACCATGCCATTGACACCAAGCTGACGCAGGATGGCATTTTCATCAGCTTCAATCACGATGTGGGAAACCCTGCCGGCTGGAGCGCGCCCCGAATGATACTCGACCGCCCGGAGATTCAGAAAGCAATGGCCGGAGCCAAGGCGTCCCCTACCAAACTTGAAAATGGTTGGTATCCGGAAGTGATCGGAACCGAAAAAGGAGAGACGGATAAGGTGGTTGGCCGCACGGCCCGGTTTTTTCTGGCCGGAGTCTCGCGGAAAACTATAACTTTCCTGCGGCCGGGGGAGAAAGCGCCATAGTCCGAATTGACTGCGAAATCAGCAACGCACAAGGCCACTTGGAATTAGAACGAAGTTTGTTGATTTTTCCAACCCTTGAATAAGGTGTCGTCTCTTACCCCACGCGGCTAAGATGAGGAGCAGCGCTCCAGCGTGCGGAGAAGTCCCATCAGACAGAATTCAAGACATTTGAATAGGCCAAACCATGAACACATTTCAGCTCAATCGCAGAACTTTCCTGCAAGCTTCCCTGGCCGCCGTCCCCGGCGTATTGCTTCCCGGAGATGACCCTATGGGCAGCGAGGTGGAAATCCATCTCTGCCCCAAGTCCCACCCACCCAGCCGCCATCTCGCGGCATTGCGGCTGGAAGAATTGACCTCGTTTGCCTGGGACATGCGGCTGACCCTGAGTTGCTTGCAGGGGCTCGCCAACCGCTCCCAGCCCCAGCTTTATCTCCTCCACGACCGCTATGATGAATTGTGGCTCAACTGGCTGCGCGAGCGCGGCGACATTGACACGATTGAGTGGCTTGAAGTCGGCCAGGTGTTTGAGCGCTGGCTGCCCGCCGCGGCCCCCCTCTATGTAACGGACCCTGACGTGCCTGCCAGCGTCAACATCGCCACCATGCTCGCCTCCGTCTATGGGGGCGTGGTCGCAACGCCCGACAATCTCGGACTCTTCAAGCTGAAAGCCGGCGCCGATGCCAATGCTCTGGACACAGGTCTCGACCTGCGCTCGTTCGCTTGGAAAAAAGATGTTGATGCCTACCGCTGGGCCTTTGGACGGCTGGATGGCAAACTCTCCCGGCAGGCGGTCTGTATTTTGGACCCGCATGAAGTGGCACTTCGCGATTACTTGGTGGAATTCAAGATCCCCATCCTGTGGGTTTCCGGGACTGCAGACGTCAAGAGCAATCCCCAGGCTTCTTCCAATGAGGAAGTATTATTCGCCCGCGAGATCCTCATGAAGTGGCCGCCCAATATTCCCTGCCTCGGCTGGCCCACCAGCGGAAACAAAGAAGGCGGTATCGGCGAGGATCCGGGAATCGATTTGATCAGTGAGTGCGCCAAGTTCACCCCCTGCACTGCCTTCGACGCTTACTCGCCCACGGTCGGGAACCTCTCTGTACATTCCGGAACTGCGGCAGAATTACACCAAGCAGTTCCGCCCATCAAGCTGGAGCGCGACAAGGTCTACCTCGCCTTCATCCGCTCCGACGGTGACGGCTGGAACTTCCAGCGCCACTACTATCGCAAGCTCTTCGATGACCCTAAGCACGGGACCGTCCCCATCGGCTGGCAACTGGGTTCGACGGCAATTGACGGGCAGCCTGACATTCTCGATTACTACTACAAACACGCGCGCCCCGGCGATTGCTTCGTCAACGCCCTGACAGGCATTGGGTACATCCACGAGTCTCGTTACGCACTGAATTATCCGCCGGAACAGCGCAATCAGATTTGGAAGGATTACCTGCGACTTACCGGCATTTACATGGCGCGTCTCAATACCAACGTCATGTGCACCTATCAGGAGATGCCGGCCGACCTCCTGGAGTTGATCGCCGGCACACCAGGTCTTCGTGGGATCTTCTCTAACTACGGAAGGACCGGGAAGACCACCCTCGAGAATCTTGCCGCCGAGGCCAACGACGTCCCGGTTTTTCGCGCCGTCAATCGGCCACCCTATATTTTGACTTATACACCCTCCGCCCGCAGAGAGGCAGAGCAGTTTACGATCAAGGAAATCACCAGTTGGACCCCCGCCCACCGGCCAGCGTTCCTTTACGTGTTTCTTGCCAACTGGCTTACCAACATGGATATGCTGGAGAATATCGCACGCGGGCTGGGAAAAGAGTACCTGCCGGTCCGGCCGGACCAATTGGCGATGTTGTATCGGCAGAGCAAGAGCGCGTGAGCGGGAGATTTGCCGGAAGCGAGTGTTCAAGGGGGAGTGCGGGAGAAACCTCCCGCACTCCAAGCTCCGACATCGGCCATTTGGGTGTAAGCTCGCCAAGTCATTAATCTCAATCGGAGGAGTTCCGGGTGGCTCGCAAACAATCCAGCACGAACGGGCGCCGGGGGACCGTCTCCCGCCGCGGATTTTTCCGCCAGTCACTTGGAACCGGAGCGGCCGCTTCCCTCGGCGTTGTTCTTCCTCCTGCGACAGCCTCTTCCCTACTGGCAGATTCCGTCCCCGCGCGGAGTGGAATCGCGATTCAGGTCACCTCACCCGCAGGCCCTGCTCCGCTTGGCGCTCCGGTTGAAACCAGTGTTCCCTTCCGCAGGGGTGAACTTCGCTCGCCCGAGAAACTAGCGGTGGCGGGGCCCGATGGTAAGGCAATTCTGGCGCAGATGCACTCAGGAATGAATTGGCCCGATGGCACAATTCGCTGGTTGATTGTCGTGTTCGAAGCTTCAGCAGGCCCCGGGATTTATACCTTGGAACCGGGTGAACCACCGGCCGCCCCGCTTCTGGTGGCAGAACAGGATGGGAAGATCGTCGCCAACACAGGGGAAGTTGCCATCACGATTTCAGCCGCTGGTGACAGCCTGCTCCATAGCATCTCCGCTGCCAGCCTAGACGGCCAGTTCGTTCCAGTTTTGACCGAAAAGGCGGATTTGGTTCTGACCCGCCACGATGGGGTCGCCTTCCACGCTTCGCTTAAAGGCAAGAGCGGCCGCGTTTGCATAGAAGAGAGAGGACCCGTACGTGCCCGGATCCGCCAGGAAGGAGAATGTCACTCGACGAGCGGCGAAAAGCTGTTCGCCTACATTCTCCGCTGGACCGTCTACCGGGGCCGACCAGAAGTGTTCGCCTCTGTGACCTGGGTCAACGCCACCGAACGGCTTTCGGAACAAGTGCGCGATATCCGCATGACCCTGCCTTTTGATTTCCAGCCGGGCCGCGTGGTCATTGGCTGCGAGACAGGAGTTTATGACGGTCCGTTCCTCAAGGATTTCCCCATCCACATTCTCCAAGATGATTACAACCAATACTGGGCGAAAACGCACAATCCTGACGGGCGGGTCCAGAACCTCGCGAGCGGGGGCTGCAACGGCGAGAAGTGCCCGGGATGGTTGTACGCAAGCAATGAGGAGCGCGGTTTCGGCGTTTGGGTACCAAATTTCTGGCAGGAATACCCAAACGAACTCGCCCTGCAGCAGGGCGAACTGAGCGTGGGATTGTGGCCGGGACGGGCAGCAAGCCACCTGCTCAGCAAACCCCTCCTGCCCGCCAAGCCCGAGAAGCAGGAGTTATACCGGATCATCAATTACTGGCCGGTGATGCCACATCCCTATTTGGCCTTTATCGACCCGGAAAAGGGCTGCCTGGACGCCCGTCAGGGTATGGCTAAAACGCAAGAGATCGTTTTAGCCGTGTGGGCGGGGCGCAGTGCCCCAACGGCATTTGAAAGAAAATATTGGAGCCAATCACTGCTACCAGTCCGCGGACACGTGGCCCCTGCTTACGTTGCGTCCACGCAAGCTTTGGGTCTGATATCACCGCAAAGTCCCAAGACAGAGTTTGAGCCCTTGTTTGCCGAGAGTTTTGGATGGCTGAAACGTCACAGCGAGCAAATGAAGTGCTACGGGAAATTCGATTACGGCGACTTCAAGTATTTTACCGCTGCCACGGATTACCTGTGCCTGCCCGGAGGCAAATGGGGAGACATGGGTGAAATGCCGCGGGAAGGATATTGGCACAACAACGAACGAGACCCTCTACTGGGACTGATCCTTTATTACTATCGAACCGCTGACCCGGAAGCCTGGGAGCTCTGCAAGATTGTTGCACGTCACCTGCTGGATATTGACCTGGCGCACTACCCGCAGTGGGGAATGTGGACTCACTGTTACGGCCACTGTTACCTGCCCATTGACGCAGCGGGGGCTCCCGACCATGCCTGGCTGCTGGGGGCTCTGGCTTGGGCAAGCCTCAGCGGCGACCCCATCGCGTGGGATTGGGTACAGCGTTGCGGTGAGAGGTTGCAAAGCCTGCGGCCAAACTTTGAACAAGTGGATGCCCGCACAGGTGCCGTGTATTTGCACATGATGTGCCAGTACCATACCTATACTGGGGATGCCCGCTACCTGAAAGCCGCTCAGGCGCCCGGTGAGGCTTTCCTTAAATTGCAAAACGCCGACGGGGGCTGGCCTGCCTACATGGGCAATTTAAGTCAACCACGTATCGAGGGCTTCGTGGAGCACGCGCTAGTGGCGCTTGCCGATTACTACACGTTGACGGGGGATGAGCGATTGCCTTTGGCAATCGACAAGGCCATCAGCCATTTATTCGGTAAGGCTGATGACTTCAAGGTTGACTCAGGGGAAACTCCCCTTGCCCTCTATGCGCTGGGAGTAATGGCTCAACGGACCGGCAAAGAACGCTACCTTGAAATCGCCAGATCCTGCCTGCGCAAACTGCGCGCCAACCAAAACCAGTCGGCCGATTTGACGATCCGCGGTGACCTTTGGGCTGAATGGGGGGTAAATATCGCGGCTGACTCAAAAGGAACCGGACGTCCGCCGCAGTTTCTCGGCCAGACCCGTCCCCTCTCCCCCGCCTGCCTGCTGGCCTATAGCCAGCCTTGCCTAGGCCCGATCGCAGGAATGGGCGGACCCCGCTCCTGAGCGGCTAAGCGAAGATGCGGCACCGAAGATTCACGACAAGATCAAGGATTTCTCCCGGCCTAAACTCCTAAGAGAAGGTCCGCGACAAATCATCAGCGATGGCAGATCGTCAAATTCTAAATCATGGTCCCGGGGTTCCTGACTTCCATCGCAGTTTGGGCTTGCTGCACACGCTGACGGCTGGGATTGAATAGAGAAGCCTCCGCTGCCGTCGGCCAGTTGCCAGTAGATATTCGTGGGACCTTCCTTGTCAGAGCAAAACGCGATGCGCTTGCCATCCGGCGTCCAAACCGGGCGATTGCTCTCGTCTTTATTCCCCAGATGCGTTAACTGCGTCAAAGTTTCGCCGGAAAGATCGTACAGCCAGATTTCTCCCCCGATAGAAACTACCGCCCGCCGGGCGTCAGGTGAAATCCGAGGCGCTTCGTAGTCATGGGGAGGGGCGGCCAGGAATTGTTCAACTCCATCGCGGCTCACCCACACCAGGCGGCGCTGGTATGCCGCTGGATCGCTTTTCTTTCCCTTGCGTCATGGGAAGCTTCCTGCGCCTGCACAAATCTCATGTTCCTTTCCCATTCTTCATCCATTATCTCGGGGAGCCGGCGGAATCCCTTCGTACGTGTCGCCGCTCCCAACTCTGCCCTCGGTCCGGTCAATTGCACCTCTGAATCAAATTGATTCGCCGCCGAATGGGGGCGAGGCCTCACCAACTCCCGAGAAATGCTCTACTCAGAAGTTGCTTTGGACAGGGGCGTGAGGACGATTGCAGTCGAGTATATTACTTCCGATTTCCCAGAGGATGTGGCGGCCGATTTAAGGTTACGATTTGTCTTTTCCCGCTTGCAGCACTCTGTGCATCAGGCCGCCGGGTTGCGACAAAGCCGCGACGTCCTTGTTCAGCAGCGCCGCGGGAGCTGCCCAGATGGACCAGTTAAACCAATAGTCCCAGCCGCAGTTTACTTCGCTAGTATCGCCGCCCGCACTGCAACTGCAGGTGCCATCCCAGGTATAGCCGCGATCTCATTGCGGTGCAAACCGCCGAAAACTCACCCTAGGGTTGGTACAAAAATGCCCGTCCGCTCAGCCTGATTTCTTCTCCGGCGGCTGCTGGCCGATACTTGAAAGCTCGCCTGCGGGACGAGCAAACCAAAGATGCTTTTCGTGTCTCATAGCACAGACCTACCTCCCGAGGCAGCGAGAATAAACGCGGAATCCTAAGTCATGCCCACCTTTTCGCGACCAAATCAGCGGACGGGTCGAACGTCCAAAATGCGATATTTGGCTCGGATTGGCTTTCCATCATTTCCACTGTGGGGGGCATTGACCCACATGGTCATCCCCTCCACTTCGGCCCCCAATGTGTCCCCAGGGACGAACCTACCGCAGCCGCTCCCCACCCAATGCGCCGTGCATCGGACGGTATATACCTTCCCATTGCCTTCAAGCTGGCATTGCAACACTTCTCTCCGAATAGTGATAGGAATGACCTGCGAGGGAGCGGGCAGTGGTCGGCAGTTGACGTCGAGCGGAGACGAGTAAATCCCGTACATTCCGTTTCCGGAGCAGCCTGTGCCCATGTCTACGCCAATCCAAGGCGTCGTCTTTCCCTTCGGTATCGCTAGGGAAACAAGGGCGTGGAGCGTCAGAGTCGTTTTCTGCGTCCGGTGCCTGGTTGCTGTTAAGGGGGAGACTGCGAAGCACAGAGCGAGCACAAGAAAGGTAGCTTTCCTCATGCACCACCTCCAATCCACCTCGCCGGATAGACAACCATCCGGGTAGGTAAGAGCGAGGTTCTGTTCACTTCTAGGTTAGTCCCACATGGTAGCGGAGTCAAGGACCCAGGCAGCCGGACAGCAGCTTCGTAATCTGTGG
>PLSX01000192.1 GCA_003165315.1 Acidobacteriota bacterium
TCAGCAGCAGGCCTACCAGGGCGCCCAGGGCGGGTGGCAGAAGTTCTTTGCCAACCTGGAGAGGGTCCTGGCGCGAATCGATTAAAGTCAGCGGGACAGATTCAAAGCTTGATCAGCAGGATTCAGATAAATGTTCGATAACTCCCTGCCGAAATCCGTAGACGCTAACCAACGCCATTGCGGTTCGCGTCTACGAACCCAAAATCAGGCATGCTTGATTGAACCACTCTTTAACGATGTTCGCCGCCGGATCTGCCCTTCTGATATCCGGCGCTGTGCTNNCCGAGCTTCGTTCGGGTGGAAGTGGTTGAACGCCTGCTCTCCGCGCCCGGGCAACGGTCCTTTGTATCCGTGGTGGGGATCGTAGCGGTTATCGACGTGACCGGCGAACCCTCTGGGTCCATGAAACCATGGGCCCGCCCCGATGAATAATCCGCCCACAAAAAAATCTGGCCCATAGTAGCCGTAGGGAGCACAGTCATACGGAGCATAGTCAAAGTACCCGTAAGGGCAAACAGGCTCCACTCCAATGTTGACTGAAATCTGAGCCGGCGCTGAAGACGCGCCGGACATCAGCGCAAACGTGAGAGCAAAGAAAGCAAGCGATTTCCAGCGAAACATGGTCCCTCCTGAAGCCGGCGGTGGAATCTGCCGTGATCCCCATCTTACCATGGACAATTTGTGCATGAAACGCTGGACTGACTCAGCGTCATATCACTAACCCCCTGGGCCGGGCACGGGAACTCCCGGAGGTCGGAGTATCCTTCTGTGGGGTCGGGAAGCCCTGTCCCGCGGTTCTGCGGGGCACGAGAATTGGACGAAGCCAGCGTTAAGCATACCGCACCATCCGGGATGCAGTGAGCAGCACTCACTTGAAGGCAAAACGGAATGCCAGTTCTTCAATCGGGGTTGAGACCTATTGTACCTGCTGTGAAACATCTATCGGCGCTGTGGTGAATCCTTTCCTGGCGGGCGCAATCTGTTGCGCCTCAAGGCTTCCTTCCGCAGTCATGTCATGCATTCCAAGGGCGACACCGATCTTCTTGAGGAAAACTGTAGGTGGTTCTCCTCCCGCGAAGACCCAGACGTAATCGTTGGGAATTTCCTGGCACGCGCCATTCACATCCAAAGTTACTGAATCAGGGCGGAACTCCACGGGAATGGAATTGAACACCACCGTCAGTTTGCCTTTGCGAATGAATTCGTCCATTCGCTGTGCATTACGCTCCTTGAGGCGGCTAAATGTCGGCTTACGATACGAGAGAGTTACCTTGTTGCCGACCTGGTGGGCAAGGCCCATAGCGGCTTCGACGGCGCTGTCACCTCCACCTACAACCAGGATCCGTTTGTTGACATAGTGATCGGCTTCAATCAAGCGGTACATGACCTTGGGCAGCTCCTCACCCTTGACTCCGAGCTTTCGTGGACTGCCGCTTTTGCCAATGGCAAGAACGACGGCGTGGGAACGATATTGGCCTCCGCTGCTCGTGAGGGTAAAGATGCCATCCTCCCCTTGCTTTACGTCCTCCACCTTCTCGCCCCGGCGAAAATTGAAATCGACACGCTTAATCACGGTCAGCCAGAAGGCAATAAGCTCTTCCTTTGACAACTCCATTTTCTTGAACTTTCCGTATAAGGGAAATTCCACGGGACTCGTCATCACCAGTTTCTGGCGGGGGTACTTTGCCACCGTCCCGCCGATTTCACCTTCGTCCAGTGTGAGGTAATTCAGCTTCTTCTCAATGGCACGTAGTGACGCACTGATTCCCGCCGGCCCCGCTCCAACGATTATGACGTCGTAGACGGTAGGGTCCAGGGACGCATTGGCACGTTTCCTGGTGATCCCCCGACTGGCGATGGTATCAACACAGTCCCTCCCCTGGTTAATGGCATTCTTGATTAATGCCAAACCGCCGAGTTCCCCAACAATGAACAAATTCCCGATGCTGGTTTCATACTCCGGGGTCAGATTGGGCATGTCGGCGCCCATGCTGGGGCTGGCCATGACCATGGTAATGGCGCCCACGGGGCAAGCATCTGCGCACAGGCTGTGACCGATGCACTTGTACCCATTCACGATTACGGCCTTCCCTCCCAGCACAGCCAGAACGTCGCCCTCCGGACAGACCGTAGTGCACGTCCCGCAGCCGATACAATGGGCAGCATCGATGTGCGGATGTTGAGCTTGCGGTCCTCCCGAAAGCAGCTTGCCTTTCTCGGCCGCTTCATTTGCCTTCTCCTCCCTTTTCTTCAGGCTCTTCATGTGACTGGCCGTGAAGAAAAGGGTCACCACCGCCGCAATAATGACCGCAAGAATCGTTTCCATTACAGAGAAACCTCACTTGAACCCAAACAACATCACTACCCCGATGTGAATAACCGCCAGCAGCGCGAAGGAATAGCTAAAAGGCTTGTGGATAATGTGCCACAAGTGGAAGACCTGCTGCGATCGTGAAAGAAACAGCATGCGCTGAGCAAGCACAGCCTGCGTTTGGGCCATGGTGATGATGCGTTCCAGTTCCGCGTTCCGAGAATTCAGCACCCCCCCGAGGGATGTCAGTTTTCCCCACTGGCTCAATTCATGGCGGCGCAATCTGGATATGGTGTGGAGGCGGCGAAAGTCCGCCCACAGCATCTCCACCAGCACGATAAGTATCCACTGATTGCGGATTCGTTCTTCGCTGGGAAGATGGGAAAGCGGCCGGAGCCATGCCGCGGAGAAGACCTTCTGCTGGGCCAGTTGCTCCGTCAATCGGCATTGCTCCTCACGCGCTTCCTGAAGCGAGAGTTCCGCCGCATTCAATCTCCTGGGGATCTGAGCATAGAGATATCTACCCACCGCGCCGCTGGCCGCGACAGCCGCCATGATCCAATAAGCCATTCCCGCCAACCCGCGAAACTTGAATGCTGCATGAAAAGCAATGATGAACGGTGCGGCCACGCCCATCAGCACATGAAAGTCCAGCCAATGCCGCGTATTTCCTCTGCTCCGCATCCAGGCTGAGCTCTTGCGGATCGGATAAAGGAAGATTCCCAGAAAAATCACGGTTCCCAATATGCCAAGGGCCAGGCCTACTGACCCGCTGGGCCGAAGGAGAAGGTGTTTGGGGGAATAGGGGCGCTGGTTGGCGTCGAGATAATAATAGTCGAATCCATAAAGGGTGAGGCCGATGACCAGTGCAACCGCCAAACCATAGCAAGCCTTCAGTCTGACTTGATGCCATCTCTCAGGCATCGCTCTGCCAGCGGGAATCGAAGATGTAGCAGTGATCGTGCTCATGGCGTTGTACCGATTTTCTCCTTCACACTGGTTTCAAAGCGGTGGTAGTCCGTAAATTGATGGAGGTTCCGCCAATGCTGGTGGAGGGACTCCACATCGATTGTTGCGGTCGTGGGCAACCAGTATGCGTCAGGAACCCCGGGGAAATTCACCGGGGCATACTCGACTTCCGACTGCAAGGATCGCAGCCCCACATCATCCATTGAGGTTTCAAGAGCGGCGCTGATTTTGAGGATTGTTCCCGATGCCTTGTCGATCAGGGCCGTCCCTTGCAGGTCAAGCGGGTACTCGCGGCCACTTACCATGAGGGCGGTTGTACTGCGCAGTCCCTTGACGTGCTGAAAGTGGACCTTGACCGTATCCCGGCCGGCCGCCGTTTCCTCCCCCAAGTCGGTGAACTGAAATCCCCCGGCATAGTAAGGATGAAATATCAACAGCAAGGTGGAAAACCCGTTCGTGAGCAAAAGCGATATGTTCTTGGGCTTGGTGGGGCCTTCCTTGGCCAGGCGTGATTCCACCATGATGGGCTCGCCGGAAGACGATTGGAAGAGAACAAGGTAATCAAACAACGAATGCACTTCGTATTCCACCTTGCCGTTCTTGCCAAATTTCGTTTGCAATACGGCCTCTTTGCACGCAACGTCGGAGAGTTGTTGCAGCGACTGCTCCACCACGGTGGCAGTACGATCCAGCAAGGGGTCAAGCCGCGAGGGTGGGCTCGCTGGCTCTGCCGCCCGCAGGGTACCGGGATTGGATAAGGCGTTCCCGGCAAATAGCAGTGTGGCCCAGACCAGTGCGCTTCGCAGTTGTCCTCCCGCCATCATTTGGCCACCTCCAAAGCGCGGCGCTTGGCTTTGGTGTCAAACCGGTATCCCAAGCCGATGTACCACTGATTGTAGTTCATAATGGTACCCTGTTGGCGAGTGAAGCCCCCGTTGAAGTAGACTGGAGCGTGGGGGAACCAATCAATGGCGGAACCCACACTTCGGTAACTGGAATTCTGCGTAAGCGTCGAAGTCAGGTTCTGCTGGCTCGCCAGAAACTGCCATTGCAAGTTTTCTCGAAAATTTCGGGACAAGGTGAGCGAACTGTAGGTTCCCCTGCCAAAGGAACTATTGAATTCCGTAAACCTCGCGTCCCCGCGCATTCCTGTCTTCCAAATTTTGCCCATGGTAACCCCATACATCTGGTTCCATGAACTGGCCGTATCCCCGGTTTGCGAGCTTCTGCCCAGACTATTGTAAATGCTGATATTTTCCGTCACGTCCACCCGGGTTCCGAAGCTAAAACCTTGAAAAAGGAGTTGGTCCACCAAGCCGGTGCTGATCAGGGCCTGGTTGAAGGTCGGCAGGTCGCGAAAGTAGTTGTGATTGACGTCAAATGAAACTCGCGAGGTCGGCTGGACTCGGATGGTCAGGAAGCTGCGGCTCAGCCCGGTAAAGTCGGTGCCATTGGCATTGGGAACGCGTGGGCGGTCGGCTTGCATCGAATGGTAAATGGAAAGGAATTTCTTGTAGAAGATGCCATTTTCAGTAAACACGAATTGCCGTGCTTCCTGCCAGCCGTTGGTGTTAACGGCCACTCCGGTGGTGCTGGTGTAGCGGAGGGAGTCAAAGCTCCCGCCGGAAAAATTAATGAAACCACCACCGATGTGGCTATTCGGACTGTAGTTCCACGAAGTCGGGTCAGGGGTTGATCCCGCAAAAATCCCCGCAATCATGCTGGACCCTACCCGGCGCCCGACGTAACCTCCGTCGATGGTATCCAGGCTTTGTGCCCATGGCAGATAGAGGCGGCCAAATCCCGCCACCCAGCGCGAATTGGGATTGTCATAGGTCAACTGCATGTGGTAGGTCCGGTTTACCAGCTCATCAAGAGTCTGAAAACCCGCGCTACCCGATTGCGTGGTGAGTCTTCCCCTCCAGGAGCCGCTCAACCCCCAGTAGGTTCCGTCAATGCGGGTTATGTCAGCACGCAAGAACCCGCCGATCTGCGTCGTGTTAACTGGAAAGGCTCCTCCGCTGGCAAGCCCACCCAACTCGAACCCAATCATTCCCCGAGCCCTGTTGATCTCCGGCAACGGCGGCCGGGGCACGAAAGCACGGGCTTCTTCATCCAACGGGTTACCTTCCGTAAAGGAGACAACCTGGGGGTATTTTCGCGTGCTGCCCAGTTGTTCTTGCTCCATGGCCTTCTCGATTTCCGGCTGCTCCAAGGATACCGGGTCACCAATTTTGATCTCATCCGTTGAGGAAATAACTTCGCAAACGGCTGAAACCAGGGCAACGGACAGCACCCTGACTTCCGCAATAACCTCGGGCTCCGGATGGGAGGGCTTTTGAGCAGAATCCTTTTCCACTTGCGTTCGCTTCACCTGAAGCTTCATCCCTTCTTCCAACCCAGCGCTTTTCCCTCTGTCCAGGTATACAACTCCGGCTGCCACATATTTCACGTGGAAATCCTCGCGCAAACCCGAGCTAGCCGATTGGCCGGCATGCCCGCCCACTCCGCTCCCCAGGAAAATCAGCATGCCTAACGCCATCCTTGCGGCGCCAATTCTCCAACTCGATGGGATCATAAAAATGTAAGATCGCACCACGTTCAACATGGCCTCGAACAACTCTGAATTGTCTTTTCACTGCCCTGATGTGCGACCGCAACCTACTTATCCGTAAGACTGCCTCGGCCCGTCCCCCGTCTTGGGTGCCCACCACCACCAGCTATCCGCCCCGGCCGGTCGGGTGACAGGCATAACAATTAGCACTGTTCCAGACGTATCCCTTTACCCCGCTGTGCTCAGGATTGGTCTTGGCCTGAGTATGGCAATTCGTGCAGGTGAAAACGACATAATTGGAGGAATTAGTATGGCAATCACTGCACAAGGTCGCGCTGTGGTGGGGGATCGGGAACCAGGTATGGTTAAACACAGCGCCCGTCCACGCCGTCGTGTTGTGGCAGGTTGCACAGGTCGTGGGGAATCCCGCCGCCACATGATTGGGATTGGTCGTTCCTGTATAGTCCACTTTGTGGCAGGAATAGCAGTCTGTCGGCGTCCCGGCAAAGACATTGTTGATGTGGCAAGTGGTGCAAGCCACAGTGACGTGCGCGCCAGTCAGGGGAAACGGAGTGTTGTTGTGGTTGAATGTGGCGCCCGCCCAGCTTACGGTGGTGTGGCAGACCGAGCAGTCAGTGGGGAAGCCCGCCGCCATGTGGCTGGGATTGGTCGTGCCGGTGAAGTCTGTCTGGTGGCAACTATAGCAGGCCGTATTGGCGCTAGTCAGGCTGTAATTGTTGTTAATGTGGCACTGCTGGCATGCCAGCGACGTGTGGGCCCCGGTTAGCGTGAATCCCGTCGTGGCATGGTTGAATGTCGCCCCCGCCCAATTCACGGTGCTATGGCAAATGGAGCAATCCGTGGGGAAGCCTGCCGCAACGTGATTGGGATTGGTCGTGCCGGTGAAGTCTGTCTGGTGGCAACTGTAGCAGGCAGCATTGGCGCTGGTCAGTTTGTAGTTGCCATTCACATGGCATAGCTGGCATGCCAGTGTAGTGTGCGCGCCCGTAAGGGCAAATCCTGTGGTGGAGTGATCAAAAGTCGCGCTGCCCCACGATACCGTCGTATGGCATTGCTGGCAGGTTGTGGGGAAGCCGGCCTGTACGTGGCTCGGAGCAGTGGTGGCATTGTAATCAGGCAGGTGGCAGGCTACGCAAGCCGTATTCGCCCCGGTCAGGTTGTAGTTTCCATTCACATGGCACAGCCCGCAGAGCACCGTGGTATGGGCGCCGGTAAGGGGGAACCCCGTGGTGGAGTGGTCAAACGTCGCATTGGCCCATGAAGTCGTGGTGTGGCATTGCTGGCAAGTCGTGGGGTAGCCTGCTTGCACGTGGTTGGGATTCGTCGTCCCCTTAAAATCGCTCAGATGGCATGTGACGCAGTCCGCGCTCGTCAGATTGTAATTGTTGTTCACATGGCATTGAACACAGGCCAGTGAGGTATGCGCCCCGGTCAATGGAAACCCTGTGAGGTTGTGGTTGAACGTGGCGTTGGTCCAGGAAACCGTATTGTGGCACTGGTCACAGGATTGCGAGAAGCCCGACTTCACATGATTGGGGTTCGTTGTCGCTTGAAAATCGGCCAGGTGGCAATTTACACAGGTGGAGTTGGCACTGGTCAAATTGTAATTTCCATTCACATGGCACTGTTGGCACTGCAAGGAGATGTGCGCGCCAGTCAGGGGGAAGCCCGTCGTGGAGTGATCAAACGTGGCGTTGGCCCATGATGTTGTGTTGTGGCATTGCTGGCAGGCCGTGGGGAAGCCTGCTTTCACATGGTTGGGATTCGTTGTCGCCCGGAAGTCGGCCATGTGGCAACTGGAGCAGTCCATGGTTGTCAGGTTGTAGTTGTTATTCACATGACACTGGATGCATTGAAGACCTGCGTGTCCGCCTGTCAGCGGGAATCCAGTGATGTTGTGATTGAAGTTTACCGACATCCAGTTTGACGTGTTATGACAGGTGGCGCAATCCTGCGAGAACCCTGCCCGCACATGATTGGGATTTTGCGTCCCCGTAAAGTCTTTCAGATGGCAACTCACGCAGTTGGTCACTGTAATTTGGTAGTTTCCATTCACGTGGCAGGCCGTGCAGTCCAGCGTGGCGTGCATTCCAGTAAGGGGAAAGCCTGTGGTGGAGTGATCGAACTTCGCGCCCAGCCAACCATCCATGCTGTGGCAGGTCTGGCATACGTTGGAAAACTGTAGTGCCCGGTGGTCCGGCGTGGCGGTGGCTAGTGTGGTGCTATGGCACGCCATGCATTCGGTGGAAAGCCCTTGAAATTGGCTTACTGCCGCTCCTTTGTGACACTCGTCGCAAGTCAGCGAAGCGTGGGCCCCCACCAGGGGAAACCGGTTCTGGTGATCTTTGATGGCTTGCAGCGAAGCCTGCCAACCGTTCACCGTGTGGCATTCCTCGCATTTCTCACCGAGTTGCCCCTTGTGAATGTCCGCGTGGCAGTCCGCGCATTTCGTGCCCACGTTCGTAAAGACCAAACTGACATGGCACTCCGTGCAGGAAACTCCCTGGTGTAACCCCCTCAACGGGAATCTTGTTTTGTTGTGATCGAATTCAACAACGTTACGAAGCGGCTTCCAGGAAGTGTACGTATGGCAGTTCTCGCAAGGTACGTTCAGGGGGCCGTGGGGACTTCGCGTCACACCTCGAGGGCTTGCCTGGTCGGCGAAAAGACAGCCGACCGGCATGAACAGCAGAAAGAGAAATAGGCCTGTTCGACGAGCCCTGAGCATTGATCCTTAAGAGGTACAATGTTTCTATTTGGTTGCATAAGGGGGGTACCACTCCCCAATAGAATCGGAGCAGGTTGTATACCGAATATCTTATTGTTTTTTTGAGGTATGTCAAATTCAGGATGGACTCTTTGTCGTGCGCGTATTAGAGCAAGATTCGGAGGGATTTAACTAAAACCTCAATAAATGCAATGTAATTTGCAGATGCATGCGAATGTAAAATCTACTTAACAACGGTATTTTTTACCGAGCAGATGTCCATCAAGTCACGCTGAATTCAATAACTTTAATAGCCTATGTTGACTTTTTGGGAACCGGGATTCCGGCGCCGTGGCAGGCGGCACACTGATGGGGCGTGGGCTTGTAAAACAGGACGGGATTATTTTGAACCTCCCGTGTAAGTTTGTGACAGTCCCTGCAAGGAACGTCCCGATGCGCCCCTTTAAGCGAGAAATCTGTGCGGGTCTCATGATCGAACAAGGAAGGTTTCCATCGCGCGGTATTGTGGCAATCCTCACAGCCTGGATTCTTACCGCCCAGGGCAAACTGGTGGGCATGAATATCCTCGTGACACCCCCCGCATTGCTTGGGTGCGGAGTTGTAAATCACATTCTTCATGGTGACTTCAAGGTTCGGTGGCTTGTGACAATTGATGCAGGCCACTGCCCTGTGGGCGCCCGTGAGGACGAACGAAGTGGAAGAATGGTCGAAGCGCAGTTTCTCCGTCCAGGACACAGTGGAGTGGCAGGCTTCACAACCCCACACCGACCCATCGGGGCGTCGCACTTTCATCCGCTCTGCAAATTCGCCCCGGTGAGGATCCATATGACAGGTAGTGCAGGATAGTTCGTTAAAGCGGAAAAGCGCTGTTGAGGGATTGGCGCTGAGGACATCCGCCTTGTGGCACTCGATGCAAGGTACGGCGAGGTGTCCTCCCGTCAAAGGAAATTTCGTCGTTTTGTGCCGTGCCAGAGGATACGTGGAGGGTTTGAAGCCACTGACCACATGGCAGCTCTCGCAGCGATTGTTCCAAGGTGCCCCCGCGAACTGTCCCTTGTGGATGTCGGCGTGGCAGTCCCCGCATTGCGTCGCCTTGATTTTGTAAAGGGTGTCGAGCCCCTTGGGGATATGGCACTTCTCGCAAGCCACCGTGCTGTGCTTTCCTTCCAGGGGATAGGCTGTGTCCTTGTGCAGGGCCACCGTAAAGGTGGTGGGTTTGAAGCCCTCAACGGTGTGGCACGCGGCGCACTCACCGCCATCTTTGCGGGCATTGAACTGCCCATGGTGAGGGTCGTTGTTATGGCAATCCAGGCATTTTTGAAAGGGAATGGGCCGGTTCAGATCCCCTCCCAGGTGGCACAATTCGCAGCGCACCCCCGCATGTTTTCCCAGCAAGGGATACTTTGTGGTGGAATGGTCAAATCGCTCACTCACCGCCGCCGCGGAAATCTGTTTCCATCCCGCCGTGGTATGGCAGGACTCGCATGCCGCCTTAAAAACGCCATGATGGACGTCGGTGTGGCAATCATTGCAGGCATAGAAAGCGAGGCCAACGTATTTGATGACCTCCGGATGTTCGGCCTCCGGCTTATGGCACTTCTGGCAGGCCAGACGCCCGTGCTCCCCGGTTAGTGGGTAGCGCGTTTGCGCGTGGTTAAACTGGCTCGTTGTCTTCCAATCATTAAGATCGTGACATCGCGTGCAGTCCCGCCCCAATTGGCCCTGATGCCGGTCGATGTGGCAGGAGAGGCAATCGCGGGAGAGGCCCAGAAAAGTGCGATTCAAATCCCGGATCTTGATGGAAGCACGTTCCGAGGGCAAGATGTGCGCTGACGTGTGGCACTGCTGGCAAGTGAGGCCGGCGTGTTTACCCTCCAAAATGTAACCGGTCTTTCTGTGGTCGAAA
This sequence comes from Acidobacteriota bacterium, assembly GCA_003165315.1. Lineage (GTDB taxonomy): Bacteria > Acidobacteriota > Terriglobia > UBA7540 > UBA7540 > Bog-366. Next base: position 10,490 of record PLSX01000192.1, read on the forward strand.
GCCTTCTGCGTCGGTTCCCAATGAATAAGCTGAAAGTTCTCACCGTTGTGGTCAGAGTGGCAGCGGACGCAATCCTTGCTGCCCAAATGCGAGTTCCAAATGGCCTCGTGAAATCCCTTGTGGGCTGCGAGCCGCGCGGCAATCTCCGTGTGGCATTCCAGGCATTTCAGGCTTTCGCTCCCTGTTGCCAATCGATGGCAGGCGATGCATTGCGTAGGGCCATTCAGGGACTGATGAGCACGGGAAAGAGGCCCCGGAGAAATCTGGCCGCGAAGGGTAGCCGTAATAGAAAAGCTGATCAAGATCCCGGCTATGACAACGATGTTCGTCCGCCGCATCAACAGTACAACTCCTGGAATGGGGAACTGGCTGATCTATAAGACTTAATCTAGGATAGCCGCTAATTTTCTTAAACAGTTTTTTGAAGCAATCCAAAAGCCAAATAGTCACGAAACTCCAGGGAGCCTCCGCCTCATTCACACCTCACCCCCCTAAAATTCTCCCATTATCTCTTAAACATTACCATTTCATTTCAACCGACAACGCTGAGCGAAAGAGGGGTTGCCCAATAATTGCTTGCTTCCTTGATTCTATATAGCGCGGCTGCGCAAAGTTGTGCGCAGTCTGGTCTACACTTCGGCTCGTAAATTGGCCAAAGCAGGGGAATGTTGATTTCAAGGAACAAAAACTGCTACTTCGGATGAAACGCGCCGGGAGTCTCCTCGAGCTGGGGGGGACGTCAACTTGATTTTCAACCTTCGCCTGTCAACCTTGTTGATCCCCTGGCATCATTCCAAATTGCCAGATCGATCACCTTAAAGTTGCCTGCGCTGCGAACCCATGAGAGAATGACCCGTCACTGGCAAAGTCCGAGCAAAACGCATTCGCCCCTCCGTCACATCTCCGGGGAAGTCCGCTTATCGAATTATTCAGGCTGATGGCGGGTGGAAGCGGACAAAATGAAGGCGCGAAAGTGTCTGGACAAGAAATCGCAGGGACAAAAAATATATGCCTGATGCAGCGCAACCGGCGGTACGGCAGCATTCCCCACCCTGTGCCTTTTGCCGGGAAGCTCCGGAATGCACCGGGTATTACCGGGCTATTCGCCCTGGACTCCTAAGAGCGAGGTAAACATGTCACGAGAGTGTATGGAATCGGTTCGCAACTTCAAAGTCGATCGAGGATCAGTGGCGCTGTGGTGGCTCGGCCAGATGGGATACCTCATCAAGACCCCTGCGGGCACGCTGTTCTCGGTCGATGCCTACCTGACCAACTCATGCAAGAAGGTCGGGGATTCCATCGGTCTCAATTTGGACCGGCGCGTTCCAATCTTTATCGAACCCGAGGAATTGGAAGTCAACCACTTCCTCTGCACCCACTCGCATGGTGATCATGCAGATCCTGAGACCATCGCGCGCCTGCGCCCAAGCGCCGTGGAGACTTTCGTGGGCCCCGGCCTCGCATGCGAAACCTTCGACCAATGCGGCGTGGAGAAGTCCAAAGTCCAGCAGGTGTACCCCGGCGGGAAGACACAGTTTTCCGACGTCACCCTGCACGGCACCTTCGCCCTGCCCACGGACGATGGCGAACTGACCCACATGGGGTATGTGCTGGCCATTGAAAACGGCCCTCGCGTCTACATCTCGGGCGACACCGATTACCATGAATTGCTCGCGCATGTCCGCCGGCTCGAGCCGGACATGATGATTACCTGCATGAATAGCGGGTTTAATAACATGAGCCATTGGGAAGCCGCGGAACTGGCCGGGCTCATCAAACCCAAAGTGGCGATTCCCTGCCACTACGATATGTTTCCCGACAATGCAGCGGATCCGCAGCTTTTCCGCGCGGCCCTGCGGTTTAAGGCTCCAGACGTGCGTTTTGAACAGCTCGATTATGTAAAGCCCTTCGTCTTCAAGTCCTGATGCAGGTGTTGACCCTCATTTTGCTCACTCGAAGGATGCAACCATCGGTGTCATCACCGGTGGAATCCAGGAGAACATCCATGCAGAAGTCCAAGCGTTTGAGTCTTACTCTAATTTTGGCGGCATTGTTAGGCGGATTGAATTACGCTCCGGTCTTCGGCCAAGAGCCAAGCACGGCAAGCGCCCCTGATCCGCTTCTCGACGCGCTTAACAGCGAATTCCGTGCCGAATACCAGCAAGCCCTGGCTGCAACACTGGCTCAACCCGGCCCCATGATACTTGAAGAGGGCGACAAACTGATTCTGGTTCGCAACGGGGAGCGCACCACCGTCAATGTGAAGCCCGTGGAGTATCACGAGCTCAAGGCAGTCGCCCACATTCCCCTGGCCTTGTTTGTAATGCTGTCGTTCCCTCAGGAAGCCCCCTTCTCAGCGGATCGCCAGCAGCGCCTTCAGCACTATCGCGAACTGATGGCTGGCGCGCACGAAAGTCTTCCGCACCGGCACTTCACGCCCGTACAACTTAAGCGCCAAGAAAAGATTTTTGGTGCGTCCTTCGAACTGTTGGATCAAGCACTGGCCAAGGGGCAAGTAAGCGCGCCAACATTGAAGAACTTCACGCGGCAGATGGCGCCGTTGCTGCTCGCGAACGTTGCGGACGCGACGGCGCTGGAGATGCAGGAGCTTTACAAAACAGCCGCGGCCTGGAAGCAACAGCTCACGCCGGCGGAGTGGAACGCCTTGCACATGGTCATGATTGGCCCGCACATGCCGCGTGACCAGGGATGCTCCATTCAATTCTTTGAGCGCCTCTTCCGCGAGCCCGAGGAAGGCAAGCGAATCATCTACGCGGAAGCTCTGTGGAACGAAAAGGACGCGCTCAACCTGCTGGCCACGCACGTCGTGGACGAATCCGCCGGCGCAGCGTTCTTTGGCGATCCCATGCGCATGCACCGCGATCTGCTGGCCGACGCGGCCAAGGCCTACCTGGACTCGCATCCCCTGGAGAAGTAGGCGTTCGGCAGGAAGCAGTAGCCAGTTGGCAGTCGGCACTTGGCGGCAGGTAGGGCGCTGAGCGCCAAAAGACTGGCCCGTCGTACCCTGGAGCATCTTGCACATCGGTTAATTCAGCTCAACTTTTCACTACAATCTGCCGATAATCGTAGTGGCAAAGTGGGCCGTGACGGCCCAATGCCGCCCCCCCCTTTATGTGGGTATCGACATTTTTTGATCTTTACGTGAATCAAAGTAGATCCAACTCAGCCTCAACTTTTTACTGTAAACTGCCGATAATCGTAGTGGCACAGTGTGCCGTGACGGCCGAATGCCGCTCCCCCCCTATGTGTATCGGCTCATTTTGGTCAGCCCTTGAACTAAACTTTATTCAACTCAGCCTCAACTTTTCACATCAATCTGCCGATATTGATGAGGAGAAAGTGTACCTCGCAGGTCCGGTACTGCTTCCCCCTATACGGTATCGGCTTATTTTGATAAGAGCGTGAACCCAAGGAGATTCCATTCAGTCACAACTTTTCACCACGATTTGCCGATAAAGATAGCGTTGAAGTGCGGCTTAACAGCCCAATGTCGCCCTTCCCTTTATGCCATAAGCGCTAGCTTAATGATTTGGAGTTCCCGCGAGCCCACACCAACGGACTCCATAATGTGGCCCATGGCGAAAGCCGTGGGAGAACGAACAGGAGTATCCGTCGCAAGCCCCTGTCGGGGCGACATCCTCGAAACCAAACGAGCTGGATTCTTCTGTCGTCGCTCCCGGGGCTCACAAATCCCCCTGAGATGCGTAATCGCACGGCTTGGAAGTCGTGATCCCGAATGTGCAATAGCATTTCACGCCAAGGCGCAGAGGCCGAGAGGACATTAAAGGATCTGTCTGTTGTGAACCTCAGCGCCAGGTGATTGAAGAAGGCGCCCTACAGAAACTGGCGGCCTTGAGCACGCATGAGGAGGCAACCCCGGATCTACTCCAGCCTGAAACCGGAAAAGAGCCTGCGGCGAGCGCGAAACGGCGCACATTCTCCCCGTAACTTTCCCTTTGCATCGCTCATTGTGGAGGCGTAGAATCACCGACAGTTGTAGTAAGGTGAGGAATATGGCACTCCCCAAACTTAGCAAGCTCGATCTTCAAATCATGCAAGCCCTCTGGACTCGTGGCGCACTCTGCATCCGCGAGATTCAGGAAACATTCCCCGAACGCAACCGCCCGGCCTACACCACCGTCCAGACCATCGTGTATCGCCTTGAGGCCAAAAAGGCTGTTCGGCGCGTGAAGAAAATCAGCAACGCCCACATCTTCGAGGCGGCTATCTCCCGCCAAGCCGTTCAAGGTTGGCTAATTGACGATTTCCTGGGCCTGTTTGGCGGCCAAACCCAGCCCATTGTGGCGCACCTGATTGAGTGCGGAAAGCTGACCCTCGAAGATGTGCAAAAGGCGGAAAAGACTCTTCGCAAAATGGCCAGGAAGGAGAGCGCTTCATGATCCACCCTTGGCTGAACCACCTTTGGCAATCGACGCTATTCGCAATGGCGGCGGGATTGCTGACGTTGGCGTTGCGCAGGAACGGCGCGCATACGCGCTACTGGGTGTGGTTTGTCGCGTCGTGCAAATTCCTGATCCCATTTACGCTTCTGAGCGCTCTGGGCGGCCATTTTCATTGGGCTGGGAGTTCAACTCATTACGTCCCCATGACACCGATGTTGGGAAGGGTTGCCCAGCCTTTTTCCCCGGTGCCGCCTTCATTCCCAATATTTTCGACGGTCCCCGCGCCCAGGGCGGGCATAGATCCGCTGATGATCCTCGTGGGAGTGTGGGTATGCGGCGCGCTGGCAGTGGGCATTTACTGGCTGGCACGATGGCTGAAAATTCAAGCCACAGTACGCCACGCCACCCCAATGCTGCTCGACAAGGCCATTCCCGTAAAGTCGTCGTCCATCAATTCGGAGCCCGGAGTGATCGGCATTTTCCGGCCCGTTTTGTTACTGCCTGAAGGAATCTGCGAACGCCTCAGCCCGGGGGAAATGCAAACCATCCTGACGCATGAGATGTGCCACGTGCGCCGGCGCGATAACCTGACCGCCGCCATCCACATGCTGGTGGAGGCACTGTTCTGGTTTCATCCTCTGGTGTGGTGGATGGGCCGACGGCTGATCGTGGAGCGCGAAGCCGCCTGCGACGAGGCGGTGATTGCCGCGGGTGGCGACCCGGAAACCTATGCCCGCGGACTCCTTCAAGTCTGCAAATTCTATCTTGAATCGCGGCTGGATTGTGCGGCGGGCGTGGCGGGAGCGGATCTCGAGAAGCGGATCGAGTCCATCATGACCCCGCAATTGCCCCATAAATTGGGTGCGGCCAGAAAGGTGTTGCTGGCTACGGCGGCCACTGCGGCGGTTCTGGGGCCCATCGTTATCGGGGCTCTACTGGGCACACCATCCCGCGTCCGGGCTGATGCAGTCGAACTTAATGGCGCCGCATTTCAGAGCGTGACAATCCGGGAAAGCCAGCCGGGAGACCAAAGCAAAACCATCCTGATAAGTCCTGGTGTGTTCAGTATGGACAACTACTCGCTGCGGGACTTGATGGCTTTTGCCTTTGATGTGCAAAACGACGAGATATCGGGCCCCAAGATATTGGATGGTCATTACAATGTTGAAGCGAAAGCTCCGGGACTATTTACAGCCAGCAACTATCAGTCTGTCGACGATGCGCGAGCTAGGGTCGGCAAAATGCTCGCGGACCATTTTCAATTGGAGTTTCATCGCGACACTCAATTACTTTCAGTTTATGTACTAACAGTGAGCCCGGCCGGCACCCATATGCAAGAGGCGCAGCCGGGTGAGGCAGGCCCACTGAGGTCTGAGGGAATTACTTTCATTGACGGTGCGGCGATGCGGATGGACGATTTCTCAGAACTGCTTTCCCAACGATTAGGGCGTTTGGTACTCGACCAGACTGGTCTGAAAAAGGCTTACGACATTAAGGTAAATTGGAAAGCGGATTCCGCTCCAGCGCCGCAGCCCGAAAATTTGCCCCCCGCGACCCTGCCTAATCCAAGTCCGGCCGTAATAATCAACGCGCTGCAAACCCAGATTGGGTTGACGGCAAAGTTGGAGCAAAGGCCTGTGGAAGTGTTCGTGGTTGACCGCGTAAGGCCGCCCAAAGACCTCCTTGCCGTGCGCAAGCCCATACCCATGGACCCTCACCTCTTTGAAGCATACGTTGGAAATTATGAGATTCCCGGGGACTTGATCATGACCGTGTCTCACAAGAATGATCATTTTTGGTTGCAGTTGCAGGGCCAGCCGCAAATAGACCTTTACCCGGACGGACCGCGACATTTTTTTGTCGCCGCAGCCGATGCGCAAATCTTGTTCAACTTAGATCCTCGGGGGCGAGTAACGGAACTGGTCTTGCACCAGGGCGGACAAGACTTTCACGCGCCACGCATGGATGATACCAAGGCCAAACAGCGAATTGATAAAATCAACGGCAGGATTGGGAATAAGGTCCCCACTCCCCGGAGCGAGGAAGCGGCACGTCAATATGGCCTCGAAGGGCAGGTTCAATAACGCATGGTTTGATACAGCACCATGAAGTACGAATCTTTATTTTAGGTGGAGGAGTCGCACTTCGGCTGATTTGATCTCTGCGGCAGCAAATACAGCGTTGCGGACCAGGTGGACGGCCCATGCTTTCTCCGCACTTCGGCGAATACCAGATGGCGTAATGACACGTTTTCTTAAGCTGAGCCTGCATCGTCCATCATGTGTGCGCCCCCGCGCCGCACGTAAATTGGAGTACCAAATGCATGGCGTGTTCCATTTCCGTTTGTGACCGAAATTTTCAATTCTTTGCCGTAGCTCTCGTCTCCATCGCCCTAACCCGAATCGGCATGGCCCAAGAGCCAACGCCCAGCCTCCAGGCCCCAACCATAAAGGTTCAGGTGCAGCAGGTCCTGGTGCCAGTGGTAGTGACGGATCGCAAGGGGCACTTTATCACCGACCTCAAAGCGAGCGACTTTCAGGTATTTGAAGACGGCGTCGAGCAAAAGCTTGCATCCTTCACTACCCATGAAGACACCACGCCCGATCTGCTCCAGCCGGGTAGTGGGAAAGAACCTGTGCCGCGACCCGGCGAAGCCCAACCTCTTCACCCGCCAAACACGCTCAATGATATGCGTCCGCACCATACCTACCTCATCATCCTTGACACACTCAATTCGTCATTTGGCAGCTTTGTCCAGATTCGCGGGGCCCTGGAAAAGCTTTTCAAGCAGGAGCACGGCGCTGACACGCAATACGCCGTTATCGCACTGGGCCGGACGACCGATGTCATCCAGAACTTGACGCGGGATCCCGAAGCCGTCTTAGCCGCCCTTGCGAACAAGAAAATCAACAAGACTATTGCCTCCAGCGAAGCCTTAAACTTGGCCCAACAGGAGATTGATTTAAGGCGGATGCTGGAAGACAAGTGCCGGCAGGCGGGAAATCCCAATGTACCTGACCCTAGAAACAAGAATGAAGCACCCGATCCCTGCGGATCCGTCAATACAGATTCAATTCTCGGCTGGGCAAATGACGCTGCACGGGAACGCCACATGCTCACCCGCAATTTCCTGATTGATCTACGCAGCCTGACGGAACAGCTTTCGCGAACGCCGGGAAGACGCGTCATGATCGTGGCGTCTGACGGCTTCAACCTGCAGCCCGGCCGCCAACTCTTCGATATGATCGCAACCTATACGAACAAGCCCAGATACGCGTTATTCGGCCAGTCTGCCAACCTGCTGGAAGAGTTGACGGGAATCGTAAGGCTGGCAACCGCCCGGAATGTGGTGTTTTACACAATAGATTCGCGCGGTTTGTCTGCCCCTCCAGCCCTCGATATCAGTGAAAAAGTTCAAGTTCCCAATATAAGCATGATGGCAAACGTGACGAGCACCATGGGAACATCCGCCTTGGAAAACCAGGACCCCATAAACTTCCTGGCGCAAGCCACGGGTGGCGTCTTCTACCACCATAGCAACGACCTATTGAAGGGCTTTCGCCAATCCTTTGCGGACGGACGCGAATATTACGAACTGGCCTATGAATCGACGAACCCGGCGATGGACGGCAAATATCGCACGATTAGAGTGGATGCGAAAGGCAAGAACCTCATGATTCGAGCCAAGGCCGGTTATTGGACTACGGCAATCGAAAATGCACCTCCTACCACCTCGACGCGGACCGAGACGGCCCCCGCCGCTCCCGTGCCATCAGGAGATATTCTCGCAGCCCCACCCGCATCGCATGGAGACCCTTCAACGTTTGCTGCGCCTGCCGTGGCAGCGAATATTCCCACAACTCCATCTGCGCCGCGCACAGAGCCCTCGACCTTGTCGGTGCCGACGCCATCGTTGCTTGACACTCCATCCGCCAAACTTGTTCGAAGGGTGCCGGAACTCAAGAATCTCCAACCCGCCGAGAGCCAGGATTTGCTGCCCTCTATCCTGCAAAAGGTTGGCGCCAACGTTGCTACTTTGTTCCATAACTTTCCCAATGTGGCTTCGCGCGAACAAGTGCGGGAGCAGCGAATGATGGCAGACCAATCGACGCTGGCCCAGACCTACAACGACCAGGTCTTCCACGATTTCCGCTACCTGGCGCTGGCCGACCCGGATCGGAAGCAGGCCAAGCTTAAGGAATACCGGACGGACATTAACGGGCGGGGAGTTGATCCAAGCCGTTTTGACAGTGGGTACATGATCACGCAAGGGTTTGTCTCTACACCTGTCTTCTTTGACCCCACGTACCAGCCGGACAGCAAGTTTCGCTATCTCGGGCAACAGGTCTTGGAGAAACGCCTAACCTACGTTGTGGCGTTTGCCCAACTGCCCACAGCGCAGGTGAAGGAACGAATAGCTGTTGGAAACGGAAGGTCGGTGGTCGTCCTAACCCAGGGCCTGGCATGGATCGATCCCGCCAATTATCAGATCGTCCGGATGTGGACGGGCCTGATGGCGCCCGTGCCCGAAATCAAGCTCGAATCGACAACTACGCGGGGCAACTTTGCCGAGGTCCATTTCCAAGGCATGGCGTCGGGACTCTGGCTTCCGAGTAAAGTTGAAGTGGAGACAAAGTGTGGCGATCTAATTTTCCGCAACTCCCACACCTATTCGGAGTTCAAACTGTTTACTGTCCAGACCCAGGGAAGGCAAGAAGCGCCGGCATCTCCTTGATAGCGGGAATTCGCGGCTGGCGCAGACATGCCTTTCAATGCCTGCGGCTCTGATGTGGCCACTTTGGAGGAACACAGGCCCGCACGGGCGCGGAGTATGCGCCTGCCACGTGACCCAAAGCGGACCTGGCGCCCTGGCGCAATCCGTCGGGCGATTAAGCAGGAACGTACGTCAACCTCATCACGTCCTCGCCAATTCGATCGCTGGTCACAAGACGGAGCGGCGGCCGAGGGCCGGAGAAGAATGGCTTGCCGTGACCCAGGACGATGGGGTGGAGGTAAATTCGATACTCATCAATAAGACCAAGGTTGGTCAGGCTTCCTGCCAATTCTGGTCCGGCAACTTCAATCTCCCCAGAGAGCTGAGCCTTCAGCCCACGTATCACCGCCTCGATGTCATCCTTGACAAGCGTGGCGTTGGGTCCGACCGACTTCAACGAGCGCGACACCACCCACTTCGGCTGGCTCCGCCACCACGTCGCGAAGTCTCGTTCCTCCGCGTCCCACTCCGGGCAGTCTTCGTCCCAATAACGCATTACCTCGTACATGCGGCGGCCGTACACACTGCCCGTCAGGTCGCGCACTTGCTCCATGAAGTGACGAAAGAGCGCCGGGCTTGGCCTGAATTCCAGATGGTCGACGTAGCCATCTAAGGACTGGTTCAATCCATAGACGAGCTTTGCCATGGTACAAAACCTCCACCCCAGGTTCTTAAGAAAAATCCGGGGCACGATATATGCATTTTCAAGAGCATGGTTCACGGTCTTTTGATGCCCACAAGATGGGGTAAGAAAATGGAAATGCCGTGCATGTATTCCGGAAATATAATGCCCCGCTTTCCTGTGGATTTAATAGCCTTTAGATTGTTTTTTTGGCCAACCGCGGCCAAAGGTGCGGATCGGCGCGGATTGACGGGGCGCCGGGCTCAACACCCTCTTGCGCCCCCCCCCATTTGCACTAGCCAAATCGTCCCGTAAATTTGTCCTGACTTTTTCCCAGGGGAAATTAGTCTTGAAAGAAAGTCTGGAAGAAGCCTGGCGCAACGCCTCGCTGAGAAACCAGGTAACGAGGTGTCTGTCCCCTCAACCCCATCAGTGGGTCTATCCGTTCGAGCACACGGCCTCGATGAACTCAATAGGAGGACAGTAACCATGCACGAGGATATAGTGGTACAGCAGGTCAGGAGCAATGAAAGTCTGACCATTCGCATCCCGCACATGGATTTCCGCTGACCCTAGCTTAATCTCCTCCCCCTCTATATTCACAGGTGTCCCAAACTCCGGTTTGGTGCAAAACGGGCAGAGGTGATAGCCGCGAGTTTGGTTCGTCCGATCGCGGTATAGTTTTTGGAGCCTCTGCAGAAAGGTACTGTCCACCATTCCGCTGCTGAACGGGACTTTCTTGTCCAGCCAGCCCACTCGTATCGTGGAGCCCGAAGACTCGTTATCGGGATAATAGGCCATCATTTTGCTCCGGCTTGATGTCGCAACAAGAAAATCCATGACAGGCACGATATACACCATTTTCAAGAGCATGGTCCGCCATTTTTGATGCCCACAAGATGGGACAAGAAACTGGAAATACCGTGCCCCGCTTTCCGGTTGAGACCATGCAACGCTGGCTAGTGCGTGGAGTATGGATCTGCGGGCGTTCGGGGAATTTCAATTTCGCGGACGGTGGTCGAAAAGCGCGATTTTACTGCATGAACCAACTTCGGATTTCCGGAGTTCAGAAGCCAATTGGCGATGTCTCTGGTCGGACGGGTATCGAGGACCGCGATCAGCGCAGCTTCGGAAGCTGGCCCGCCGCGTCTGACCAATGCCTTGGCCGCGTTCAGGCGGACGTTATCGTCAGGGTCCTTCAACAAAGTGTCGATTAGCGGCTTGGAAGCACCGGGATCATCGATCCCGCCCAGCAACTCAGCCATCACTCCTCGCACTCTGGGATCAGGATCGGTAATGGCGGCGATCAACTGCCCGGCCACGCCTGGATCGCCTTTGATTCTATCCAAGGTTTCAGCTGCGGTTCCATGAAGCCAGTCATCCCTAAGAGCCTCGATCAGGGTTTCGGCGACTCGAGGGTCCTTGAAACTGCCCAACGACCTGGCAGCCTGCCCGCGGCTAAAGTCATCCATGTCCTTCAAAACTGCAATCAGCGGTTCGATTGCGCGTCGATCCTTCAGCGCTCCCAGTGCAGTGGCCGCTGCTATTCGAACAGACACATTTGTGTCTTCTAGGGCTGCAATCAAGGGCTCGATCGCACGAGGATCTCCGATTTCGCTCAGCGCCTCCGCAGCTGCGCACCGTGCCCCAGAATCCGCATCCTCAGAGCCGTCGACCACTGCGCGGTTGTTCATTGCTCGCGTGGCCTCGCGAATTTCGTCATTGGTTTCTTTAAGGGTGGCAATCAGAGGCTCCACTGCGCGAGGGTTCCTGGAGAAACCCAATGCGGAGGCGGCATTTATCCGGACCTCTGCATCGGGGTCCTTCAGCGCGGCAATCAGAGCCTTAACTGTGCGCAGACTGTCGCAAAACGGACTTGGCCGCCAGCCGCATTTGCTCAATTCTAATGCTGCGGCGTTAGTCGCATCACGACGGACCGCGGATTCTGGATCCTTCACCCTGCTAATAAGGATGCTAACGGAAATGGCTTGCCAGGCACTAGCTGCCCCGAACCCGATCAATGAAATACACACCACAGCTCCAGCGGCTATACCCACTCTCTGCCACGGTGTAAATGCCCTGGGGCGACCTCGAATGATGGGCCTCACGCGATCTACTCCGGATTCCGGCTCCTTTTTGTATATGAGTCTCTGCTCAGGCGCGACAGCACATGCTGCTGAATCAAATGCAAACAGGTGAGACGTCATTCTATTGCCGCGGCTCATATTCCCGCAATAGCGAAGGGAGCCATTTCCTGATTGTTTGGGCTGTTGCGAACAGTTGCTTCTCACACTTTGAGCAAGCCAGTAGCACGGAGGTGCGCACGGCTTGGCGCTCCTCCTCGGCTTTTCAAACGGAGATGGCAACCAAAACCTCAGGAACGACCGCAAAGGAGCGCAGAATACGCACACCTTTGCGCTACGCTGCTCCCTGCTGTGACTGTTTACCACCAAGTCGAAACTCCCGGAGCCGGTAGCGAGAAGGTGCGCGCCACTTCGCACTCCTCCGCGGCTGTTCAAACGGAAATGCCGATCATAACAAGGGGAACGGCCGCAAAAGAGCCCAGAATACACGCACTCTTGCACTACGCCGGTCAAATGCCTGGCAAACCATGCCTTTCTTCTTTCGCACCCTGGGGACCGGCGAGGAAGACCGCCACGGACAGGCTCAGGATCGGTCCGGCGATGCTGAATAGGGCGCGAGAAGTACTGCCCCCTGCGTTATTGTAGGCGCCCAACGCCAGAGCTCCACAAAATGCCGCAACAGTGGCCATTACCCAGGGCCGGGGCAGGCGGCGCAAGCGCATCAGCCCCAATGGGAGCAGCCAGATAAATATGTACCAGAAGGCGTGATTAAGAAGGCATTCCCGCAATCCTGGCAGAAAGCCGGTACGGTCGCGCACAAAGGCTGCATACTGCCAGGGCCAAACCAGTCCTCCCGCGACAGTTGACATGACAACGGTGACGGTGGCCAGGATTACCACACCTAAGGCACACATCCAGGCCACGTGGGCGAGTTGAAGGCGGTCGCGCCGCGCTTCCGACGCCCACCAACCGAATACCAGCAGGGCGGAAAGCGGCGCAAAGGTCTCCTTGGCGAGTGCACCGAAAACTCCCCATAGGGGCAGCAGAAACCAGCGGCCGCTCAGCAGGGACCAGACGATGACCAGCAGGAAGCAGCCTTCCGCGGAATCAACCATCCCGGCCAGGCTGAAATTGGTAACACAAAAATTCAACAGGAACAGGGTTGCCCCCAGCAAGGCCGTCGAAAAACTGAGTGTCAAACGATATCCGATGGCCACCAACAAGCAGGCGGTGGTTGCCGTAAAGATTGCATTCGCCATCAGCAAGCCAAAAAGCACCGGGTCCCAGGTACCCAGACGACCCCGCGCCAGCCAATAGAAAGGCTTGGCGGCGTAAGGCACAAGCACGCGGTTGAGGTTCTGCGAATCGTTAATCCGTTCATAGAGCCCAGTCGCGCCGGAGGCAGATTGCTCCTTCCGGCCCAAGACAATATCTTGATAATCAGCCACGTCAGTGGTTCCCGTCATCTTCCCAGGATCGTAGCGGTTCAGGGGAGCGTGTCCCAGTCCCAAACAGATCAGAAAGAAAAGTAACCACAACAACGCTTTTTGCTTGAGCCCCATCGGAGCGGTTTGATTTTCAATGAAAGTGCCCTGATCCTGCATGTTAAACATAGGAACCGATCCTTCAGGATTAAGTGTACCGCCGGTAAGCTCATCCCACTCATACCGCTCTTAGCGGCGTATGCTTTGGGCGACAAGGCATGCCTGGCTTTGGAGAAGCAGAATACTTGATGACCGTCTCCGTCCCCATTCCCATTACTTTTGCCGAATGGCGTCTGTGGACTTCATCAACTGGGCCAAAAGTCTTCGGCCGCGACTCCTCATGGCAGGGCTGCCCACGCGCGTCAGATGCTCAAGGAGTGGGATGACGCGCGGGCGCAGATCAAAATTGCGAAGTGCAAGGTCGGCCAGTGCCTGCATGCTGGAAGTTTTCACAATGCTGCTCGCATCCTCCAGGTAGTCCATCAGAATTGAGAGCGCGGTTTTCTCTTCCCCGGGATCGAGGCACAACCGGGGGAGCATCTGTGCCACGTGCCAGCGAACTTCCTGCTGCTTGACGGCAGCCACCTTGTGAATGAGAGTGGCTTTATAAGGCTGGAGCAGGTCGGCCCGTTTCGCCGTGACCTTTTCAATTGCATCCGCCGAACGCATCCGGATAAGTGGATCACGATGCAGCATACCGTGAAAGACCGAGGGGAATAGTTCGGGACGCTCCCATACCTGCTTCACGACCTCCTCAGACCGGCCAATTGAGCGGCGATCGCCTCCCTTTAGCTTGTCGAGAATGTCACTCATCCTATTTTTCCCTCTTCGAACCGGGGACGTCAATTCTTGATTCCCTGGTGTGGTGCTCATAATCGCTTCTCATGATCGGAGTGAGAGCGCGTATTGGTCATCTTGCACTAACGGTCTTCGGGGCCGCCGAGCCTTGGCGAATGCGCGCCAATTCTCGATCTTCCGTTTCTTAACTCAAATCTTTTGCATTCCCACTTCACGGTTATGACATTTCCTATGCCCGGCGGGCTTTGGAGTCAAGTGAAAAGCCACCTGAAGGGTAAACATTCCCGAATATTCTGGGAAAACTGGAGGGGTTCAAGACGTTCTGTGATTGGCATGACCGGGCGGTGACCATTTAACCTCTGCACGGATACCGTGTCTGCAAGAAGGGGCAAGAATCAGAAAGCGTCCTGGGGCTCCCCCATCATCTCGAGTGTTCAATGAGGAAGTGATTTTACGCCGCCACGCGTCACTCATCAACACGAATCCGACGGGCTGCACTTACGGCAAAAGCGTAGCATCGCTGCTCGGCTGAGCCTCAAGACTTGACCGAAGACTGCCGATAAACGTAGTGGTAGAGCGTGCCGTGACGGCCCAATGCCGTTCCCCCCTTATGTGGGTATCGGCTCATTTCGACCAAAACGTTAACCGAAAGCGATCCACTTCAGCCTCAAGATTTGATCGTAAACTGCCGATAATCTACTGGTAAAGTGTGCCTTGACGGCCCAAAGCCGCCCCCCCTTTGTGTGTGGTATCGGCTCATTTTGGGCTAAAGATGAAACGAACTTGTATTGCAGGGTGGCGTGTGAGGAGCCGTTAGCACTGCAATGGCATCGAACGCTTGCCGCAATAAGTAAGGTGTCGGCACTGCGTAGCAAGTCGAACACACTGAGGGCCATTCACCTGCCTTGTAAAGAATGCCCTTACTCCCGCGCTCGTCTGCTGCTAAATTAGCTACTCATGCGATTTCCTCTCAAGGCAATTTTCGTTTTTGCCGCAACCTTCGCTGTCCTAATACTCCTGCACCTTCCCTTGCTTCGATTACCCTATTTTTGGGACGAAGCGGGATATTACATTCCATCGGCGCTGGACTTCTATCGCGCGTGGTCATTGAATCCCCATACCACCCTGCCGGAGGGCCACCCGCCGCTGGTAATGATCTATATCGGGCTCGCATGGCGGCTTTTGGGATATTCGGCCTGGGTGGCGCGTTCCGCCATGACCCTAATCGCGGCCGCCACGGTGGCGTCGCTCTATGTATTGGCGCGGCGCATTTCCAACCCTGAAATCGCTTTCTGGAGCGCTCTGCTGCTAGCCCTCTCGCCGCTCTTCTTTGCTCAAACAACCCTCGTGCACCTTGACCTTGCCGCTGCGCTTTTCACCACGCTGGCGATCTTGTTTCTGCTTGAAGATCAGTTCTGGCTCTATGCGCTGGCAGCTTCCCTCGCAGTTTTGAGCAAGGAAACGGCCGTGGTTCTGCTACCCGTCGTGTGGCTCTATGCGTGGCAAAGAAGACGCGGATTCGCGCCGGAACGGCAGGCTCCCCTTCCCCCTTGGGCGCCGCTGATGGCTCCAATCCTGCCGCTTGCGGCATGGGCGCTTTTTTACCATCACACGACGGGCTTTTGGACGGGCAACCGCAATTACTTGAGCTACAACCTGTATTCAACCCTTTCGCCGGGAAGGGTTTTCTGGAGCCTGCTGCGCCGCTGCTATGAGCTCTTTTTCGCGGGGTTCAATTGGGTTTTGACTCTCTGCGCTCCCGTGGGAATCTGGTGGGGTCGAAAATATTCCAAGATGGACCCGGCCCGCCTTAAAGATGGACCACCCTGGCGCCCCTTCATTTTTCTGACGGGGGAGCTGGTAACAATTTATCTCCTCCTTCTGAGCGTGGTGGGCGGCGCGATTCTTCCCCGCTATCTTCTGCCCGTGATTCCCCTCTTTTATCTCGCCATCATCGCCATGGTGATTCGATTGCCGCGCGTTGTGGGCCGGATTATTTTAACTTTGGTCGCTGTCTGCTTTGTCGGGTCCTGGTTCATCAATCCGCCCTACCCTTTTCCCTTCGAGGATAATCTCGCCTACGCGGACTTCATAAATTTGCACGAAAAGGCCGCGCATTTTCTGGAAGCGCAACCCAATCAACCCCGCATTTTGACCGCATGGCCGGCTTCCGATGAATTGGCGCGACCGTTTCTAGGATATGTCCACAACCCTCTGCGCGTCGTCCAAGTGCCGGGGTTTGCAACAAGTGAGTTTGCCAACGTGCCGCCGGAAACCTTTGACCTGCTCTATCTCTATTCCCGCCGCTGGGAACCGCCCGGCAACTGGTTGCAGCGATATCCGGCCTGGTTGCGAATACAGGGTCGATACTTCGATTATCAACCGCAGTCTGACGCCCGGGCCGTGGTGGCCCGCTACCATCTTCGGCTTTTGGCTCAAATGGAACGCCGCGGCCAGTGGGTGCAGATTTACTCGCACTGAGTGAAACGCAGCGCTCTGGGCCACGTCTGCATAACACCTGCGCTTAGACGCCACGGGCAAAATCAAATTACCCCCAAGGTAACGTGCATGTGGTATATTTCCATTTTGGGTGATGGAGTTCACCTTTCGATTCCCTGCTGAGGCAGGGTGATGACTCCTGGCCGCCGATGGGCGTTCAGGAGTTTTTTTGTTTTAGGCGGTGATGGCAGCCATCGATTTCCGAAATTTGAAATCGCGCCTATTTCGGTCGATGCCCTGATCGCATTGTGGATAAAGCACAAATAACCAATAAAGAGCGAACTTTGACGAACCCAGGGCTGGGACAATATGTTGCTGGATGAACTTCGCGCGCGACGGTTGGCGACCATCGGCAATCTCTTCGACGCCGCTTTGGACAGAATGTCCCTAGTCCTGCAATCCGCCGATGCGCTGCGGGACAGCGGCGATGCTTCCCGGATTTCCCCCGAGCAGGCTCGGATTGTAAGGACAGAATCGCGGCAATTCGAACCTGCCTACACGCGGGATTAAGGAAATTCGACGTTCGGCTGCAGAAGCCCGACCCGGTCCAGATGCTGGTGGCGGGAGCTCTCCACGCTCTGGGTGGTGCTGGAAAACGCGCGGCCCGAGCGTATGACCGGGTATGGACGAGAACTCTCGCCCCAGGATAAAGTTGCTTGCGAGAATCTGGTCCAGACCCTGCTGCAAGAGACCGAGTTGATCCGTAGCGTCGTACTCAGAGGAAGAGAGAAGACTCAAGCGTTCACGGCACCGTAAAAAATCGGCTCATCCCATGAAAATCGTCATCATTTCCGACATTCACGGCAACTCCGACGCCCTTTTAGCGCTTCCGGAGGCTTACGATGAGCTCTGGGTTCTGGGCGATCTGGTGAATTACGGGCCCGACCCGGCGGCGGTGATTGATTTTGTGAAGGCGAAAGCGGCCATTGTGGTGAGCGGGAACCACGACTACTCGATTGGATTCAATCAAGACCCGCAATGCTCCCAGCGGTTCAAGCAGATGGCGGAGGCGACGCGGCGATACACCAACTCGGTGTTGAGCATGGAGCACAAACGTTATCTTCGGCACCTGCCGCGCTATGTGGAAGCGGAGCGCAACAGGACCCGATTTTACATCTGCCACGCGATTCCGTCCGATTCCCTTTTCGGCTATTGCCAGGCCGATTCCCCGCGCTGGCCCGCCGAAATTGAAAATCTCAGCGCTGACATTGTGCTTGTGGGCCACACGCATATTCCCTTTGTGCAGTCATTCGGCTCGCGTCAGGTGGTGAATCCGGGAAGTCTGGGTCAGCCCAAAACCGGCAGTCCTGAGGCTCGCTATGCGGTTTGGGAGGATGGAAAGATCGAGGTCAAATCCTATCCCTACCCGGTTGAGACAGCGGTAGCCAAGGTGCAGTCGCTTCCCATCGAAGAGCAGTTGCGAAATGAGCTGACCGCGATTCTGCGGACCGGGAAAATTCCGGGCGGGATTTGGCAGGTGAAGAGTTAAAGAGTTCAAGAGTCGAAGAGTTGAAAAGTAAGGAGTTGAAGAGTTAAAGAGTCGAAAAGTTGAAGAGTTCAAAAGTTGAAAGGTCGAGAAGTTGAAATCGCGAGGACGGATATGGAATCAAGGCCCGCTCAATATGAGTGCAATCGCTTTTTTTATTGGGGCCTCACTCCGTGAGGCCTGAAGGCAGGCGTGCCGAAGGCACTTTGGACTGCGGCCGCGAAGCTGCCGCTTTGAACCTCTAACCTGATTGGCGGATCTTGCAAGAAGGCCGCAAGGACAAAAACCAAAAGCGGCAGCTTCGCGGCCGCAGTCCAAAGCGCTTCGCGCATCTTAACTCATCGGGGGAAGTGGCTTTTACTTCGAAATATTGGCTGTCAGAGTATTTGCAGATCGCCATTTCAGGACCGGTTTGAAAGTACGGGAGTATTGATGTCGCAGGATCAAATCGAAGTTTCGCTCACACCCGGTGGCGACGTGGATGGAGCGTCCATGCTTCTCCGTTTAGCAAGCCTGGGGGCGGAATTGGGCGCTCCATCCATCGCAGACGATGGCGACGCGCTTGCCGCCCGCGTGGCGGAGGGCCGTTTCTACCTCACCTGCATTGGCCAGTTCAAGCGCGGAAAATCGACGTTGATCAATGCCCTGATCGGCACCCCCGTGCTTCCGGTGGGTTTCATTCCTGTCACTGCCGTTCCCACCGTGATTCGATTTGGAGCGCGTCCACGAGCGCGCGTTCAGGCCCGCGACGGGACATGGCGGGACGTGGCCGTCTCCGACCTGCACCAATACGTTTCGGAAGAATTCAATCCTGAAAACACCAAGGGAATAACGGGCGTTGAGGTGTTTGTACCCAGCGCGTTGCTTTCCACGGGCATGTGCTTTGTCGATACGCCCGGCCTCGGATCGGTATTCACAAACAACACGGCAGCAACTCACGCCTTCATTCCCCACATTGACGCCACCCTGGTGGTGGTGGGTGCGGACCCGCCGCTGGCAGGCGAAGAGCTGGCGCTGGTGGAAACGGTGGGGAAGGAAGTTCAGAATCTGATCCTGGTGCTGAACAAGGCGGACCGCACCACTGATGCGGAGCGGGCGGCGGCCAAAGCTTTCACGATCAAGGTTCTGGAGAAGAGACTCCAGCGCCATGTGGGTCCGGTGTTTGAAGTGAGTGCGGCCGAGCGCATGGAAAACCGTGGACCGGAACGCGATTGGTTAAAGCTCCTGGCGGCGCTCGATGCGCTTGTTCAAGGCTCCGGGCACCAATTGATTCAGGAAGCCTGCGACCGCGGGATTGAGCGTTTAAGCGAGCAACTGCTGGCTATCATCGCAGAAGAGCGCGAGGCGCTGGAGCGGCCCATCGAAGAGTCAGAGCGAAGAATTGCAGCCATGAAGCAGACCATCGCCGAAGCGGAACGCTCCCTGCGCGAGGTGGAATTTCTCTGGATCGCCGAGCAGCGGCATCTCTCCGACCTATTCGTGGAACGGCACAAGGCGTTTCTTGCTTCCATCTGGCCACAAGCACTTGAGGAGTTTGACCGAACCGCGGCATCCCTTCCCCGCCGCATGGGGCCAACCTTTCGCTACGCCGTCATGCGCAAAGCTCAGGAAATTGCCCGACGCGACATTCAGCCCTGGTTGATCAAAGAGCAATCAGAAGGCGAAAAGGAATATCGGCAGGTGGCCACCCGATTTGTGCAGATGGCCAATGACTTTCTGAAGAGGCTGGCGGATGCGGGCGTTCGGGAACTGGCGCGGATGCCGCACGCCCTCGACCCGGAAATGGGATTTCGCGTCCGGTCGGAATACCGGTTTCGCGATATGATCGAAATCGCCCAGCCGGCATCGCCCCTGATCTGGCTGGCCGATTTGATTCTAGGACTCGTGGGCGCGAGCCGCGTGATTGAGCGCGAGGGGCGTGAATTCCTCGCCCGATTGTTTGAAGTCAACTGCTCACGGGTGCAGAATGACATCCTCAATCGCGTTCAGGAAAGCCGCGACCGCTTGGAAGTGGAGATTCGGAAACTGCTGCATGAAATCAGCCGTATCGCCGTGGAGGCGCTGAACCATGCGCGCGAAGCGCACGCCGCAGGGGCTCCGGCCGTGGACGCGGCCGTCGCGAGACTTAACAGGTTGGAACGGGGAGTGGTTGATTCATCTTCCTAGCATTTTTCTTTGTTAGAATGCTTACACGATAGACGAAGTTGTTCGGGCCTTTGCCGGGATGCGAATCGGCGGTAGTGGTGTAGTTTCCGGTTAGCTGACAGAGCGCACGTGGTGTCCAAATATGCTGGAAGACGAGGCAGCATGAGCCGAAAATTCAGCTTACCTGTTTTGATCTCCTGGGTCCTAATGATGCCGATCGTGCTCACAGCTCAGGACTCCGATCAGCCGTTAAGCCCTGCGGCCATGCAGGCCGTTTTAGCAAGTTTCCCCAAGGAATTCCTATCGCACGGGGAGCCGCCAACAGCCGATCAGAATGACCCGGAAGATCATAGTCGAACCTGCGCTGCTGTGTTCAGCCGGAAGGATGACGGCTCGCCTGATTTGATCGCGGCGATATACGACGGAGATCGCGCTGAAGTCGCCATGCTCGCCTACAAGCAAGGTGCGGCGCGGATGATCGACGCTGTTGATGATCGGCAATTCAATCTGGGCGGTGAATTCTGCGCCATTCGGATCATCAATCTGGCCGACCCCGCGGATTCCTCCTCACTGCTAGCAAAAACGGTCGTGGCCTCTTTTGACACTAATCTAAGCGAATCCGACTATTACTTTGTTTGGAATGGCAAGAAACTCAGGAATATCGCCGCGCTCAATAACGGATCGCGCGATGAGGTGGACTTCGACCATAGCGGCCCTATGCAGATTGAGGGATTCAATGGAGATGGCGACCGCTTTCCGCAGGACGACGGAATCATGGCGGGCCCAACTTATACCCTCTTCCGGTACAACGGTACAACCTACGCACCTGCGAAGATTCTCCTCTCTGACTGTGAGGCCAATCCACAGCCGGCGAATTGGGAGGAGAGGTCCAGCGGCCGATGGATGAATATTGGGTGCGGGGTCGAAATGCACAAGACTCCCGCGCTTGCCTATCAGCTCATAATCGTGAATGGAGACCGCGACGGGAGCAATAGGGTAACGAGCGCCAAGGTTGAGATCGATGGCGTCACCGTCGTATCGCCTACCGAGGTCAACCATGGCGTGGAAAGTCTTACAAGAACAATCAGACTCCGAAAGAAGAATCAGATCACGACGGTGGTTGATGGGCCGCCAAAGTCCCATGTGCATGTTGTAGTCGAATGAGCTGCTTTGCAGTTTTCGAAAATACCTGAGGGCAATTCTTTTGCTGGATTGACCAATCTGGCCGGTTGACCGGCAAACCGGAAATTGCACAACTACCGAATCGGCACTCAACTTGACGGAGGTGGAATCGGTTGCGCTATTGGATTGTTTTTCTCGGTGGAGGTCTTGGTTCGCTAACCCGCTACGTCGCAGGCACCGCAATTATGACCCGCTACGGAGGGCTGTTCCCTCTCGGCACGATGATTATCAATGTCTCGGGTTCCTTCCTCATCGGCCTCCTGATGACACTTTTGACGGAACGGTGGCACCTCGACCCCATCTGGAGAATGGCGCTGGTGGTAGGCTTTCTGGGCGGCTATACGACCTTTTCCAGCTTTGAATATGAATCGTATCGCGCCATCCGCGACGGCGGACAATGGATTGGCTTAATGAATATTGCGGGTAGCGTGCTTCTGGGGTATATAGCGGTCTGGGCGGGCGCGGTTTTTGCCGGCCACCGGTAGATTTTTATGCCCTGGCCATCCCGATCAAAAGCATCGGGACGGGTTCTGGGCATGCTCGCGCGCACAGGCGGGAGTGCCTATGCACCTTTCCGGCACGGGCAATATACCCGAGACATGGTTTTCAAGGTTAGAGTTTTCGACGGTTCGGTCTTGGAATGGGGAGGACTAATGCTTGCCAAAGGCCCGGCGAAGAAGGTCTGCATTTACGTCAATGAAGATACACGACACAACATGGTTCCGCTTTACGAAGCCATCCTCTCGTACCTGATCCACAAGGGCGTGGCGGGCGCCACAGCATACAACGCCATGGCGGGATTCGGCGCGCACCAGATCATGCACACGGCTCAGGTTGAATTGCTGAGCGAGCATCTTCCCATTCGAATTGAATTCACTGAATCGGCTCGCAAGGTGGAAGAGGTTCTGCCCACGCTGTACGAGATGGTTACAGATGGCGTGATTGAAGTTCAAGACACGACGGTGATCAAGAGTGTCATGAAGGGCAGAAAGGCGGAGCCCGCGTTGCCCCACGAAAAAACAAGCGGCAAAGCCAAGCTCCTGCGAATCTACCTGGGCGAAGCGGACCGCTGGAATGATCAGCCACTTTACGACGCCATCGTCAAGCGGCTTCATATGATCGACATCTCCGGCGCCACCGTCTATCGCGGCATCATGGGTTACGGGATGAAGGGGCACACCCACAAACAGTGCCTCTTTCGCCTTTCGCGCGATCTGCCCATCATGATAGCGGTGATCGATAGCGAAGAGAAGATCACGCAGGGCGCGGAAGCGGTTGAGGCCATGATTGAGGATGGTTTAATCGTTATTTCTGATGTAGACTTCACGCGACTGGTTCGCGGCCAGCCGCAAGGAGCAACAAGCGATGCCAACCTACCAGCCGGCTAAATTGATGCGGCTCCACTTCTCTGAGCACCACCGTTATCAGGGCAAACCTCTGTATGAAGCCATCGTGCAAAAGTGCCTGGAGATGAAAATAGCCGGAGCGACAGTGCTGCGCGGCCTGGAAGGCTATGGCGGAATGGCCCAAATCCACCGCTCCCATCTTTTGAAGCACGACCTGCCCACCATTGTCACCATCGTGGATTCCGCCGAAAATATTGATCGCCTCGCCCCTGTGGTCGAGGAAATGATGGAGACCGGCTTGATTGCGGTCTCGGACGTCCAGATCAGGAGAATTCAAAAAAGCAAAGTCGCTACCATCGGTTAGCCAGTAAAACAGGAAGCCCCCCTCGCCCACGTATCCGCAATGCGAAGCACAATCGGTCCGAACCCGGGAGAACTCCATGAGCACACCTGAAAGAGTAAACCAAGCAACTTCCCTGCCCGAAACTCAAGACATGCCCTTGCAGCACAGCCGCCGCACCTTCATCCAAACCCTTGGAACCACGGTGGGGAGCGCGATGCTTGCCCCAGGGCTTCAGGGTGCCGCGACAGAAAGCGGCTATCCACACATCGCCGAACTCCGCGAACAGCACCGGCAAAAAGGGATGATCCTTCCCGACAAGACCTACCGGACCATGGAACTGTCGCTGCACCTTCCTCCCGAAGGGCGTTTTGACATTGACGTGCCGGGAGTCATGGCACGCACGCGCGACGCAGGCACTGAAGCCGTGTTGCTCTATGCCCAGGACCACTGGGGTCACGCGCTTTACACCAGCGATGTGGGAGTGCGCCATCCCAACTTGAAAGGCGACTTTTTCGGAACGGAAGTTGCCGAGGCACGCAAGCTGGGCATGTCGGTGATCGGCTACTACAGCCTGCAATTCAACACGCAGATTGTGATGAAACACCCCGATTGGGGATGGGTGAACGAGAAGGGCGAACCCGAACGCTGGCGGTGGAATGTAACCTGCCTCGACACGCCCTACCGGCAATATGTCCTGGGCATGGTGGATGAGATGTTTGCCCGCTACGAACTGGACGAGCTATTCCTCGACATCTTTGGAATTCAATTTGTGGGTTATCACGGCAGCGGGCGGAATCCATTCTGCTTCTGCAAATACACCGAGGCTGCGTGGGACAAGGATCATCCGGGCGATCCCTACCGGGAGGGCTTTGCGACCCGCGAGGGATGGGAGAAGCGTTACCGCTGGCACCAGAAGCGCTCCATGACCGATATGCTGGATGAAATCATCGCGGCGATGCGGAAGCATAAGCCCAAAGCCATGATCGGCCTGAACGGCGGGCCGGAAGCCTTCCCGGATGACATTCAGCAGCGCGTGAGCTTCCTCTATGCCGAGCCCATTCCCTCCGCCACCGGAATTGCGCTGGGTACCATTCTGCTGAGAGGCTGGGGCCGGCCCAATTATCAGGCCGGCGTATGGAACGCCTACGATTACGTGGACACCAACCGCAGCGCCGTGACGCGCGTGCAAGCTGACGCCCTGCTTGTCCAGAATGCCCGGACTTTCTACATTGGCGAAGCCCCCATGGTGAGCGGGATGAACGGCGGCAAGGGCTACTCGGACCGCTGGTTCAACATTGCCAAAGATGCCTGGCAGGACGTGCGCAACATCGATTGCCTTCTCGAGGGCGCCGAATCCGTTCTGAGCTCAGCTGTACTTTACAGCCAGGGAACGCAGGATGAACTGGCGGCGCAGAAGCGTCCCACGGACTTCCGCAACTCCATGCTGGGAACGCTGGAATTGCTCACCTTTGCCGGCAGGCCGGTGGAGAGCATTCCTGAGTTCCGTTTAAACGCCGACCTGCTGAATCAGTTTGACACTTTCGTGCTTCCCGACGTGGAAGTGCTGTCCGACGCGCACGCCGAGCTTATTCGAAACTGGGTGGCCAAGGGGGGAACGCTGCTGGCGAGTGGCAAGTGCGGGATGCGGGACGAAAAGCACCTGGAGCGTTCGAATTTTGCCCTGGCCGATGTGTTCGGGGTTGATTATGCCGGGGAGGAACGAAAGTACTTTTACGACCCTGATGGAAAACCCAAGGAGCGATTCATTTCAACTTACATTGAATCCTCCGGGCATGAACTCGCCAGCAGCTTCAGCAAGGAAACCGTGGGACTGCCGGGCTCGTTCGTAACCGTAAACACGCGAACCGCGGAAGAGGTGATGCGCTACCGGCTTCCTTACATGGTGGAGGACAAACCCAATTTCCATTGGT
This sequence comes from Acidobacteriota bacterium, assembly GCA_003165315.1. Classification (GTDB taxonomy): domain Bacteria; phylum Acidobacteriota; class Terriglobia; order UBA7540; family UBA7540; genus Bog-366. Next base: position 35,608 of record PLSX01000192.1, read on the forward strand.
ACAACTGGTTCTCGCCGCCGCCGGGAAACGAGGTGGGCGGAAGCGCGGTGACCTGCAACAATGTCGGCAAAGGCAAGGCCATCTACTTCGGCGTCCCCATCTTCCGCTCGGAAGTGAACAAATCGGCCTACGATGAGCCCATCATGCGCAAGGGGCGGCCTGTTTGGATTCGCGAGTGGATTCCCGCGCTCATTCGCAAGTTGGTCCCCAATCCCATTATTGAAGTTCGGTCTGAGCCGTTCTCGGAATGGGTTTACGGCACGTGTTTCTGGGATAAGAACAAGCGCACTATTCTGGTGCAAGTGCTCAATACCAACGAACTCCTCACGGAAGGTGAACCGCGCAAGGCGCCGCCGGTGCGTATCAGCGTGGATTCCCGGCGACTTGCACTGGCGGGCGGGCGAACGGTTTGGCCCAAGGAACAGGCCCTGGTAGTGGAGCGAAGACAAGGCCGGGACCAGGTCATACTTTCTGATTGCGGAACCTACACGGCGCTGTATCTGAAATTGGCGTGAAGGATGCAACCCCCAGCATCCATTCGTCACATGATGATTTCGCATCCGGTCACAAGGCCACGGTGCGGCTGGCACTCGGGTCGACATAGCCCGGCCGGGGAAAATAGGCCGCTGGAAGTACTTTGGCCCATTGGGCATTCCTGCGCCCTTCATTACTGATGGCATTCACATGTCTGATGAAAGAAGGGTATGAGCAATTGCTCGAATCTCGGCGGATGTGCCGCGAAATGCCCAAACCTGCGATTCATCAATGGAGCGCGTGCGCCCCGTCCCTGCTCCGATGGCCGGGCTGTGATATTCCAGCTCACTGAAAGGGCCTTGATTGCCTTTGATGTTGCAGGCTTGGAAGGAGTAGCCAAAGTCCGCAGTGTTGTCCCACGGAACGTCCACATACTCACCGGAAGGGTTCACGAAGAAATTGCGAATTACCAGCGCGGACTGGTCGCCATCAGGATAGAAGTAACCCACGCGACCGGCGGTGGCCACGGCTCGAATCCCGATCTTATCTTCACCCACAGCACCCATCTTGTATTGGATCAGCCGCTCGCCCACGGCGAGATCAGGTGCGGCAACTGCTCCCATGATGAGGTTAGGGTGGCATTTCGAATACGTCGGAATCCACATTTCGCCGCCGTGCGGAAGCTGCAGCAGGTTCCAGAGCCCGATGCGTTCAGGTCCGCTCGAGGATGGGCACATCAACTCCAGCGAAGTGCGCAAGGTGTAGCCAGCGTATTCCACGCCGCTCGAAAGAAGCTCGTGGCGAAGGGGATCGAGCGCGGGCCCCACCGATTTGGTTATCCGCAGACCGACTTGGCGCTGGGAGCGCGACAAAGTGAGATGGAGGTCGTTTACCAACTGCGGGCCATCGATGGTATGATCCAGCCGGTAGTTGCCTGGATCAAGCTGGCGGGGCTGAAAATATGGGTCAAGATTGGGGAAGTTGGGAAAGAAGATATCGACCTCGGGCGCGAGCCATGTTCGGTCGCCGCCGGAGTTGTGCCATTCTGAGCTTTGGTAAAAAGCTTGCGCCGACTCCACGGATGCAAGCGCGGGATGCGTCCAGAAGAAGTTCTCTTCGCGCTGGGGAGCAAACAGGCCCAGGATGCGCCCGCCGTGGGGCAGAATCAGAACTTTGCTGCCGTCGGGACTCTCATAAACCGCCGTGGTTTTGCCCACAGCATTCAGCGTGCTGACAAGATTTTCCATCGAAACCGAACCCTTTCATCTCTTTCGCTTCAAGCGTGGCCAACTTCGAGCGGGAATGGCGCCAGCAACGTCACGAGGGCAAATTCCGGCGCAGATCGTTCATAGCCTGCTCGATGGATGCGGTCTTGCCGCTGAATGCCAGAGCCATGATCAGCAGTCCCGTCAGCGTATCTTCGGCATAAGGGGCCATGCGGTAATCGATCTGAAAGCGACTCTGAACAACGCGCCGCAGAGCCTCGAGTTTGCCGATCAACCCGCCGGAGAAGACCAGCCTCTTCCACGTGCGCTCCGGCCAAATCCGCAATGCACACTGGTAGTAGCGTTCCGTCATGTTATCGAAGGCGGCGCGGAAAAGCTGGCCAACGGTCAGATTATCCTGGCGAATATTGGAGACGGTTCCGCGATCACCAAAGGGACTGGAAAAGAAATTCAGGTCTACGCGCAAATCGCTGTCTTGAACCTTCAGTGCCGCTTGCGCAATATACAACCACGGGTCTTGCAGTTCTCTATGCTGAGCTCGCGCCAATTCGCTCACCAGGTCAACCAGCACATCCAGAGCCCGCCCGGCAGGTATATGGGTGAAGGTATTCAGGAATTTGCCGTCGAAAAACGGGCGGGTCTGATAGTCGCCCAGGTTCAATTCAGCGGTCAGACGGCTGACCTGAGAACCCGTGGAAATGTTCAGGGAGAGCTCGCTCATCTCCAGCAAGGCGCCGAGCAGCGCGCACTGGAAGTCACCCACCGGGGTATAGCAGGGCACGGACCTGGCGCCGAGCTTGAGGCGGCCGACTACCTCTCCATGCTTGCGAACGGCAGGCCAGCGCAAACGGCTGAGCCCCAGCGCCTCGATCACACCCCGATGCCAGTCAATCGTCTCCAGATTGAGCAGTCCATACGCCATGCCGTTGGTCGCTTCCACACTGGGCGCGGCGCCAGTCAGTAAGCTTATTAGGAAGTCCGGGATCGAGACCGGAATCAGACCGGGCTCCAGTTCTCGCCTCTCTGCCAACCAAAACAAAAAATTGGCAGGCGTTCCCGGGCGCAACTCATTCCCCAATTGCATCCTCTGCTTTGGACTGATGCGGCGTGACAGCACATCGAAGTATGTCCCGGCCCCGGAAGGGTGAGGCATCGTGGCGCGCTGGTCACGCCAGGTGAGGCAGGGCGAAACTACTCGCCCTTGCCCATCCATCAGAATCATCCCGTGCATTTGCGTGCACATCACGATGCCGGCGCAATCCGGCGCGGCGGCAAACAGTGTGTCAAGCAGGCTCTGAAATACGGAGATGATTTCGTCAGGATCGAACTCGCAAAAGAGCGGATGCCGGTTCGCAAGCTGATGGGGAAAAGGCAGACGATGAATGTGCTTGAGTTTGCGCTCCTCCAGGTCCAGCACGGCGCCTTTGATAAATGAGGTGCCCAGATCAATTCCAATCAATGACATCGGATTCAACTCGAATAATTTGTGGCGATAATGATGAGCACCACCAACAACACCAGGGCAAGACTCTACCCCATGGCGCCCGCCCCCAGATTTATCATTCATCAAAGGAAGCGTCTTTGGTTAACACTTCAGCAGAATCAAGTCAAGGTATTTCCCGGAATCACCGCGGCGTCATTCGATGTAGAGGCAGCTTTACGCCGCCATGTGTGAGATAAGTTTATTGTGACCTTATCTATATCTATTTTCGGTACTGCCGGGATTCTCATTCGGAATTCTCATTCGGTTGCGAGCCCGCGCGTAAACGTGTATGTTAAGGATCAGGGCTGAGGAGGACAAAAATTATGAATCTGTATCTGATCGCGCGGATCGGCATGCTTTGCTTCGTGTGCGTGGGAATGGCGTTGGCAGCAGGTGAAGCTGGGGGGATTCCCCAGGTGGGGCAGAAGGCTCCCAAAGTGGATCTGCCCTCTCAGGACGGCAGCAAGATAAGGCTGAGCGATTATCAGGGCAAATGGGTGGTGCTCTATTTCTACCCCAAGGACAACACTCCGGGCTGCACCATTGAAGCCCACAACTTTCAACGCGACCTGGGAAAATTCCAGGAGAAGAACGCGGTGATTCTGGGCGTAAGCGTGGATTCCACGGAGAGCCATCAGGACTTTTGTACCAAGCAGAGCCTAACGTTCAAGCTGCTGGCCGATACCGAAAAAGTCGTAACAACGGAATACGGCTCGCTGCGCGAAAACGGCATGGCATTGCGGAACACGTTCCTGATCGACCCCCACGGCAAGATCGCCAAAGTGTGGACCGGCGTAAAACCCCAGGAGCATAGCGAAGAAATTCTGGCTGCGCTTGATGAGTTGGAGAAGAAGTAGGCAGGTGCTGTCAAGATTGAGTGAATTAGAGAGCAGGGGCGGTTCTCGAGCCGCCCTTAAGAAAGCTTATCTTTTATCAACACAGTTTACCGTACAGCACCTTCAACCGGGCTGGAAGCGGACGCATAAAGTTTCTTAGGCATGCGGCCGGCAAGGAAGGCCTGGCGTCCGGCCACCACCGCGTTCTTCATTGCCTGAGCCATCAGCACCGTATCCTGTGCGCCGGCAATCGCAGTATTCATCAGCACAGCATCAGCGCCCAATTCCATGGCGAAAGCGGAGTCTGATGCTGTGCCTACGCCCGCATCGATAATCAGAGGAACTTGCGTAATCATTTCGCGCATAATGCGAATGTTGGTGGGGTTTTGAATTCCCAGCCCGGAACCAATGGGCGCACCCAGTGGCATCACCACTGCCGCGCCGGCATCAATCAATCGCCGCGCGGAAATCAGATCATCGTTGGTGTAGGGCATTACGACAAAACCTTCTTTTGCCAGAACCTCAGTGGCTTTCACCAGCTCAAAGTTGTCCGGGAACAGCGTCTTTTCGTCGCCAATCACTTCCAATTTCACCCAATTGGAAAGGCCAACTTCACGCCCCAGGCGGGCGGTTCGAATGGCCTCATCGGCGGAATAACAGCCCGCGGTGTTGGGTAGGATGAAAAGCTTCGACCGGTCGATATAATCGAGCAGGGACTCTTTGCTGCGGTCGGTCAGGTTCACGCGGCGCACGGCAACGGTTACGATCTCCGCGCCGGAAGCTTCGTGAGCCCGCGCCATCTCCTGAAAGCTGCGATACTTTCCCGTGCCCACAATCAGGCGCGAGTGAAATTCCTTTCCCGCAATCCGCAGGACATCGTTTTCCATTTTTTCACCTCATTGTCGATTCTAGTCGGCGGTCGGGGAAATTGCAATTCAGGGATCTGTCCATCGGGTCATCGGGTCATTGAGGAATTGTCAATTGACGATTTTCGATTGACGATTGGCGATTTGTGATATGTGATTGGTGATTTGCTAATCTCGATCTTCGAAATCCGAGTTTCGAATTTCGAGTTTCGAGCTTCGAATTTCGCTTTTCGAATAGGGAAAAACATCATGAACAGGCTTTGGATAGCGCTGCGGGCGATTGTTTACGTGCCATTGTTCCTGGCGGCATGGGGTTCGCTGGCGTTGATGTGTCGTGGGCTGGACAAATACATTCCGCTCCGGGTCCCTACCTGGTTGGTTGCTCCCGGTGTCGTGCTGGGATTGGCGGGGGCTGCACTCTCTCTCACCACGGTGGGGTTGTTCATATTCCAAGGCCGCGGCACTCCCGCGGTGTTTCATCCTCCGAAAAAATTCGTTCCGCACGGCCCTTACCGGCTTGTCCGGAATCCCATGTACATCGGCGGCGTCGCGATGCTGCTGGGATTGGCTCTTTACTTCACCTCGATGGCAATGGCCTTGTACGCAGTGGTTGCATTCCTAATCATTCACACCTTCGTCGTCTTCGCCGAGGAGCCCGGCCTGCGCAAGAGATTCGGGCAGGAGTACGAAGACTACTGCCGGACCGTGCCACGATGGATTCCTCGCCTTATTCATCGACATCTTCCAAATTGACTTGCGGAATCAACGCTTGCACGGCGGCCAAATCAGCCACTTTGGTTCCTTCCATGGCCACCGTAGCGGCGCTCGCGGCCACAGCCATGCGGAAAGCCTGGCGGAAGGACAGGCCCATGACGGCGGCATAAGCCATGACCGCCACCATGGTGTCGCCCGCTCCCACGCTGCTTCGCACCTTGACGGCGGGCGGATGGGCGAACAGCGCATCGTTCCCCGCCACTCCGACCGCGCCCTCCGCCCCGAGAGAAATCAATATCTGCTCGCACCCCATACTTGTTAAGACCCGAGCAGCTTCCACCAACTCGCGCCGGGTTCCGAGCGCTCTCTTGAGGAGGTCTTCCACTTCCGCGCGATTGGGTTTGATCAGGAACGGCCCGGCGGCAAGTCCGAGCTTCAGCCCCGGCCCCGCCGTGTCCAAAATGCACTTGGCCCCATGCGCCTTGGCGATGCGAATCAAATCCGCAAAGATCTCCGGGGGCGCACCGAGCGGCAGGCTTCCGGAAAAGACCATCACAGCGCATTGTGGCGCATGGGCTTCAATCTTCCGTCGCAATTCCTCCAAGTGTTCGGCAGTAACATGGAATCCGGGTTCGTTCAGCTCCGTCTCCGCTCCCCTTTCGGAATCATGGATCTTCAAGTTGACGCGCGTTTCTCCGGGGACTTGGATGAAATCCGTTGGAATTCCCTCGGCGCTGAGGGCGTCCAGGATGAACCGGCCGTTACTGCCCGCCAGCAAGCCCAGCGCGCAGACCGTGGAGCCCAGGCGCTTGAGGGCTTTCGCCACGTTAATGCCCTTCCCGCCGGCGTCGACGCAGTCCACTTCGCCACGGTTGGTTTTGCCGATTTCAAAACCTCGAACGGTCACGCTCTGATCGACCGCCGGGTTCAAAGTTACGGTTGCAATCATATTGGACCGGATCCATCAACTCTAACATTGCAGTCTGATACACTTATTCCTGCAGCAAAATAGATGCAGCCCACCACTTTGCACCCGGAAGAAGCCGCTGCCTTCACCGCCGCCAGTGCTGTCCCCCTCATCCCCCTGCTTCGGCTGTTCGTGCAATCGCCCTGGGTGGCAAGGAGGATCTGCACGACTGCTCAGTTTTTTCCCATTGGAAGCGCCCTGCTCCGGAAAAGCAACAGACTGATACTTTACGCGATCAGTAAGCCCTTGCCCGCGGCGGGTGAAACTGGAGTTCTAACGGTGGCTTCAAATCGCCTGGGTCCATAGCCCGAGGCGATCAGGCTCGTTGGATTTTGATGATCTCGCCTCGGCGTTCGCACTCGTTCGATGGGTCTTGGTCTTCTTGGTCTTTTTCTTCTTTTTTTTCGCGGCTATACCCGTATCATCCCCACCCTGTCCGTTAGCAAATACAGGAATCGCCAATGAGAAGACCAACATCGATGCAAACAACAAACTCAGCACCCTCTTCATGTTACTTCTCCTCGTCTGGGATTTTGTTGCCAGTCCCGGCTTTTGGATCGAGCGTGCCCAGCATATCAATCCAAGCGGTCTCGAACTCCTCCGGCCCATGTTCCCGCGAATACCGCACCATGGCGTGCAGGTTTTCATCGGGCGTCATGGGCGGCATCTCGCAGCCCGTGCCCACGATGTGGAACTTCCCGCAGGTCTTGTGGCACCGCCCACATGCCTCATAGACCTGCTCGGGGTTTCCTTCCAGCATGTCGGTGATGGTTGCGACATTGCCCAGAATCACCCGGTCCGGCCCCAGGCAGGCCCGCGCTGCGGCAAGATTGGTGGGCGAATCCAATTCAAAGATTTGCACGGGTAGTTGCTTCATTTGTGCAATCAGGGGATCGGTGTTTCCGCACATGTGCAGCCGGACGATGACCTGCGGATGCGCCTGGCGAATGGATTCCACCACCCGCAGTTGCCGGGGGAACAGAAACTCGC